>JAUVBB010000272.1 GCA_030591445.1 Deltaproteobacteria bacterium | reverse complement strand
TGTGGCTTGTACATGGACCAGGCCTTATCAATGAGCAGCTCAGTCTGGTATAGCTTCTCCTGAGTAAGCCCAAGCGAGGGGTTTGCTTTTTTGGCCAAAGCCTGGGCTTCCGCCAAACTCAGTTCGCCGGCAGCCCCCGCGTTAGCGGTGCCAAGTGATTGATATCCCAGCAAGAAAATTGAAATGATGACTATGTTCTTGTTCATGATGGTGATTATCGTAAAAAAACCGCTGTAACTCAAGTCTGATCTCCCTGAAAATCTTTTTCAATTGACTTGGAATTCCAGTCTATGGTAGCCTGCGAACGCTGAAACGTGTCAAAACCTACATGAAAAGGGGAGAACGCATGCAGTTGAGTTTCAGAATAGGAGATAAGGCGGTCTACCCAGCCCATGGGGTTGGAGAAGTGATGGGCATTGAAAAGAGAGAAATCCTGGGGGAAAAACAAGATGTGTACGTACTGAAGATACTCGATAACAATATGAAAATCATGATTCCCACCGGCAAAGTGAATTCGGTCGGACTCAGGGGTGTAATTCCCAAAGCCAAGGTTAAAGACGTATTCAAGGTATTGAAAGAAAAAGGGATTGCGGTAAAAAGCCAGACCTGGAACCGTCGCTACCGAGAATACATGGAAAAAATCAAAACGGGTTCCATTTTTGATATTGCCGAAGTGCTGCGCGATCTATACTTACTCAAATTTGACAAGGATCTCAGTTTTGGCGAACGCAAAATGCTCGACACCGCCCGAAATCTGCTAATCAAAGAAATCAGTATTGCTAAAAACGTGCGCGAAAATGTGATAGAGAAGGAACTCGAGAAAATTTTCAACTAGTCGATCTATTTGCTGACTTAAGCCCGGGATAGCTCCCGGGTTTTTTTTGTGGTAATCCCGAGAATCTTGCCGTCTTCTTAAGCATTGGTAGTTCGGCATATTTTCTACTGAAGACAGGCAAACGAATCAGGAGGGTGGACAATGAGAAAATTCGTAACGGTGGCAGCGGTACTTGGCATTCTGATGGCGGGCTCGGTGGCTTTGGCCGGCAAAGTTGGTTCTGACTGTAAGTACAAGGGCAAAAAGCTCTGGGGGAAGGTGCAAATCGTCAAGTCCTTTCCTGATCTGAAGGTGCAAGTGGTCTCGTCCTTTCCTGATCTCAAGGTAGAAAAAGTGAGCTCTTTTCCCGACAAATGCGGCAAATGGAAAATAGTCAGCTCATTTCCCGATCTAAAAGTGCAAATCGTCACCTCCTTTCCTGACATCAAAATCAAGTACGTAAGCTCCTTCCCTGGCGTCTAAGTACAAAATCTTCGGCCAAACCCAGATCTCCCGCCCCAATTTTCTGCCGGCTACGACCGACAATGGGCAGCTTGGCTGTCCCGGGCCATGAACAAATTTGTCTTTCCAATTTCCTGAATCGGGTGGGAGGTCGGGGACAAAACTGATTGCTTGACTCGCTCGCCCAAGTCTGAGCCTCTATACGCTTACAGTGGTGGTGGAGCATGATTCGGATATTTCACAGCAACCGGATGGAGAAGCTGATCGAGGCCCTGGCCGGGTGCTTGCAACAAACCGGGCTTGCGATCTGGGAACCGGAGTGGATCGCAACCCAGAGTTTGGGCATGCGAACCTGGCTGGGCATGGAGCTTGCGCAGCGTTTCGGTATTTGGGCCAACGCGCGTTTCCCCTTTCCTCGGGATCTGTGTCGGCAATTGTTCGAGGCGGTATTGGGAGACGAGGCGGAGACGGCGGATTCTTTTCATGTGGAGAGCTTGCCCTGGTCAATTTTGGCTCTGTTGCCCGACCACATTGATCAGCCGGAATTCGAAAGCCTGCGCAATTATTTGGCCATCGATGATAGCGACCACAAACGATATCAGTTGGCTCGTAGAATTGCCGAAGTGTTTGACCAGTACACGCTCTTTCGTCCCGACCTGTTGGTCGAATGGGAGGCGGGACGCCAAGAGCACTGGCAAGCCATTCTATGGCAAGCCTTGGTTGACCGCTTTGGTTCAGTCCATGTGGCGGCGCGGGCCCAACAGTTTTTCCAAACCCTGCGCAAGAGCCAAGAGGCGGGTTCCGCGTTGCCCCAGCGCCTCAGTCTTTTCGGTGTTTCTTCTTTGCCGCCGCTTATCTTGCAGGTTTTGGCGGCCGTGGCCGAAAGGGTCGAGGTTAACCTGTTTTTGCTGAGTCCCTCGCAAGAGTACTGGGGCGACATCCGCTCCCGCCGGGAAATCATCAGGGCCACCGGCCACTTGACCGGTGATCCGGACCTCGCCGAAGAGCGCCTGCACCTCGATCAGGGACATCCGCTATTGGCGTCGATGGGGCGCTTGGGCCGGGATTACCAACAGTTGATCGAGGGTTCGGTAGACTACCTGCAGCCGGATGAAAATCTGTTCGAGGACCCGTCCCCAGCCGCGGATGCCGGTATGTTGACGGCACTGCAGGCGGACATTCTTCATCTGCGATCCGAGGGCCCGCCCCGGCAACTTCACCCGCAGGATGAGTCCATCGCTTTGCACGCATGTCACAGTCCGCTCAGGGAAGTGGAGGTTCTCGCCGATCAGCTTCGTCGCCTGTTCGACCAGGATCCGACTTTGCAGCCCCACGACGTAATTGTCATGACTCCTGACATCGAGAAATACGCCCCCTTGGTAGATTCGGTCTTTGGCTCGGCTCCGACCGAGCAAAGGATTCCGTTTGGAATCGCTGATCGTAGCCAGCGCTTGCAGGTCCCGGAACTCGATGCTTTTTTGGCTTTGCTGGCCGGACGTCATAGCCGGGCAACGGCGGTCGAGCTACTCGATCTGCTGCAAAGGGAGCCGATTCGGCAGCGCTTTTCTCTGGATGACGACGATGTGGAGCAAATTCGCGGCTGGGTCGATGAACTGCAAATCCGTTGGGGCGCGGATGCCGATCATCGCGCCGAACTTGGTCAACCGGGCTTGCCGGAGAACACCTGGCGCTTTGGTCTGGATCGCATGTTGCTTGGTTTGGCTTTGCCCGGCGAGGGCGAAAGCCTATTTGGTGGCGTACTTCCCTTCGATGAAGTGGAAGGCCGGCTGGCTCTGACCGTGGGTCGGCTGGCAAGTTTCTGCACGACCCTTTTTGACCGCTGGTCTCGGCTACGAAAAAAACGCAGCATCGCCGAATGGCAAGACGAATTGACAGCCATGGGGGCGGAGCTTCTGGCGGACGACGATGGCGAACTTCAGTCGGTCGGCGAAGCCTTGGCCCAACTGTCTCGGCGGGCCAAGAATGCGGGTTTTGATGCCCAGGTAGATCTGGAGATGGTGCAGGCCTATCTGGAAGAGCAGTTTTCTCGGCGTTGGTCTTCTCGCGGCTTCCTGACCGGGGGAGTTACTTTCTGTAATCTCTTGCCCATGCGCTCGATTCCCTTTCGGGTGATTTGCTTGCTGGGCATGAACGATGGCGCTTTTCCGCGTAGCACAGGGCGGCTGGCCTTCAATCTGATGGCCGAGCATCCCCGCATCGGTGACCGTTCGGTTCGCGCCGATGATCGCTACTTGTTTCTCGAAACCTTGCTCTCGGCCAGGGAACGGCTGCTGATTTTCTATGTTGGCCGCAGCCAAAGGGACAATTCTCCCTTGGGTCCTTCGGTACTGGTCAATGAGTTGATCGATGTGATCAACGAGAGTTTTGAGCTGCCCCCATCACCGTCGGCCGCGCCTAAAGAGAAATCTGATCTATGGCCGCGCCTGCAAACCGTTCATCATCTACAAGCCTTTCATCCCGAGTATTTCAGCCCATCTTCGCCAGGCGCTTTGTTCTCCTACGCGGAAAGTTGTTTCGAGGGCGCGCAAGCCTTGCGTGATCCCAAACAAGCACCGGCAGCCTATCTGGATCGTCCTTTGCCCGCCAGTGAGCCTACGGCTGTGAACGTCGATCTGGAGGAACTCATTCGCTTCTTCACGCGGCCGGTGGATACTTTGTTGCAAAAGCGCCTGGGTGTTTCTTTCCGCGGCGAGGAAGCGGCCCTCGCCGAACGAGAACCACTAGAGATCGATGCCTTGTCCCGCTATCTACTCGGCCAGGATCTTTTAGAACGGGCCTTGGCGGGTCAGGACCTGGATTTGGCGGGGTCCTTTGCTCGGGGCCGGGGGGTTTTGCCCCTGGGGTCGATGGGCCGGGTGGCCTATCGGGAAATGGTCGCCGAGATATCGCCCTTGGCTAAGCAAGTCGAGCAATTGACCCAAGCCGGCAAACCTCGTTCGCTGTCTGTCGAGTTCTCTGCGCATGGGATGCGGCTTTCGGGGCAGCTGAGTAATATCTGGCCGGATGTTCAGTTGTTCTATAGTTTCGGCAGGCTCAAGGCCAAGCGATTGTTGGCGGCCTGGATTCGTCACCTGGCGATGCTTTGCCTGCCAGAGCGCGATCGGCCGGCTAGCACCATGCTGCTGGGGATGAAAAAAAGGAAGATCGAGATGCAGGGTTTCGGCCCGCCCGAGACCGACGCTGGCGAGATCCTCGGTCGGCTATTGGATTTGTATGCCCTGGGCCTGCGTGAGCCATTGCGCTTCTTTCCGGAGACCGCCTATGTCTATGCCAGCCGCCGGAAACAGGCGCAAGGGAACGAAGCCGAGGCGCATCGCGAAGCCTTGGGCCACGCGCGCAAAGAGTTTGTCCGTTTCGGAGCTGAGCAGGGAGAGGGGGAATCCGAATCCATCCAGCGGGTGTTCGGGCCGACTGACCCTCTGGTCGAGTCGACTTCGGATCCAGAGTTGCGCTTTTCCCGCTTGGCTCTTGCCGTTTTCGCGCCGATGCTTGCCAGTTTCGAGGGAGGCCGCCTTTGAAACTGCTAGATCCGCAAGCCGTCGAACTGGCCGGCACCAATCTCATTGAGGCCAGCGCTGGGACCGGCAAGACCCACACCATCGCCACTCTCTACCTGCGCCTGATCGTGGAGCAAGGGCTCAAGGCGAGCGAAATTCTGGTGGTGACCTTTACCGAGGCGGCGACCGCAGAGCTGCGCGAGCGCATTCGCGGGCGCATCCGCTTGGCCTGGGCGGCCAGTGAGGACAAAACGGCCCGCCGGCGTTTGGCGGAGGCATTGCGCAGTTTCGACGAGGCCGCGATTTCCACCATCCATGGTTTTTGCAGCCGGGTTTTACGCGAAAATGCCTTCGAGAGTGGTATCTCCTTCGAGACCGAGCTGCTGCAGGATCTCGGTCCCCTGTTGCAAGATGTGGTCATCGATTTTTGGGCGCGAGAGGTCTATCAAGCACCTGAGTTCTACGCCCGTTTTCTTGATGGTAGTGGCTTGAAACCAGGCAAGTTGCTGGCCGACACCCGGACGGCCATTTTGAGCCAATTGGATTTGTTGCCGGATCCGGGCCAGGAAGCAAGCGGCCTGGATGAGTTCTTGGCCGCCTATGGTCAGGCCTACGAAATTTGGCAAAAAGATCAAGCGGGCTTCCATGCCTGTTTGGCCGATTGCGCGGGGCTTAGTCGCAAGAGTTTTCACCAGGGCAATCTTAAAAAGTGGTTCGGGCAGATAGAGAGTTTCTTGGCCGAAAAAACGCCCAGCGGCGCGCCCCCGCCGAAGGCTTGCGAGCATTTCTCTTCGGATAATCTGGGCAAAAAAACCGCGGCCGGACAAGCGCCGCCGCAGCATGATTTCATCTTGGCTTGCGATCGATTGCTGGCTTTGGGGACTGATTTCAAACGTCGGCTGGTCGACTATGCCCGCGCCGAGCTGGATCGGCGCAAAGCCGAGCGGAATCTACAGTCTTTCGATGACTTGTTGCGCCAACTCGACCGGGCTCTGGCTGGGCCCGGTCGCGAGCGTTTGGTCCGGGCGGTACGCCGGCGATTTGCCGCGGCACTGATCGACGAGTTTCAAGACACCGACCCGGTGCAATACCGGATTTTTAGCCGTATCTTTGAAGGCTCTGCCCATCCGGTTTTTCTCATCGGTGATCCCAAGCAGTCGATTTACGCTTTTCGGGGCGCGGATATTTTTGCCTATCTCGAGGCGGTTCGGGTAGCGGGCGACCGGACCCACACCCTGGGACGAAACTACCGATCGGATCCCAAGCTGATCCGCGCGGTCAATACCTTGTTCGCCGGCAATGCCAATCCCTTTCTTTTTGATACGATTCGCTTTTATCCGGTAGAGCCGCAGCCTGAGGGCAAAGACCAGCTACTGATCGACGGCAAATCGCCGCCGGCATTACAACTTAAGAAAATAGCCGGCGATGCCAAGGACAAGGCTCATTTGCCCGCCTGGATGGCCATGGAGGTGGCGAATTTATTATCGGCTGGTGCCACTCTGCCCAGCGGGAAGGGCGCCGAAGAAAGCAAGCGTGCCTTGCACGCCGGTGACATAGCCATTCTGGTGCGGGATCGCTATCAGGCACGTGAGCTGCAAGCAGCATTGGCAGCGCAAGGGGTTCCGAGTGTGTTGCGCACTGATGCCAGTGTTTTTGCCTCTGCCGAGGCCGCGGACATGAACCGGTGGATGCGCGCGGTGATCGAGTCCGGTGACAGCGTTTGCTTGAAAACGGCCTTGAGCACCGAGCTCATGGGTCTCGACGGCAGTGAGGTTTGGGCGCTGGGCGAAGACGACGAGGGATTTGGCCACTGGGTGATTCAATTTCGGCATTGGCAGCGCATGTGGGCACAACATGGCTTCTTGCGCGCCTTTCGCGCCTTGATGGATTTTCGCCCCGACCAGAAATCAGTCTCGACCCAGGCTCGTTTGCTGGCCCTGACCAATGGCGAGCGGCGGCTGACCAATTTTCTGCATTTGGCCGAACTGCTGCATGCCGCCGCCGCGCACGGGCGTTTGGGCAGCACCGGGCTGATTCGCTGGCTGGCCAGTCAACGGGAGTACGATGCCCATACCGACGAGGTGGCCCAGCTTAGGCTGGAGAGCGATGCCCGGGCCGTTACCCTGGTGACCGTGCACAAGAGCAAGGGACTGCAATTCCCGGTGGTTTATTGCCCCTACCTGTGGCAAGGCCATCGCGGCCGGAGAACTGGCGCGCCGGTTTTTCATGATTCCCAACTAGACAATTTGCCCCGTCTGGACCTCGGCTCCGCTCGCTTCGAACAGAGTTTGCGCCAGGCCCGCCACGAGGCTTTTGCCGAAAGCCTACGGCTGACCTACGTGGCCCTGACGCGGGCCCAGCATTTATGTGTGGCGGTCTACAGCCAGGCCGAGGTCAAGGAACTTTCGCCCTTGGGTTTCCTGCTTTTCGATCCTGGCCGCTATCATGATCTGTCGGCCATGGGTAAAAAGGTTGCCGAACTTTGCGCTGGCGATCAGGCCGATCAAATCTTGGCCGGCCTGGTGGCAGATGCCGATGGGGCCATCGCCTTGAGCGAGTTGCCCCCGGCCAAAACTTGTCGCTATCAGTCGGCGGCGGAAATCTTTGGGCCATTGCAGCGCCCGCCAGCTACCCGGGTGGTGAAGCAAAGTTTGCGGGTGGCCAGTTTTTCCTCCTTGGTGGCCGCGGCCAAAGCTGACGAAGGTCATTTGCCGGCGCCTGATACTGGCGGTCAAAAGGTCGCCCTGGCCGATTTCGAGCGCGGAACCCGGGCTGGTAATTTCTTTCACCATTTGCTGGAAGAGCTTGATTTTACCGGCGAGCGAGGACCTAAGCTCGAAGAAGCGGTGACGCAAAAGCTAGATCTATATGGTTTGGACCGCAAGCGCTGGCAAAAACCGCTTAGTCAGGCCCTCGCTGAGATTTTGGCGACGCCGCTGGCTTCGAGCCCAGAAGATTTTTGTCTAAGGCGGATTTCTGATCGGGACAAGTTTTGTGAAATGGAATTTTTGTTGCCGACCACGGACTCCGGCCGCGAGACCGGCCCCGGGCTCGCGCGCTTGTTTGCCCAGCACCAGAGTCCGGCTTGGCCCAAGTCCTATCCCGATAGCTTAACCGAGTTAGGCGCGCCCCGACTCAGTGGATTTCTCAAGGGCTTTATCGACTTGTCGTTCCAGTTCCAGGGTCGTACCTATCTGTTGGACTACAAATCCAACCATCTGGGCGATGAAGCGGGCGATTACACCCCGTCTTGCTTGCAAACGGCCATGGCCCAACATCATTATTATTTGCAGTATCACATCTATTGCGTGGCCCTGCATCGATACCTGGGCCGGCGGCTTGCCGATTATGATTATGAAGCGCACTTTGGCGGTGTGTTCTACCTGTTTCTTCGGGGTATGGAGCCGGCCTCCGGTCATCACCGGGGCGTCTTTGCCGACCGGCCGACGCGGGCCCTGATCGAAGACCTGTCCGCATTTTTTGCCGGCGGAGGGCCAAAATGAGTGAGGGTCTTTTGCGATTGGGCGAGCTTGGATATTTCTCCGAGCTCGACCTGGCTTTTGCCCGCTGCATGGGTCGGCTGGCGGCAGAAGACCATGAGTGGGTCTTGCTAGGGGCGGCGGCGGTGAGTCGCTTTAGCCAACAGGGACATGCTTGTTTGGAGCTGAGACGGCTAAGCGCCCAGCCCATTGTTAATGCCGAAGGCGAGCCCCAAGCAGATTTTTCCTGGCCGGCCGCGGATGATTGGATGGCAATCTTAGCCAAAAGCCCTCTGGTGGAACTCAGCCCAGGACCACGGCCTAGCCGTCCGCTGGTGCTCGATGCCGGTGGTCGCCTCTACTTGGCGCGCTACTGGATGTACCAGGCGCGGCTGGCCGCCATGCTGCAAGAGCGGGTTGGTGCCGAAGGGGCGGCGGTGGACGAGGTTTTGCTTGCCCAAGGTCTCGACCGCTTGTTTGCCGATCACGCCGACAATGCCTTGTTGGCCGAGCAGAGCGACGCGGCGGCAAAGGCGGTTCGTCGCCAGCTGACCGTGATTGCCGGCGGGCCTGGTACCGGCAAAACCACCACCGTGGTTAAGATTCTGATCCTGTTGCTGGAACAGGCAGAGGCGAAGGGCCAAAAGCTACGCATCCAGCTATTGGCGCCCACCGGCAAAGCGGCCGCGCGTTTGCTTAGCTCGGTGAGCCAAGCCAGCGCGGCCGACGGTGAGCGCGCCCTGGTATGTGCCGACAAAATCCGCGCGGGCATTCCCAGCCAGGCGGCAACTTTGCACCGGGCCTTGGGGGTTCATCCGGCTCGGCCCACCCGCTTTCGTTATCACGCCGCACGGCCCCTGCCAGTCGATGTCTTGGTGGTCGATGAGGCCTCCATGGTTGATCTGGCCATGATGAGCCGCTTGCTGGAGGCCGTGCCGGCCGATGCCCATTTGATCTTACTGGGCGATCCCAATCAACTGGCTTCCGTGGAGGTAGGCGCCATTCTGGGCGATATTTGTGCCGTGGGTCGGGATCCGGGGCCGGCACCGATTGGCCAGTGCATTGCCCGGCTCAGTCATAGTTATCGCTTTGGTGCCGACAGCGGTATCGGTCAGGCGGCCCGGGCCATTCTGCAAAATGATGCCCCGGCGGTGCTTGCCATTCTTGACGATCCATCTTTGCCCGATGTTCGGCGCATCGAACCAGCTGACGAGGCCGAGTTCCATTCCCTGGTGCAAGCAGGCTACGGAGCCTATCTCGCCGAAACAGAGCCGGTGGCCGCGCTGGCCAAACTGGGCGATTTCAGGGTTTTGGCTGCCCATCGCCGTGGCCGTTGGGGAGTTAGCAATCTCAACCGGAAAATCGAGAACTTGTTGCGCCGAACCTATAATCTGGAGCAGGGTCGTGACTGGTACGTGGGCCAAGCGCTTATGATCCTGCGCAATGATTACCCCTTGGCGCTGTTCAATGGAGACATTGGCATCATTGCCGCCGACCCGGCCGCCGGTGGCGCCCGCCGGGCTTTTTTTTCCGGCCCCCAGGGCACGGTGCGCAGCTTTTTGCCCGCTCGTTTGCCGGCCCATGAGCGCGTTTATGCCACCACGGTGCACAAGAGCCAAGGATCCGAATTCGACAAAGTCCTGGTGGTGCTGCCCCCCACCCGCTCCCCGGTGCT
>JAUVBB010000030.1 GCA_030591445.1 Deltaproteobacteria bacterium | reverse complement strand
CCGTCGAAGCGTTCGATTTCCCCGGTCATGGAATCGCCGACCACAATGGAGGGGCGGTAGATCGAGACCGGCAAATGGGCCATGGCTTTGCGGACCTTTTTTTCGGCCTCGAATTTGGTCGATTCGTAGGCATTGCGGAAACGCTGGCCTTCGTCTAACTCGGACTCGGCAATCACGCCCTCGCGATCTCCGGAAACGAAACAGGTGCTCAGCTAGTTGAAACGCTTCAGATGCTCGACCTCATTGGCCAAGGCGAGCATGTTGAGGGTTCCTTGCACATTGACCCGCCACATTCTGGCTTTGGTGATACCCAGATAGGAGACCGCGGCCAAATGGTAGATATCGGTGACCTTGCGGCGGATTCGCTGAAGCTCATCCGCGGCCAAGCCCAGATCGGTCTCGGCAATGTCGCCTTTGAGCAGATGTATCTTTTCCCGATGTTGGCGGCGAATGCCGCGGATGTACTTGTGAGCATCGTCTAGGAACTTCTCTTGGACCAGCAAGTAGAATTCACTATCCGGTTCTGCTTTAAGCAGTTTTCGCACCAGGCATTTGCCGATAAATCCTGGATAACCGGTCACCAACACCCGCCGTTTAGGGTGGGTCTTTTCTGTATTTCGTCGATTTCTGTTTCTTGGTGGGTTCACTTTTTTCTCTTTCGTTGACATTTGCTGCCCCCCTTCTATTTGTTATGCCCCTAGAAATGATAGTCACAATCCCCAATTTCGCTAGCTGGTAGGTACGATCTGGCTGATAAAACCGGGAGAAAGAAGATAGGGGAAGCCGAAGAAAAAGTCAATTACCATAATTTTTCAAGCAAGATTATGGTTGGGCTTTGCTTTGCCGGATAATTTCCAAGTGATAAACGGTTTGGGGGGGCAGAGGCCTGGAATCGATTTGGGCGCTTACCCGGTTAAGTTGCCGGTAGGCTTCGTTCAGGTCGATTATGGCTTTCGGGGGCCGGGGAGGGCTTGGGGCCAGCAGCGCGTCTGGGCCGAGATCGCGAGGATCCCATAGGTAGTAGCTTAGCCGCCATTTTTCCTGCAGCAAGCGATAGAGAATTTTGGCTTCGCGCACCCAGGGGGCCGCGTCGATACGGTTGAGATCGATGCCGGCTTGCATCTGCGCGGGCGTGAAGCTGCCCAAGTCGGTGTCGCCCACACAAAGCCGGATGTTTTGAGCCAGACCGTCTAGTACCAGTAGGTGTTGGTTGAAGCCGGCGTTGATGCTACGGGCGGCCGGCGGCAAATATATGTTGTCATGGTGGTGCCCCAGTTTGAACTGGCTTCGATTCTCGTGCCAGCTGAGACTGTTGGCATCGATGACCGTTCTTTTTTCGCGGCCGGCACCGAGATGACGCAAAAGGAAGCGAGCGATGACCAGGTGGCCGGCCGGGCCCGGGTGGATTGGATCGTGCATCAGTTGGACCGGACTTGGCTGGGCCCGGGCCCAGTCTAAAGCGGCGGCAAAGTCCTGGTGTAGTTTGAGCACGGGTATGTCTTTGCGCTGACCCAGCTCTACCACCGCCCTGGCCATGTCGGCCAACATTAGATTGTAACGCTGCCTGCGGGCATCGACCGGATCGACGCAGGTGGGAGTCAGTAACATGATTTGGGCGGTGGTGTTTGCCCGGATGCCTTCGAGCAGTTGTTCCAGGTTGGCGAGGTAGGCGCGCAGCAAAAGGCGATTGCGGCCCCGGTAGCCGCCATCGTTCATGCCCAGCAAGATCAGAACGCGATCCGGGCGCAGAGGCACAAGATCGCGGCGCAGGCGGGCCAAGGCATCGGCGGCGGTGTCGCCTCTCACGCCCAGATTGACGAAGCGCAGGTTCCAGTCTGGATGAGCGCGGAGAAAGTAACTTTCGATGTATGCCGGGTAAAGGTTTTGCCAGGTGATGCTGTCGCCGAGAAACACCACCGTTTCTCCGGGACGCACTGCCGTCGGCATAGAAGCGGCCGAGGCAGCCAGGGCCACTGCCACCAGGGCCGCGGTGGCCGGGCCCATTCGTCTCAGCCAGCTGATGGACCAGGTCAAGGCGGGGCCGTCCCCAGTAGGGAAGGCCGCGATTTGGTTAGGCCGCGGCTTTTGGCTTTGATTTGCTGCAAGAGTTGTCGGGCCGCCCGGTTGAAAGGATCCAGGCTAAGCACCTGCTCGGATCGCTGCAGGGCATCATCGTAATCTTTGGAGTCGAAAGAAATTTGGGCCACCAATAAGAGACTGTCGATGTCTTCCGGTTTATCCACGAGAATTTCGTGGGCCAAGCGCAGGGCCGCCATGGCTTTCTGGTTCATGTAGTAGGAGCGTGCCAGCAGCACCTTGGCTTGGCAAGATTCCATCCCGGCCAGGATCTCTTCGGCCTGATCATACAAACCCACCACATTGAGCAGCAAGCCCAGGTGAATGCGTGCTTGCTGGTGTGCCAAGCGATGACCAAATGGCCGCTGGCGGATGTTTTCTAAAATGCGCTGCCGGGTCTCGGGCCGAGAAAGGTCGATGGGCAACAGGGTATGCGATCCGGTTTTGGCAAAAAGGGTCTCGGTGCCATCGGTAAAGATCAAATCCCAGTCTACATTGCGATAAAGTTCGCCAATAAGCCGCTGGTATCGATCGGGCTTGGTAACTGGCAGCAGGGCGGTCTGGAAATCGTGCCGTTGGAATAGTTCCGGTCGATCCAGCATGTCCAAATAGGCGGCGAACTCCGCGCTCGAGCGCAAGACCAGCCGGCCGTCGATAAATGCCTGGTGGTGGGGAAAAAGCTGCCAGATTAAATATCCGCCGTAGCGAACCGAGTTGAACACCGGCCCGACCGTTTTGATTTTCTGCAGGCTGGGGATGGACTCGCTGGCAATGCGAAAGGGTGCCGGCTGGTTGATGGGGCCGTTGTGGGCCATGGTTTTGCCCAGGGGCCAGAGAAAAACCAGCATGGTGACCAAGGCGGGCCAGGGGCTCTTGACTAAGTGGAAGAGAAAATCACGGTGACCGCGTGCCATTTTGGGACGTAGCCAATCGGCCAGATTGAGTGGTGTCACCAGGGCGGCCACCCAGTAAAAAAGCAGCAGATTGCGGTTGGCCATCAGGGCCACCGCGCCAAAGGCCAGCAATAGGCCCAGCCGGGTGAGCGAGATGTTTCGATGGGTGCAGAAGAAAGAAGCGAAGGCCAGGGCGGCCAGCCACTTGAAAGGCCAGAGGCCGACGGCACCCGCCCGTTCCAAGGCCCAGGGCGGGATGTTTTCCGATACCCCGTAGGCGAACAACTCGGAGGCCCCGGCATCGATACGACCCAGTAAGCGGAAGGGCAGCTCGAGACCGGCCAGACCGAAGGGAGTAGCCAGGCAGGCCAAGCCCACCGCTA
Organism: Deltaproteobacteria bacterium; assembly: GCA_030591445.1. Taxonomy (GTDB): domain Bacteria; phylum Myxococcota; class B64-G9; order B64-G9; family B64-G9; genus JAUVBB01. The sequence goes on along the minus strand of JAUVBB010000030.1, from coordinate 23,892 downwards.
TTAATGTAAGCGCCAGCCACCCCCATTCGCCCAAGCGCAGACGGGGCCGAAAACCAGGCAGCCGTAATTTCGCCGCCAAAGCGGCCAATGCTTCTCCCAGTAAGGTGCAAGCAATGACGATTGGCCCTAGCAGGAAAAGCGGTTGAGAGTTGCTCCAGATGATTTGGGTGAGCGGCAGCAAGAACAAGAGCCAGCGCCGCTTGTTGGTCTGATAGCGTTCCAGGATTAACAAATTGGCGGCCAACAAGAGCAGAGTGAATACAATGGGTCGGGCGAAGACCAGATGCCGGCCGGCCATGATGAAGAGCAGCAAAAAGGTGATAGCCAAAGAGCGGATGCCCATTTGGTTGCCGGTTTCGATGTCCTGGTTGCCGGCCTCGATAGCTTTGAGCAAGAAGAAGACGGCGATAGCAAAAAGCAGGCACTTGCCGATGACCAACGCGGACACTCCGCCGAGCGAATAGGCACCGTAAGCCAGCACCTGAAAAAGCCAGTGTAGGTTGGTCCAGGCTGGGTGGCCGGCACCGAAGGGGTCTACCGTAAGGATGCGACCCTCTTCGACCATGCTGCGCCCGGCGGCCAGATGCCACCAGATGTCGGTGTTGGTCAGGGGAAAATAAACCGCCAGCATGGAAAAGCCGAGCAGGGCGGTTAGCACTACCGGCTTGGCCACCGAAAGCGGCCGAAAAGACGGGGGTCGCGAATCAGGGGGCGGAGACATGTCCCTGCCTACGGCGGACCCAGAAAAGTAAGGCCAAGCCGGTGAGCCACCAGCCGTTTGGCCCAGTGCTGGAGCACATGCAGCCGCCGCGGTCATCGAGACCTTGCTTTAGTGGGCTGACGGTCAGGGTAAGCGTTTGCACTACCGGGCCGGAATGACCCGTCGCGGTCAAAGTATACTCGAAGTCCTTCTCGCGATCGGTGGCGTTGATGGGACTGACTTCCAGGCTGCCTGCCGGTGGGACCGGCTCGTCATTCAATCCCAGGGTATGAGGATACATCACCTGCCAGGAGAGCACGGCCGTCTCTCCGGTGACCATCTGGGTCGGGGCAATGGCAAAGTCTTCGATGATCACTGCCTGTTCACTGTCTACCACGGTGATCGCCAAACTGGCCGAGTGGGTTTGGCTGACTTCGGAACTGGCGGCGGTCAAGGTGTAGGTCTGGCTCTGGGCCGGGCTTAGTGAAAGGCTGCCGTCCGGGTCCACCGGGTCTTGATCGAGATTGACCTGATCGGCGAAGCTGGTTTGCCAATGCAAGACCAGGTCTTGGCCGGCCACGATAGTGTAGGAATCGGGCAGGAAAGAATCTACATGCGGGTTGGGTGGCGGCGGGTCGCTGGGCTCGCCCACCCAAATGTGAGGCCAGCCATTGAAGCAGCCTTCGACCAGCGCGATAGGCGCGGTGGCGGTCTTGTCGTTGAGTTTGTAAATATAAAGATCATAAGGACCGGCGTCATGATCGTTGTCGGTCGAGTGTGCCGAAAGGGCCCATTGTTCGTCGCTGGCAATGCCCGGGTGGTAGCATAGATCCTGATCGTCGAAGGGGAAAATCAGTTGCTGATCTTGCTTGCGGTCGGCGACCGAAGGCGCTTCGCCCCAGCGGATGCCATGATCACGGCCGGCAATCAGGCCCCAGGTTCCGCTCGGTGCCACCTGTGGCATGCAGCCGACGCTACCGGCCTTGGCCAACAAAACAAAGCTGGGCGGATTCATGGTGAAGGCCCCCACGCCGGAGACCGATTCGTCGCCGCGGGTGCGGCCGGCGAACCAGCTGCCGTCGGGTGCCATGAAGCACTCGTTGATAACGCTGATCTGGTCGGCGAAGTGTTCGCGGGTGCTAAATATTTCATTCTTTTGCAGGGTGGCGCCTCTTTCATCCAGGCTGACGCGCATGATGCGGGTGTGTTCGCTATCCCCCTCTTCGTCTACCTGGGAGTAATACAGCTCGCCGTCTTGCCCCCAGCTAGGCCAATAGCCATTGTCGTCTATCTTGATCTCTTCGCGCCCGTCGCCGATTCCGTGGATCGAGACCAGGTAGAGCTTCCAGCCCTTGGTCTGATGATAATTCGAAGCCGGCAACTTGGCTTTGGCATAAGCCACCCATTTGCCGTCTGGGCTAATCTGGCCTTCGATGTCTTCGGCGGGCAGGCCCGAGGTCAAGGCCCGGATGTCGGTCTTTTCCGGCAAGGTCATGCGATAGATCTTGCGGCTGGCCGGATCGCTGCCGTCGCCTTTGGTCCAGACCAGATAGCCGGTGGGCAAGTCTGCCCCCCATGCGCCCGAACCCAGGCAAAAGATCCCTGCCGCCAAACTAAATATCAGGCTGTGTTTCATGGTTCGTATTATCGGCCGCCCCCCGGAGCTTGTCAATCAGGTGAAGGCATGAGCTGGTTTATGCGGGCGGTGGTTTGGTGGGCTTCGGCCACCAGGTTTTGGATGATGTCGCGCATGGGCTTGATTTCCTCGCCCAAGCCGATTCCCTGGCCACAGGCCAAGAGGCCGCCGTCGGAGGCTTCGGCGAATTTTTCTTTGACGATCATGCCCGAAATCAGAGGCAGGAGCTTGTCCAGCCCGGCGCCATCCGCTTCGAGTTTGGCCACCTGCTGGGCGGTTTCATTGTCGAGCACGCGGTGGGTGTTGCCAATGGAGCGCAAGACCAAGCGGGTGTCGAGTTCTGAGCTTTCGGTGAGTTTTTTCTGAATGGCCGGATGCAGGGGGGTCTCTTCGGCCAACAAGAGCCGGGTGCCGACGATGACTGCCTCGGCGCCCAGGGCCAGCACCGCTGCCAGCCCGCGGCCGTCGCCTACCCCGCCGCCGCCGATGACCGGGATGCTTACCGAATCGACTACCCGAGGGATCAGGCACAGGGTGGTGATGTCCAGGGTTCCGGTGGCACCGCCATTTTCATAGCCCACTACGGTGACGGCATCGGCACCGAGGCTTTCGGCCTTGCGGGCATAGCGCACGCCCACGCATTTGTGCATCCATTTCATGCCCGCGTCTTTGATGCGGGCGACCATCTCTTCTGGGGCTTTGTGGCCCGAGGTTTCTACCACCCGAACCCCTTCGTCGATCATCACATCCAGGTACAGGTTGTTGTCGATCTGATTCAAGGCGGGAAAGAAGTTCAGGTTGACCGCATAGGGTTTTTCGGTTTTGTCCTTGATTTTGCGCAGGGTTTCGCGGAATTCATCCATCTCTTTGTAATTGGCCGAGGCCAGCACGCCCAAGCCGCCGGCATCGGAAACCGCCGCCGTGTACTCGGCACGGGCCAGGTGCATCATGGTGCCGCCGATGATGGGGAACTCGATATCGAACATTTCGGTAATTTTGGTTTTAAACGTGAGCAGGCTCCTTTTACGATTTGACCCGGACCACTTTCAGCCCGGCCTTGCGCAGCAATTGGACGATGCCCTGCTTGCCCGGCATGTGTCCGGCGCCGATAGCAAAAAAGAAGGACTGATCCGGCGCGGCTTTGATTTTTTCTTGGATGCGTTGGGTCATACGAATATTGCGATCGGTAAACAGGCGTTTCCACATTTTTTTCATCAGCGGGTCATTGGGATCGTATTCTTCTTTCATCTTGGCTTGCAGTTGGTCCAAATCGCCTTGCAGATAGATATTGAGCATTTCCTCGAAAGGGTCGATGCCTTTCTTCTTGTTCTCCTCGCGCTTGTCCAGGGCTTCTTTCAGGGTTTTGATCTGTTCCTTTAGGCTCAGCGAATCGAAGACGTCGATTTGCTCCTGGGGCGTTTCGATACCCGCTACTTTGATGCCCGCCGCTTCGGCCTTTTGGTACAGGAACTTGTCCAAGGGGGTCTTGGTCGCCAGTTCCATTAGCCGGTCGATGAGCATCACCTGGACCGCAATGGCCCAAACTTTGAATCGGGTCAGCGCAAACATGGGCAGGCTCTTTTCGGCAAAGGCTCGCTCGGTGCGCGTGTAGAGCTTGGCTGGCAGTACATCCTTGAGGGTCTTACCGTCGGGCAGCATGGACATCATGGCCAGTTTCATCTGGGTGTTCATGTCCATGGGTATCTCGGTAAACACCTGCTGGGCGCCCATCAGGGCTTTGTCGACCGCCGGGTGCAATTTCAACAAGCGATCGTCGGGCAGATGAATGGTACCGAACAGATAGGAAGGAGTCTTGCCCTCGATTTGCCACAACATCGGGGCCTTGTTTTCCCCGCTGCGGACATATCCCGCACTCAGCCAAAATACCGCCAGCACCAGCCCGCTGGCCCAGATTCTTCGCTCACGGATATTTTGCATGGATGTTCCTCCTGGTATCATCGGTCAGGTAAAAAGCAAGCATATCCTACGGCAGTCATGACCGCTCTTGCAAGTCAATCCAGGCTGCGAGTAAACTCCCTCCATAAGGAGATTGTCATGAAAAGAATTCGACCTTGCTTGGCCTGCTTGCTTCTGCTCCTGTTTTTCGCTGCCTGTGGTAAAAACAGTGAGGGGAACGACCCCGTAGATGGCGGCACCACCGACCAACGTCACTACGCCTTTCGGGCCATCGGTGGTTTCTCCATGGGCGCCATGGTGTCGGCCACCATGGGGCTACGGCATCATACCCAGTTCGATGCCATCATGGCCATGGGCGGCGCCCTGGATCTGGGGCTTTTTATCTACATCCTGGGCAACGAGGTTTTTTCCGGCTTTTGCCAACCGCCCCAAGCCGAGCAGATGTGTCGTGAGTCCAGCCTGGCGCAGGACTACGAACAAATGGACTGTGGCGGCCCCAACGCCGGCGGCTTCGATCGCCGGCAGATGATCGAAGCCTATCAGGATGCCGTCATCGCCTGGGGTAACTTTGCCTCCTACAACCCCGATCATCCCTATCTGCCCGCGGGCCTGACCGAGGCCATTTTTGCCCAGAGCAAGGAAGAGGCCTGCGCCAATCCGGTGCGCCTGGAGAACTATTACGATTGGCGCTTCAATCCCGAGGGCAGCCATCCGGTGATCACTTTCTGCGAGGGCAATGGCCCCGATCGGGGCGTTTTTGATCCGACCCTATCTCCCTATCATCCGGTGGAGATCGTCCTGGCCGTGGATCTCAACGATAACGGCCGGCGGGATGCCGGCGAGCCGGTGATCTATACCACCGGCGAGCGCTATCAAGATTTGGGCGCAGACGGTCTGGCCAGCGCCGATGAGCCCGGTTACCACGCCGTCGACCTGCCCGATCCGGCTGGTGATGATTATCATCCCATGGATAACCCCCTTGGATCCGAAGGCAATCACCGCCGGGAAGAAGGGGAGCCCTATCTCGATTTCGGTCTCGACGGTGTCGAAGGCACGACCGATTCGCCTTATGACTTCGGCGAGGGCAACGGCGCCTACGACGACAATCCCAACATCATCGGCAGTCGCTCGTCATCGGCAGCCGAGCTATTGCAGCAGCTTACCGACGAGGACCTGGCCCAGATGGATTTCTATATGGACGTCGGTGTTCGCGATCACATGCGCTTTCGACCGGTAACCGAATCCTTTGCCGGCCTGCTTCAAGCCCGCGGCCGCCCGGTGGATGTCTACGATGGTTTCTCCACGCTGATGCCCGACCCGCAAGAGGCCTTCGAGGCCCGCGAGGTGGACTGGAGCTCGGTCGGCCGCGATGTGCTGGTTCGCTACGGAGATCCGGAGGCCTCCCCCAGCCAGATCGAGGCCGGTGATGGCGGCCATGTGGGTACCATCGCCCAGATGCTCTATCGCTTCTTTGCCTCTGCCGCCTGGTTGTCTGCTTCCTGGCCCGACGGAGATTTCCGCCGCCTGCCCTCCGATAGCCGCAGCCAGCTGCTGGAGTCGACTTGTCACAGCGAGATTCTGGACAAAGACTGGGCCTATTCCATCTTTTTGCCGCCCGGTTACGACGAGCATCCCAACGATCGCTATCCCGTCCTTTACCTGGTGCACGGTTCCGGCATGACCCGTGATGACCTGAAGATATCCGCCGTGTTTATGGAGCCCTGGATGGTAGAAGGCTCCATCCAGAAGTTCATCATCGTCTTCCCCAACGGCCGCTGTGGCGACGAATGCATCGACGCCACCTTCCTGGCCAACCAAAAAGGCCGCGACTTGCCCCCCTTGCGGTACGAAGACGCCTTCATCCAGGAACTGCTCCCCTGCATCGACGCCAGCTACCGCACCCGCGCCCCGGAAGATCTCGATCTGCCGGCCGAGTAATCATTAGTTGAGGGATGAATCTTTCCCCATAAAATATCTCCACCCGGCATTACTTATTTATTGCTAGAATTTTGCTGTCTTGCGCAATCTTGGCCCACACCAACTTGGTTTGATTTGAGGTCAAAACGAAAGTTTCATTCCCATTCCAGAATGAGGGATCAAATTGTGGATGGTTTTGGTCAAATTCTAGGAGCAGGACCGAGTTGCTGGGCTGCTTGGGAGTGGAGTAGAGGCCGAGGGAGTTATTTTCATCGTTGCTGAGAAGGTAGTACAAGTTTTGCTGGTCAAAAACAATGTTTGACTCGATATAGTTGGGCATATCAACCGAATCTGGAGTCCAATCAGCCAGGGCTCGTTTTGAACCGTCAAATATGGATATGCTGTAAATCTTGTTTTGTCCACTGGTACAATCTTCTTGATAGAACAAATAATCACCATGAACTTGCAAGCGTGAATAATAACCGTAGGTATTGACACCCAAACTAGTCACCTGCCCCTCATCTTTAGACCACATGGATATGTCAAATTCGGGAGTTTCCCAATAAATATTGTCTTGGCCCATGTCCCAATTGTAATCACAATTAAATTCTATTTTAGCCACAATCACGGATTCCTGTCCGCCAGCTTTGGGCATCCTCAAAATGCCTTGCGAACCACCGATGGATCCACGCCAATAGATAAAACTCTCGTCGACTTTCAAGTCGCTCGGCTCTTCAAATGCAATAAGTTCTTCAACTCCGCTGCCGTCTTTGGCCATCCTCATGATTGAACCTTGTTGGTAATGTACCGGAAAATTAATCCAGTAGAGGTGAGTATCATCGCTGGCCAAGTATCTTGCATCCAAACCGTCTGTGAGCAAACTTTCGTCGTTTCCATCAATGCTTACTTTCTTTATCTTCCCATCAAAAAGTTTGTTGCCCAGGTTGTCGCTGGTAGATTTTGAAATCCAGTAAACATAGCCGGTGTCAATCAGAAGATTTTGGACTCCATTGCTCTCGCTTGCCAATATTTGGACGCAGTTATTACTCATACAAGTCCAGCCTTCAGCGCAGGTATTTCCGCATCCTCCGCAATTTATCGGATCAGAAGACAGATCGGGTTGACACTGTTGCGCTTCGGTTTCAGTACCGTCATCACAAATCTCGTTCGCCTGCTGTTTCCCGTCACCGCAATAACCGGTCACTGTCAGGCAATCCGCCGAACAATAATCACCATCGGCAGTGTTGCCGTCGTCGCAGAATTCCGGGTCTTCTGTTTGGGAATCTCCGCATACCACCGCGGATGAAGGCATAGAGCATTCTTGGTTCAAGCACACGAAATCTTTGAAGCAATCCGCATCGGTGTTGCATGCTTGTTCCAGACCGCAGGGTTCGCAATCACCGCCACAGTCTATGTCGCTTTCATTTTTGTCCGAGTCCAGTTCGGCGTTGGTGCAGTGTTGATCGTCTGGATTGGGAACACAGCTTCCATTTTGACATTTCTCATCCGGGGTACAATCTAGGGCTGACTGGCAGACCGAGTCATACTCTTGCCTACAGGCAGTAAAGCCAAATAATACTAGCGCTAAGACTAGATATTTGCGCATTGATCCAATTTTCATTTTCATTTTTTATCACTCCTTTTGTGAGTTCCTTTTTCTGTAAGACCCTCAAAAGGTGACCCGTCAACCTAGAAAATCTCCACTCCCAGGCCAAGCCCCACCCAAGGCACAAAATCCCAGTCAGAAACGGCGCTTACGGGTGCCACTGGTTTTAACCGCTCAAGATCGGCACCGGCCACTAGATCCAGATAAATGGGCAAGGGATTTTTCACCAACGGAATCAACAGCGATATGGCGGTGCCCAAACCCAGGCTGGCGTCGAAAGTCTTTTGGCCGTCACGATAGGTAATTTCTCGGTAGGCCAAGGATAGCGATAAAACTACGGCCAGGCGCAAAGTGCCTAGCTCGAATGCCGGGCCGGCTTCTACTCCAAGGCTGCTGCGCTCTAAGTTATATCCCCAAGACGAAAACTCTTGGCTTTTGCGGCCATAGGCCATGCGAAGCCTTGCGTTCAACCAGTCGCGATCCAGTCTGAATGAGAGGGTGGGGTTATGAGTTACCGAGGCCGCGAATTGAGGTCCGAAGGCGGCCCGGTAATCGAGCGAGATAGAGCCATCCAAGTTGGGGCTGCGTTTACAAACTACCATATCATCTAGCTGGCCGCCTTTGGTCGACAATTGCTCTTCGATATATCCTGGCCACTTTTGTGCTTGCCAAGCACTGCTTTGAGCAATTCGGATTCGGGCGCCCTTTTCGACTTGCACTAGTTGGCGGTTTTTTCGGTGTCCCTGGGTGCGCTGTTTTTCAGCGCTGGCAAGTTTTTCCAATATCAATTCACCGGTATAAATCGGCACCGTCAAAACTTTCCCGGCATGCTTTTCGATCTTCTCCGTAAGGTGGCCGTTTCCATATCGGATCAGAAAACTTCCTTCGATTTCTGAATCAAAAACCAAGCTGGCGGCCCGCTTCTGGGAAAAACTGAAATACATCGGCCCGGTACTGGTCATGTCCCGGATGATCTTCTGGGGGGTTTGCGGCCGGCCGGTCTTCTGGGTATGGCTGATAGTGTGACTACGAGCGTAGTTCCAGATATTCTCCAAACTAATTCCAAAATCATCGGCCTTTGCCCGTTGCATGGCTTCGATGAAAAAGTGAGTAAAAACTCCGCCAAAGCGGCTGTCTTCGTAGCTAACCTGATCAGGACGGCTGGAGGTAAACCAGACTGTTCCAGAAGAGTTGAGTATCTCGCGGGGCATCTCCTCGAAAATATTGAAGCCAGGCGTTGTGCGCAGCCCCTTGCGTTTGAGGCTCTCTAAGTCCAAGGATCCTGAGTAGCAGGCGTCAAAGACTCCTACTGTGAAACTCGCTCCAATCTCCTTGAAGATCCAGGCGATATCCATTCCACTTAGGGGCTCATGCGAGGTGAGTAATTTTCCTTCTAGCCCGTGCCCCGTAAAGAAGAAAACGAATAGGGTAGGAACCTCGCCCAGAAGCTCGCGGTCCTTGCGGTGTTGTTCGGCCAGTTCAGACGCGGCCTTGAGGATTTCAGCCCGCGATTTTCCAGTCAAGACCTTAAGCCGGCCGCTGGTGGCATCCCAGTTTCCGTGCGCAACCAGTACGCGGCTCAATTGCAGCGCTTCGCTTTCAGCAAACTCGAGATTCGGCAAATTGAGTGTGCCTGCTTTGGCTCCGTGATTGTTGCCGATTACCAGAGCATAGCGCACGGGCGAACCGGCTTGGCTTATTGAAAGCGCCGAGACCAATAACAAAGGTACCATCCAGAGAATCTTCCTCATCGCGTTCTCCTCATTATAAAAACATCAAAATCCACATCCAGATCTACGATTTTCTGCAGACTTAGCCGGCAGCCGGGCCCGGCTGCTCGGGCAGCCTCTTGAATTTGTAGACTTAAAGATCCCGGGTCAAACTTAGCCTCTGCAAAAAGCGCTACAATCCATTCACATCCCTGCCCGTCCTCTACAACTGCGCCATCCGGCAAGGCTACCTCGACGCCGGCTTTTACTGCCGCTGCTCCCTTTTGTTCGGTCGGAAAGACTTTCTCCTGATTTCCCTGGGCATCGTAAAAAATAACACTCAGAAATCCGTCCTTGGCAGAGCTGTAGAAAAATCCTAGAGCATCACCGCTTTGAAACTCATCTCCCGAGCGGGCCACAAAACGATCCTCTACCCGCTGGACCGCGACTTGCAATTTGAAGGCACCCTTGATTCGCTGGACATGTTCTCCTGGCTGCTCTTCAAAAAAGATGTTTGTCAACCAGAGACTTCCAAGTAAAAGTCCCAATGCGGCAATTGGAGCAAGGAACCTAAAACGCCGCCGGCCGGCAAAAAATCCTTCCGTTTTGGGAGCCGCATCCTGGGCTTCTAAAAATTGAAGATCCCGGCGGCATTCACTGCATTTTGACAAGTGGGTGCGAAAGCTCTCTTGTTCTTCCGCGTCCATCTCTCCCGCGCTATTGCGGTAAAACGCCAACGATTCCGAACATTCCTCATGCTGCCGCTGCTCCAGGAAGTCCGGTCCCAGGGTGGTTTTCAATTCCTCTGCAATCTTCTGACTAGACAGATCGTCAAGCATTGTCACGAGCATCCAATCGGTGCTTTTCAAGGCATTTGCGTAAAACCGCCAAACTTTTCAATACCGTTTTTCCAACAGCCTGCTTGCTTGAACCAAAGGATTTACCGATTTGCGCGTAGCTAAGATCATGGCCAAAATGGAGTTTGAGAACCTTCCTGGCCTTGTCGCTCAGTTTGGACAAGCATTTCTCGAGCCACCGCCTGAAGATCTTGCGTTCTAAATCTCCGTCCCGGGGCACAAGCGCGGGGACTTGCTTGCTGTCCGGATTGAATTCTTCATGTTTTCTGAGGCGGGCCATCTGCCGCCTAGCCCTGCGTACCGTCATGGTTTTTAGATATGCTCTTATCGAGTTTGGTTTTTGAATGGAATCGACGTACTTGTATAAGAAATCCACGAAAACATCGCCAACCAAGAGTTCGGCATCCTTGGGCGAAGCCAAAATTGAAAGGGCTATTCTCTCTAGCATCTGCCGTTCTCCCCTATATGGCTTTTCCTGCTCAGGAAGATCCCGCGTCTGCAAAAGACGCAAATCATAAACTTGCTGCTCATCAAGCTGCTTGCCCATTCCCATATGATCGACCTTCAACCTGCCTGGCGTCAACCTGAGAATATCTATTCTTAATCGATTTACTTCGTCTCGAATTCCCATTGACAAACATGTTATACAAATATAACATGTTAAACAGAAACGGAGGACTGTGGTGGCCAAAGTAATGGATAAATTGATTGCCTATCGGGTGCCAAAGGATATTGACAAGCGCTTGAGTGAGCTAGCCAAGAGAACGCATCGCACAAAAACATTTTACGCTAGACAAGCCCTGCTTGAAAAACTTGAGGAATTTGAAGATTACTACGAGGCAATTCAGGTACTCGAACGAAACGAAAAGACGCACTCGCAAGCCGAAGTAGAGCGGATGATCGATGATATGGACGATTGATTACACCGAAACTGTCATTCGCCAACTCAAAAAACTGGGAAAACCGATAGCTCGCCGAATCTTGCGCTTTCTTCGCGAGCAGGTGGCGTCATCCGAAAACCCACGCGCTTTACCTCAATACCGGGCGATGACTGGCCATTTTCGTGGGCTGTGTCGATTTCGGGTCGCCAAGGACTACCGTGTGATTTGTGATATTCAGGATCAGGAAATCAAGATCCTGGTCATCAAGATCGGCCATCGCCGAGAAGTATATGATCGTTAGGAATGGGGGTCGCGTCGCCAGGGGCTTATTTCTTTTTGTCTTCGAGGAGACAAATGGGTCGGAAGGAAAAGCGTTCTTTGCGGACTTGTTTGCCCAGACAGGCGCGGTAGGCTGCTACCGGGATGTCGCCCCAGGGGAGTCCTAGTGGGTAGCGGATCACCCCGGTTTTTTGGATGCGGCGATCGAGCCATTGGCTCAAGAGGTTCTCGATGCTTAGTTCTTCGGATTGGCGGTTTTGGTAGCGGGCGCGGCCGGAGGTGCCGGTGGCTATGTATAGGGTGCAGGGTGGGCCCTGGTCATGGCCCAGGCAGGTGATTTTGGTCAGGCGGCCGCTGAATTGATCGAGCAGGCGATCTCCGGTTTGGAATCCGATAACGATGGCGACGGCCAATAGCAACAGAGCAAAGACAATGATGGTTCGCCGACCGCGGCGTTTGTTTCGGTGCTGTTGGCGTTGGGATTGAACCCTTTCCTTCTGGCGATGAAAAGTGCCGTGGGTTTGCTGGACTTCGTGGGCGGCTTTAAGTTTGCTGAGTCTTTCGGATTCAAGTTCGTCGTGTTTTTGACGTTTTATATAGTCGCGGGCCTTCCAGGAAATGAGCCAGCGGCAGAAGTCATCGACGGTGTGCAGAGGATAGAGAGTGCCGCGGTCGAAATGCATGATGCCCAGTCGGTTAGCGGCGCGTTGCATGATATCGGTACGAATGTCGGCATCGGCGTATATCTGATCGAGCCGGGTGGTCGGGCTTAGTTGCGCGGGATCGAGAGGAAATCCTTCTACCAGGCGAAACACGTTCTTGAAATCTTCCAGAACTTCGCCTCGCCTTTGCCCTAGACTCTGCAGCTCTTCTTTCAGGTCGCCCTCCGTTTTTCGAATGGTTTCCTTTAACGCCGTGATTTGCCCGCGTTCGTCGTCTGGGTCGAGTAGGGCCGCTTGGCGGATGAGGCTCAGGCCCTCTTCCTGGTTTAGCCGGACATCCAGATATAGGCCACCGAGCAAGCCGATGGCCTCGGCGACCATGGGCAAGGAGGCGGCGGTGTCTTGCAGCAGGAGTTTTTCCAGGGCCACGGTGGCCTGGTCGAATTTCTGGTCGGCTACATAAATATGGGCCAATTGCAGCAGCAAGGTACTGGGCCGGGGGGGGAAAGTGACCTTCCAGCGTTGGCTGAGGCTGGGCAGAATTTCTTCTAGGATAATGGCGGCTTCCGGGGTGCGATCCTGTTCAATCAGAATCTTGGCCCGGGTGTACTGGGCATCCGGGTGATCTTCCAGCAAGCGCAATGCCTTGCGCGCGGATTCCATGGCCTCTTCGGTGCGGCCGGCTGCCAGCAGGGCACGAGCCAGGTAGCTGTGGGTATCGGCCCGCAAGGCCAAAGGCGCTTCCTGGCCGGTCAAGTCGATAAGGGTGTAGATGGCGTCGTCGATTTTGCCCAGGCCGTAGAGGGCGCAGGCCCGATAGAAGGTCAGGCGCACGCCTTGGTCTTGGGGATCGAGAATTTTATCTGCTTCTTCGATGGTTTTGGCGAGTTTTCCTCTTTGCAGGCCATCGAAGACCTCGTCGGTGCGCAATTCAAGCGGTGGTACCGCCAGGCGCTGCTCTCGAACCAGATTGATGTATCCACAAAAAGGACAGAGCCGACTACCGGCGCCGGGTTGAAACTGGATGGGGGCCTTACAGCCCATACAGTGGGCAGGGGGATTCGACACGTGGTGCCTCCGGTTGGTCTCTTCTATAACAAAAGCCCTACCGGGATGCAAAACCTAATAGAGCTATCTGGCTCTCTTGAGGGCAGGTCTTTTGTTCTTTTTGGCCGGTTTGAGTCCCGGCCGAATTTTCATGAGTTTGATTTTGGGTCGCCTGATTTTCAGCTTGCGCAAGGCTTGGAATTTCCCGGTCATAACCTCCAAGGTTTTCTTCATGCCCTGGTAGTCTTTTTGTTCCTTGTCCATGTTTTCCAGGTCGACCAAACGCTGGCTGTGCTGGCAACTCTTACGCATTTTCTTAAGCAAGCGGGCCAGATCCGTGCTGATGATACGCATTTTCCTCATGACCCTCTGGTAACGCGAGCGCAGCGATGAGACCGATGCTTGCAGCGTGTTGATCTCTTTGAGAGTTTCATTCCACTGGGAGAACAATTCGGTACAACGATCGATGGTGGACTGGGCGGTTTGGCCGGGGACGAGATTGTCACAGTTGAGTTGCTGGTAGCTGGTCTCGATTCTCTGGGTCTTCTGGTAAAGGTTGTTGGTCTCGGATTGACGGGTCTGGATCTCCGCGCGGATTTTGTGCAGACGCTGCACCAGTGGGGCCATCCGCTCTTTGAGTTTCTCGATTCTTCTCTCGAAAGCATCGCATTGGGCCAAGCCAACGCACATGCGCTTCATCATACTGCTGTCGAGTTTGATCCTTTTTTCCAGCTTGCCCTTCGCCCGCAGCTGGGCCAGTTTGTCCCGGTTGAGTTCGCGTCGTTTTTGTTCTAACTCGTTGATTTGCGCGGTCAAATCGTTAATGCCCACGTCCATGCCCTGGGCTTGTTGTTTCATTTGCTCGATGTCCGCTTTTTTCTCTTGGCATTGCTCAAACAGAGACTGGGCGGAAGCAGGCGATGTCAGCGCGAAAATGCCGAGTGACACAGCAATCAGTACGAAGCTTCTCATGATTTTTTCCTCCTGTGGAGAACGGGTTCTGGCCACCAGCAATTTCAAAAGTGATAGATGGCCATCATAGAAATCGGATAGCTAGGCTGTCAACCTGTTTCATCGATTGGACGCGGCCGAGCTTTGATGATTCATCTCGGATCGAGCCTTTGGTAAGACCGTTGTTGGATGTATTTGACCTGGGTGCAGGTTTATACCTACAATGTGCCAGCAGAATTTACCCTCGAACCACCAGGTGGCATCGCCCGGAGGATGGCTGGAATGCGCTTTCTCGCCGCGGAAAAGATGTGGGAGGATGTTCTACCCCGATACGCTTTCTTGGAACCGTTGTTTCTTGACAAAAAAGTGCTGGAACTGGGTTGTGCGGATGGGACCGGCACGGTTTTTCTGAAGAATCGCGGGGCCCTTGAGGTCGTTGGTCTGGATCAAGCGGGGCCCGATTTGGACCAAGCCCTGGGAAGGGAGGTTCCCGATGGCGTCTCCTTTGCCGTTTTCGACGGCAAACGAATCGAGGTGCCCTCGTCGAGCTTCGACCTGGTCATTGGTTTTGCGCTGTCGGCATCGACCGAAGGGGGCTGGCTGACCGAAATCCAGCGGGTGCTCAAGCCCAGTGGTTATCTGGTCACGGCGGCGCGGCCCCAGAAGCCGGCAGCGACCACCGACCCGGCCGAGGCGGATGAACCAACACCCGCGGATGCCTCTTTCGAAGATTTGATGGCTTTGTTGCACCGACGCTTTGCCCGGGTTTCGATCTTTGGCCAGACACCCTTTACCGGATTCTCGCTGGGCGCGCTGGGGGTAGACGAAGAGGAGCTCCCGCTGGAGATGGACAGTGTGTTGATGGACGAGGACGGCGAAGACGTGGCCTATTATTTGGTCATCTGCGGTCGACAGCCACCGCAATTCGAAAGCCAGTCTTTGATCCAAATCCCCCATCAGTCGTTGGCGGGGACCCAAGTCGACGAGAGGCAGCTCCAGGGACAACAGGAAATCGAAGACCTGCAGGCACAGCTGCAAGAATCTCAGCAATCGGTCGAAGAACTGCAGCAGTCGGTGCGCGAGGCCGACCATCGCTTGGGATTGTTGTCCGAGCAGGTCAGTGGTACCGAGAATCGACTGGCCGAGAAAAGACATCAGGCGGAGGTTCACTCACGCCGCATTGCCGAACTGGAAGCCCAGATAGGCGAAGATCGGAAGCAATTGGAGGAGTCGCAGTCGCGGTTTCAATCGGTGGCTCATGATCAAGAAGCGAGCCAAACCGGCCTGGACCAATTGCGGCAGGAAAATGCCGAACTGACGCGAGCCGCGGAGGCCATGGAAGAGAGCGTCGATATCCGCGAGGGTGAGCTGGCCCAAGTCCGTAATCACCAACGGGATTTGCAGCAGCAGCTCAAAGGCCGAGAGTCCGAGATCGCCGAAAAGCAAAGCTGGCTCGAAGGCGCGCGCGCGGAAATCTCCTACCTGAGCCAGCAAATATCGGATCAGGATAGCGAAGCGCGGGCCACCCAGTTGCACATCACCCGCTTGGAAAAGGACCTACAAGAACAAGACCAGCGCGAACCCGATACCGAGATGTTGCTGTCGACGCTGCGGCAGGAAAATCAGGTATTGCGCCGGACGCTTGAAAAAAGAAAAACAGAGATGGTCTCTTTTCGGCAGGAAATCGAAGATCTGAAAACGGGCTTAGCGCAAAAAATCGACGAATTGCGCGAAGGCGATGAGCTGGTCGATCAGCTGCGCGAGCATGCCGATGGATTGTACAAAGAAAGGGAATTGCTCCGTACCCGTGACCAGCAAGGGCAAGAAGAAGTGACCGCTCTGGCCGGCACGGTGGCCAAGAACCGCGACGAGTTAGATGGGCTGGAGCGAGACCGGCAGGCAATCGAGGCCGAGGCCGAGCGCTTGCGCAAATCCTGGCGACAGGCCCAGGAGCAAGAACAGGCGGCAAGCGCCCGCGGAAAAGGGCTGGCGGCGGAACTAGCCGATCGCGACGGGAAACTGCTTTCCCAGCAAGAACGATCAGCGGCAGATAACAAAAGGGTGACCGAGCTCGAGCAGGTGCTGGTACGTCAGCAAACGGCCAATCGCGACCTCGAGTCGGACATGGTGGCTTTGGTCAATCGCTTGGAGGAAGGCAAGGCCCTGGACCATGACCGCAAAAAGATCATCGGCGAGGCCGGCAAGCGCATGGACCAGCAGCGGGAAGAGCTGCAGGAAGCGCATGAGAAAATTAGCGAATTGACCAAAGAGCTGTACGGTGTCCGGCGGCAACAAGAGGAAGGTGAGCAGGAAATCGACGGTCATCGGCACAGCGCGCGGAAACTCCAAGAGTCAGTGGCTTTGCTTGAGGCCGAGCTGGCCAACCTGAAACTGGGCGAGCAGGATGAAATCAAGACCTTGAACAACTCTCTTCATCGCAGTGAAAGCCGTTTGGCTTCGGCCCAGCGCGATCTACAGGGCAAGGACGAAGAGCTTGATCGTTGTCGACGAACGGACGAGAACCTGCGTTCGGAGGGGCAGCACTTGCAACGGGAAATTTCGACGCTTCAGGCCCGTTTGCAAGAAGTGGAGGGTCGCCTGGCCCAGGCAAGGACCAGCGTTGAGAAACTAATTGCGGTCGAGCAGGATCTCATTTGGCATCGCGAGGAGATGGAACGATTCAGGGCCGAGGCCGAGGCCAACGCCGAAGAGCTGGAGCAGAGTCAGGCGGATCTCGAGCAGGCCCATGACGATCTCTTTGAGGCCCGCGACGAGCTGGAACGCAGTGGCCATGAGGCGGCGCGGGCTGTTGCCGTTCGCGAGAAACTGGAAAATCGCTTGGCCCAGATTGAGCAAGATCGTTTGTCGCTGGAAAGCGCCTTGGAGGCCGCTCGCTTGGCCCAGCAGAATTTGGAGACCGAAGGCCAAGCAGGACATTCCCGCATCCAGGATCTCGAACGTCGCCATTCGGTTCGCGAGGGCGAGCTGGAGGCGGCCAGGGAAGATGCCGAACGAGAGCGCGCCCAAAGCAACTTATTGACCCAGGAAGTGGATCGCATTCGACGAAGTTTGAAAGAACTCGAAGGTCCGGCTCGCGAAGAGATGCGTCTGGCCCAAGAGCGGGAACAGGTTTTGCAAGCGCGCACCGCCACCTTGCAAGAACAATTGGGTGAATTGGTAGAGAAGACGACCATGGAATTATCCGGCCTGGGTGAGCAAGTGCGCCGCCGGGATGAGCAGTTACAGTCCCTGACTGGTAATCTGGCCGACATGGATGAAGAACGCACCCAGTTGCGCACGCGCTGCGACCAACTCGACCAAGAGCTTACCGAGGCCCGCGGGCAACAAGAAGAGTTTACGGTTACAGCCGCCCGCCTGGAAGAGGTCGAAGGGCGGGCCCGGGTGCTTGAAGAAGAAAGCGGGCAACTACAGGATCGTTTGAGCGAAGCCGACAAAGCCCAAGAAGAAGCGCAGCGTTGGCGCGAGGCACTAGGCCGGGCCGAGGAACAAATCCAGGCCAAGGAGCTGAAATTTCGCGAGCAAGGGCAAGAGTTGTCCCAGTTGCGCGAGGGACAAAAGGAAGCAGAGCAGTTGCTTGCGGAGCTTGACCAACTCCGGCTGCAGTTTCAAAGCAGCGAAGAAAAGTGCCTGCACTTGGGTACCGAGCTGGATGCCGCCCGCGGCCAGCAGACCGAAATCGAGCCTCTGCGCACGGAGATCGAGCAACTCAAAACGCAGCTACAAAGCGGCGAAGAGCAGGGTAGCCAATTGGTTACCGAGCTGGATGCCGCCCGCGGCCAGCAGACCGAAATCGAGCCTCTGCGCACGGAGATCGGGCAACTCAAAACGCAGCTACAAAGCAGCGAAGAGCAGGGTCGCCAATTGGGTACCGAGCTGGATGCCGCCCGCGGCCAGCAGACCGAAATCGAGCCTTTGCGTACGGAGATTGCACAACTCAAGACCGAGCTGCAGGCTGGTCATGACCGCAACCTTCAATTGGAGGCACAAAAAAGCGAGAGCGAGGCGGAACAATCCAGAATCCAAGCAAAGATGGATTCCTTGGCGCCGCTAGAAGTCCAGTTGCAGGATGTTTCTGCTGAGCTTGCTCAGCTTAAAGAACAGCGGACCGAGGCCGAGGCCAAGGCCGCCGAAATCCAGAATCAGCAAAGAGCGCGTCAAGAGGCAGAATTGGCCGGTTCACGGCGCCAGCTGGTCGAATTGGAAGAGAAGCTCACGCATCAGCAAAAAGAGCGAAACGACAAAGAGAAAGAGTGGGCAGAAAGGGTGACGGCGCTGGAGCAAGAGATCGAGCAAAACCGGACAGTGGTCGCCGAGCCGGTCGAGACCGTTGCGGCCCCGGAAGCAGATCCCGGCCAGGAACAAAAACTGCAGGAACAAGAAAAGAAGATACTCATCCTGGAACGCCAGCTTGCGGACCGATCCGAGCGAATCAGCCGTTTGGTTGCCGAGTTGTCGCAATTGCGCCGCTGAGGGCTTCGCCCGCCAAAACGAGTGCCGGGAGAGCAATCATGGATGAACAGAAGCTGGCATCAGAAGGGCTCGATCACTTAAAAGCGCTGGTGTCCTTCGATACCTCTAACCCGCCGGGAAACGAACTACCGGCCGCCCGCTATCTAGAAAAGGTGCTGCGCGCGGAGGGCTTCGACCCAGTGGTGATTGAGTCGGCCCCGCAACGCGGCAATGTGGTGGCCCGCCTGTCGGGCGACGGGACCGAGCAACCGTTGCTCCTCATGAGTCATTTGGATGTGGTGCCGGTGGATGCCGAGCGCTGGGATTTTCCGCCTTTTGCCGCGCAGGAAAACGACGGTTACCTCTACGGCCGGGGCACGCTGGACATGAAACAGATGACGGCCATGTCTCTGATGGCACTGCTGACCTTGAAACGAAAAAAAATCCCGCTCAAACGTGATGTCATTTTTGCCGCCGTCGCCGACGAAGAGGCGGGGGGTAAATACGGGGCGGGCTACATGGTTGAGCATCATCCCGATCTCATTCAGGCCGAGTATGCTCTGTCTGAGTTGGGTGGTTTCATGATGGATGTGCGCGGGAAGCATTTTTATACCGTCCAGGTGGCCGAGCGTGGTTTGGCTTGGTGCCGGGTGAAATTCCAAGGCGATGCCGGCCATGGTTCCATCCCGGACCCCCAAAGCGCGATCAGTAAGATGGTTCGCGCCTTGCAACGCCTGGAGAAGAAGGGCCTACCTCACCGATGCACTGATGTGGTGCGCGATTTTGTCGAGGTAATTTCCCATGGCCAAAAGACACGGGTGCGCGCAACCCTCAAGGCCTTGCTCAAGCCGATGACCTCGCGCATGGCCATGGGTCGATTGGAGGAAGAACAGGCGCGGTTTTTCAACGCCCTCCTGCATTCGACGGCAACCGCCACCGTGATTCATGCCGGCGAAGAACCCAATGTGATTCCTTCGCAGGCCGAGGTCGTGCTCGACGGGCGGGTATTGCCCGGACAGAGCTGGGAGGAATTCGAAGCAGATCTAAAGAAGGTGCTGGGAAAAGAAGCCGAAATCGAGCTCATCCGCTGGATGGATCCGCTGGTCTACTCGGCCGACACGCCCTTGTTTGATGTGATTCGCCGGGTGGTGGTCGATCGAGAACCGGTGGCGCAGGTAGTGCCCTATTTGTTGACGGCTTATACCGATGCCAAGCACCTTGATAAGTTGGGAATTGTCACCTACGGATTTTCGCCCATGAAGAACGACCCCCAAGAAAAAATCACCAAGTTGATTCATGGTCACAATGAGCGCATTGGCATTCAGGCTTTTTCTTGGGGGCAGGAAGTTTTGGCGGAAGTAGTCGAACGTTTCTGTAGCGTCTCATCGGCCAGCGGGGTGGTCGATAGTCTCATGGATGAATTGCTGGACTCACCGCCGATTGTCCAGAGTAAAGATAAGACCAACCCGGACGGTTTGGCGGCGGGAAATTTTTCGGGTGAGCAAGAAGACATTTGAGTCGAAAGGGTAGGTTGAGCGATGCACAAACCTTGCTTATGGTTGTTATGCGCAAGCATTTGGGTCTTTGGTGCTGCTTGCGGCACCGAGGAAGAATTCATCCCGGTCCACATGTTGTTCGGGAACGTCACTTCTACTTCGATAGATGCCAGCAGTCGTAAGGCCCATATCAAACTGGTGAGCGCAAGCGGTTTACAGAGTGATCCAGCTTTTTATAGTACTTCCTGTCGCCTGGTGGGTCCGAGCTGCACATACCAGATTACCTTTGTGCAGGAAAACGAATACACCGTATTTGCCTTTATCGATCTCAATGGCAACGCCTCGTACGATATGCTTCCCGATAGCGGAGATTTGACCTGTGGAAGTCGGCCGCTATTCTTTTTGGATAAGACCGAATTGGATTTTGATGATGCAGCTTGGCGTAGGATGCCATGAGGGTGGGTCTTGCCTAATGTCACTTGACGGGAGAGAGAGTTCATGAGCCGCATATTGCGAGGAACTGCGCAATTGAAATTGCTAGCTGTCTTTTGGAGCTTGGGCTTGTTCCTATCGGCATGTTCGGGAGCCAAGGCCCATATTCAGCGTGGAGATGAATTGCTGCAAGCCAATCTGCCCGAGCAGGCCTTGGCCGAGTATCGTCAGGCGAGCGAAAAAGATCCCGAAAACCCGCAGGCTCGGGCCCGCGTGGCCCAAGTGCAAGCATCCCTGGCGCAGGTGGCCGGCGAAGAGGGGAAACTTTTCTTGCAGAATCAGGATTTCTTTGGCGCCGTCGCGGCTTTCCGCCGGGCCGTGGCTCTCAAGCCCCAAGAACCAATGCATCGCAAAAACCTCAGCCAGGCGGTGGCCCACTTGTTGGCCGCGGCCAGGAAACAGCAAGAAAACAACGAGTTCAAATCGGCGCGCAGCACTTTGGAACAATTGCGCAAACAATTGCCGCAAGATGGGGAAGTTAAGCAGGCCCTGGGCCAGGCCAAGTATGTTTGGGCCAAGAAGTTGTACGCTGACGCCGAGCAGTTTCTGGCCCGCGATCTTTTTGGCAACGCCCTGGCTATTTTGGCGCAGGTGCATTCCTTGGTGGGGGTTTTTCGCGAATCGGCTGCCTTGGAAGTTCAGGCTCGCGAGAAGTTGGAGCAAACCGCGCGCTTTGGAATCGAGGTATTGCCGAGCAAAACCAAGAAGCGTTTTCGCGATTCGACCGCGGGCATGGTCCAACAACTCCGACAGATCTCGGTCGAAAAATGCCCTACCGTGGCCATGCCGGCCGAGGGTAAGCCGAAAATCAAGCTCAGAGTTGCCGTTAGCAAAATATCTTTTGAGCAAGACAAGGATTTGGAAACCGGCGAGCAAAAATACCAATCCGGTACCCGCAAGGTGGACAATCCGGTCTACTTGAAAATGCAAGAAGAGCGCGGGCGGAACCAGGCGCGGATAGGCGAATTGGCCGAAGATTTGGAAAAAGATGACACCATCATCGAGCAATCACGCCAGGCATTTGCCGATGCCGGCCCGGACGATGATGAGGAGTCACTGCGGAGTCGTTTGCAGAAGGCCGAAAAACTGCAAGCCCAGCACCGGGCAGAGCTATCCCAGTGCCAAAATAAGGTAGATGAATTGCGGGAGAAAATCCGCAAGACGCCGGCCGAATTGGACGAGCCGGTCTATGATACTTTCAACTATGACATCAAAAAAATCACCCGCAAGGTGGAGGTGACGGTCAAATGGCTGGCATTGGGCGACGGTGGCGTGCGCTTGGAGCGCGAGGAGCTGACCGGCCAGGCCGAGGTTAGCGATAGTTCCCATCAGGCTCGACCCAAATACGGAGTAAGCGGTGATCCGCTGGTTTTTGACAAGAATGACGAAGAGATCATAGCCGAGGCCTTGGCCCAAGTAAGCAAGGAGGCTTCTGGCCGCTGTAGTGTTTTGTGCGCCGGTTGGCAGGATGAAATTCTGTCCCGGGCCAACCAAGCGGCCGTGGCGGCCGTGATTGAGGCTACCGAGGATTATGTTTTGTATCTCTTTGTCAAACCGGGCCCGCCGCCGTCCGAGGTGGTTCGGTTCTTCCAGGAACAGTTCGAACTATCGGATCTGGATGCCTTGCGCGGGATCGAGAAGAAATAAGGTTTATTCGTCGCTGTCGGCAGCAGCTTCGGCTTCGGCTTCGGCTTTTTCTTTCTTCAGGGTGTTGACCAATTCCTTCAGTTCTTTGTAGGCACCGAAACGCACAACTTTTTTACGGGGAATTCGGATTTTCTCGCCGGTATGCGGGTTTCTCCCGGTGCGGGCTTTGTGGGTTCTAACCCTGAGTACCCCCAGTCCGGGAAAAACAAACTCGCCGTCGGCGGCCAACCTTTTTTTGGCCAGGGCGACCAGACCGTCATAGAAGCGGTTGATGTTGGCCTTATTGATACCCGAGGCCTTGAGGATGCCTTCGACCATCTCGTCCCGGTTCATGTTTTTCCCTCCAATCGGCCCCCGGAGGGCGGCCCAAGTTTTGCTAAAGAATCAGTTCTCGCTGTACGCAGGTTCTTCGATCTTTTTCTATCCAGCTTATTTGTTGCGCTGACAACTGCAATGGATAGTGGCCATCAAAACAGGCGGCACAGCGGCTTTGCGGGAAGGCGGCAGCCAGGCCCGAAAGCGGAAGATAGGTCAGAGAATCTACGCCCAGGCGCTGGGCCATGTTCTTTTCTACCGTAGCCAAGGTCTGGTCGGTAATCTCGGTCTCGGCCCCTGCTTCTTCTTCATCGCAGAAAGGCAAAGCGGCCGCCGCGGCCAGTTCTTCGCGGGTGGACATATCGATGCCGTAATAACAAGGAAAGAGAACCGGCGGCGAGTGGATGGCGAGGTGGATTTCGCGGGCCCCCTGCTCCCGAATGATCTGTATGGTGCGCTTGAGAGTGGTGCCGCGCACGATGCTATCATCGACTACCAGGACCCGCCGATCACGAAATTCGGAACGGATGGGGTTGAGCTTGAGCCGCAGGGCTTGGGTGCGTTCTCCGGTAGAGGCCATGATGAAGGTGCGACCGGTATAGCGGTTTTTGATGAAGCCTTCCCGGTAGGGCAGTCCCAACTCTTCGGCCAGTGCGTTGGCTGAAGGGCGTGAGGTGTCCGGCACGGGAATCACCACGTCGGCCTGCAGGCCTTTTGTTTTCCAGGCCCGGGCCATTTCTCGGCCCAGCGCCAGCCGGACCTCATAGACGCTGCGACCGTTGCTTATTGAATCGGGGCGGGCAAAATAAATGTACTCGAAGACACAGGGGGCCAAGCCCGGAGGTTGCAATTGGAAGCGGGCTGGCTCCTGATTGGGGTAAAAGATCATGGCTTCGCCCGGCGCCACATCTCCTGCCAGCGGGATGTCCAGCACGTCGAGGGCCACCGATTCGGAGGCCACCACGCTGCGGCCATCCGCCTGACCCCAAACCGCGGGCCGAATTCCCAGGGGATCGCGGGCGGCCACCAAGGTTTCCCGCCCGTCTAAGACCAGGGCCACCACCAGGGAGAAGGCCCCGGTCGCTTGGGCAAAAGTGGCCTGCAGAGCTGCTATGGCGTCCTCGGTGGTATGGTTTTTACGCCGTCGCCGCATTAGCTCTAAGGCAAAGATGCACAGCACCGGTTCCACATCACAACGGCTCATCAAGTGAACCGATTCATCGGCCAAACGCTTGTGCATTTGCGGGATATTGATGAAATTGCCGTTGTGTGCCATCAGCACACCGGGTTGCCGGTACCAAAAAGGCTGG
>JAUVBB010000413.1 GCA_030591445.1 Deltaproteobacteria bacterium | reverse complement strand
GGTTATGGTTGCGGTTTTCTTCGGGCTGATCTCTTGCGGAGACGAGATATTACCGGGCTTTACCGACGAGTTTGGTAATGGCTCTGCTGAGGACGATAGCGGGCAAGAGGGAGACGATCCGGGAGCGGGAGGAGAGGATGGGGTCGATCCGGGCGATGGTTCGGGCGACGGTTCAGGAGATTCATTGGTGGATCCGGACGGGCCGGATTCGGGGCCGGACCAGCAAGACTTGTGCGGATCCATGCTCAGGAGTGCCGATGATGTAGAACCCAATATGATGCTAGTGGTGGATAAGTCGGGTTCCATGGACTACCCCATTTCCGCCACCCGCCAGGGGCGCAAAATCGACGATCTCCGATCGGCGCTCGATATCCTGCTCGACCTGGGGGAAGGCAAGATCCGTTTTGGCTGGTTGCAGTATCCCGCCGACTATCATTGCGCTCCCGGCCAAGTGGCCATGGCCTGCGCGGACGATAACGCGGAGCAAATTCGCTCGCTGGCCCAAAGACTGGAGCCAGGCGGCGGAACCCCCACCGGCGGATCTCTGCTGGCCGCCGATGCCAACCCGAGCCTGCACGATGAGACCCGAGCCAACTACGTGGTCTTGCTGACCGATGGGGTACCGACCTGCCCCAACGGTTCCGGCCAGGAGTCAACCACGGCCGACAAAAACCAGACCTTGGCCGCCATCCAGACCCTTTATGAACACCGTATTCAAACTTTCGTCATCGGCATTGGCGAGGATCTAAACAATGTCGACGGCGATGAGAGCAACAATCCCGAATTGCTGAATCAAATGGCCGAAGCCGGCGGCCAGGCACGGCCGGGCGCGGTCAAGTATTTTCCGGCCAACAGCCGCGAAGAGCTGGAGCTGGCCCTGGAAAACATCGGCGACATGGTAATGGGCTGCACCTTCGCGCTAAATCCCGAACCGGAAGACCCCGGCGCCATCTGGGTCAGTTTGGATGGCGATGCCATCGGCCGCGATCGGGACCATATCAATGGCTGGGACTACGATCGCAACGTGAACCAGATTGACTTCTACGGACCCGCCTGCGATCGACTCCGAGCCGGAACCGTCAGCGACTTGGAAATCCTGATGGGCTGTGCTCGCTACCAAGATCCCGAAGACGGCTGGAACGTAGATGACCCCAGCGACATCAACGACCCGGGCGATGGCACTGGTGACGGAGACGGTGATGGAGACGGAGACGGTGATGGAGACGGCGATGATGATAACGATGGCACGGTACCCTGCGATCCGGCAACAGACGACACCTGTATTCCCGGCTAATTGACTCGCAGCCGGGATCTTGCCCCTTTCTCGCATTCTCGGTAGGATTCAGGACATCGTCGATTCGATCGAGGTCAGAAAATGCGGGCCCAGTCACCGGTTAAGCTGCCCTGCAAATTCGGGGAATACACCCTGCGGGAATTCATCGCTTACGGGGGCACTTCGGAGCTCTTTCGGGCCGAACTCAAGGGCGTCTCGGGCTTCTCAAAAACTTTGATCATCAAGCGGATTCAACCTCCTTACGAAGACGACCGCAACTTCGTGCGCATGCTGGTCGACGAGGCCAAGCTCTGCGCCCGGCTCCAGCACGTCAATATCGTACAAATCTACGAGTTGGGTCAGCAGGCCGGCCGCTATTTTATCGCCATGGAGTACGTCAACGGCGTTGACTTGAATCAAGTTCTTGACCGGACCGAAGAGTTGGGAATAAAAATTCCACTTCCTTTGGCTTGCTTCATCATGGAAAAATCTTTGACCGGCTTGGATTTTGCGCACAAGGCCAAAGACAATCTGGATCGGCCTTTGCAAATCGTGCATCGCGATTTCAATCCCACCAACCTATTGCTGACTCATGGTGGCGAAATCAAAATCACGGACTTTGGCATCGCCAAAGCGGCCCAGCGCTCGGCCAAAACAATGACCGGCGTTATCAAAGGCAAATTCGGCTATTTTTCGCCCGAGCAAGTGGCTTGCCGGCCGCTGGATCGACGTTCGGATCTCTTCACCGCCGGCACGGTCTTGTGGGAAATGCTGGCCGGTCGCCGCATGTTTGTCGGCAGCAGTTTTATCGATATGATCAAAAACATACGCGAGGCGCGGACGCCCGACCTGGGCCCGGTAACACCGCCGGTGCCCACCCAGCTTGCGGCCATCGTGCACAAGGCCCGGCAACAAAACGCCGCCGATCGCTTCCCGAGCGCCGCGGCCTTCGCTCAATCACTGCGGGATTTTCGCCACCAAAGTGCTGAGCCTGCCAGCGCGCCCCGGCTGGAAGAGTTTCTCCGCTCCTTGTTCGACATCGACCACACCCAGGATTCGAGTCCCGACCCGCGGGAAGAAATCGAAGCAATGACGCACTCCGAATCCTACTGGGATCCGGTCAGCCTCGATATGGATGACGACAGCGAGGAGACCGTTGAATGCGACATGATCGCCCCCGGTGTGGCCCGGGAAAAACTGGAACCCCTGATGCGGTCGGCCCGTTTCTTCTCGGAAGAGAATGAGCACGGCGAGGCCCTGGATCTTCTCAGCCGAATTCTGGACCAGCACCCGGAAAACGAAGAGGCCATTCATTTGCATGGCCTGGCCAAACAGAACCTGATCGCCGAGGTTCTTTCCCAAATCGGAGATATGGACCGGATACCGGAGATCTGCCTAGCCCCCGATCAGCTCATTGCCAAAGACTTTGATCACCTGGTTGGCTTCATGCTCTCGCTGGTTGATGGGCAGTTGTGCTATGACGATATCTTGAGCATATGCGGCCAGCCCCAACTTAGCGGCATGAGAATTCTGTCCGATCTCCTGGGGGAAAAGGTCATTCGGCCCAAGCCCGCTGGGCATCAATCGTAAAGCCTTTCCAACTGGGTACCCGGGTAGTAATGGGCCAAAATATCTTGATGGACCATACCCTTATGCGCCATGACTCCGGCGCCGATCTGACACAGACCCACACCATGGCCCCAACCGGCGCCGGTCAGCACAAAGGTCTCGGGACGCTCGGCGGGACCTTCCTGATCAATGACGAAGGCGGAGCTGTAAAGATGGCTGGCAGCAAGCACGCGGCGAATTTCCAATTCCTTGCCCACCACCAAGCTGGCCTTCTGACCGACAAAACGCAAGCGCTGCAAGCGACCGGACAGACCGCGCTCGACCGCTTGCAGGGCAAGAATGCGGCCCAAATCACGGCCCAGTTTCTCACGGACCCAAGCGCCAATCTGCTCCGCGCTCACACGCCGCTGCCAGCGGAAAAAATCCGGCGTCTGCCGATCGTAGCTATTGAGAAGAATCGCCAATAGCTCTTGGTCCTGGCAGTGGCAATAGCAGTCAGGCGGATTTTCGATGAAACGACGCAGGGCAGCCTGGTCTTGAAGCGGCGGATCGGGCAGAGAACCGGGACCGTCAAACACGGGAACCAGATAGGGAACCTCTTGATCCCCCCAGGCCAGGCGGAAGTCTTCGGTCACCCCGCCGCAACATTTACTAAAGCGGGCATCGCAAACCCGGCCGGCAAAGCTAAGTACCTGCCCGCGGGTGGCGCCAACCTGGCCAAGCATGCTCTCATTGCCGATGCGACCCAGGCCCTGGTAGCGCTGGCAGTGGTCGTCGGCACAAACATCGAAAGTAGCGTGCGCCTCGCGATCGGTCCAGCGCACGATTTCGCCATCGGCAAGCCCAGGGGCCGGTGGACCCGCTACCGGAGCCGGATCAAGTTGGGCCAGCAGCCAACTGCGGGAGATAATGCTGTGGGCCTTTATCAACTCGGCGGGAGAGTCGGCGTTCATCTCTGAACAGATCACCGACTGCAGATAGCGCTCGAGCGACACGTCATTGATCACCGTGCCCCGGCCCCCGCCGGGCGCCAAAATGCGCAGACCTTCCGGAAAGGTCTGCATTTCGTTTTGCTGCCAATGGAAATTGATTCCGATAGTGGCTTGCAGGCTAAAGCGACCCCGGTCACTTCCGGGACGCAGCTGCCACTCCTGGTCCAGCCGAGATCGCCCAGCCGGGCCGGTGATCTCTCCCCGACCGAAATCAAGGTGGTATTCCCCAGCCGGAAAGCGTAGCCCGGAAGAATCCAGAAAGTCGTCCAGAAGACCAATCGTCACCGAGCTTGCATTTTGCAGCAGGCCGACGGCAATGCGTGGCTCCTCGGTCCAATTGTGAGTCTCGGATTTCAAATCAGCGCCTCCAATTGGGCGAAGGTTTTGCTGTCCAAGGATACTTCCTGGTAAATAGCCCGAGCGATCTGTTCATCAACCCGGGTCAGTTGAGCGGCGTCGGCCAAGACCAGCAAGCCGGCCATTTCCAGGGCGGCGGGGCTGATGGCCAAGCGCGTATCCTCGGGGGCATAGAAGCACGCCGGCCGATGTTGGGCCCGGGGAAACACGATGCAGCGATATTGGCCGTCTCGGTAGTCGGCCAGAATATTAACCAGGGGCTCCTCGTCGGGCTGCCCTAGCCGAGCCCAGGCCGACACAATACCTTCGAGCTGTTGGCGCGCCCGCATCGGATCGGCCGCCTGGCTAATGAGCATCCGGCGACCGAAGCTTTGATGGGCAAAGATTCCAGACCGCCCAGCCCAAGCCGAAAGCTGAGACCAGAGGGGCAAGCCTTGACTGCTGCAGGCTTGGAAATGAAAGTGATCCGGAGCCGAGGCACCGCAGCGCGCGCCGTTGTAAAACACCAGCATGTCCGGCCCCAGGGTTGCAGCCAGGGCAAACAAGTGATCGACCTGTCCCGCCAACAATTGCGGCCGGTGTTGCCAACTGGCGATGGTCAGGTGCCGGGCCAGAATCGGACAAGGGTTGGGGAAGATACCGAAGTCGCCAAAGGCCAAACCACGCTCCTCGACCGGCATGTTCTCAGCGCAGAGAAAACAGGGACGCCGATCGATGGCAGCCGGATCAACCCGGGCCTGAATCGACTGGCGGCGGCCGGGATTGGCCTGCACCAGGATCTGGTCTGATCCGGATCCCAAGCGCTTGCAAGCGACCTCGGCCAGGGCGGATTCTCCCGCTTGCAGCGCCGGCCAGGATTCGCGCTGCTGGTCCAACAACTGCTCAATCTGCTTGGGCAGCGTGTCGCCCCCGGCCAGCAAAACGCGATCGGCGGGGATCATCGGGTCATCCCTTGACGGGCCGCGATCTCGCTACTGCGCAATCGATCTTTGTAAAGATGATAGCGGTTGCTGGTGGCCAGGGACAAAGCCGCGTCGGTATTGTCTTCCCAGCGCCGACACCAATAAAGTGAATCATAGATGCGACCCACGGCATAACGCCGGCTCAGTTGCAGCACCACCGCATAGTCTTCTCCATAGCTGACATTGGGAAAACCAATTTGGCGCAAAGTAGGCACGTGGTAGGCACGCGGAGCACCCAAGCCGGCGATGCGCAGGGCATTGTTGTGGCCATTGGCATCGGTCCATTCGCGGTGGTCCACCAGGCCGGGCGGGTGCGGCTGGAGTTGGAAATCAACCGTGCGATAAGAGCCAATGACCAGGGCCACCGGCCGGCGGTCGAATTCCGCTACCACGCGGGTCAGTACATCCTCGCCATGGTACAGATCGTCGGAATCGAGCTGTACCGCAATGCGACCGCAAGCTTCGGCGTAGATGGCCTCGTTCCAGCAACCGCCAATGCCCAGGTCGTGGCTGGCGGGAATCCGGTGGATCAGACGCGGGTCTTTTCGGCTCAACTCGGCCAAGATTTCGCTGGTACCATCGTCGGAGTGATTGTCGACCACGATTACATTGAAAGCAAAAGCGGTTTTTTGGGCCAGGGCACTTTGGACCGCATCGGCAATGCAACGCGCGCGGTTGCGGACCGGAATGATCACACTGGCGGTCGTGGGCCAGACCTTTTCGGTTTTGACCAGCGCTTGCTGCGGGGGCGACAGATAGGCGCCGATCCGGCGCAGATGCTCAGTGGCCACCGCCTCCATCTCGAGCTGGATCGCCCGTTTATCAGGATCGACGTAATCGAATACTTCTTCTCCCGAAGGTCGTGCTTTTACGGCCGGCAGCCGGTACAAAGGCTCGGGCAAATGGCAAACCGGGCCGCGCTCGCTCAGACGCAGGCGCAGGTCGTATAGACCGGCGTACTGCCGCTCAGGCGTCTCATTCTGGCCTGGGGCCATCAGATCGCGCAGATGTTTTGCAGACAAGAGCAGGCCGGGACCAAAATCAAAATCATCGCGCAGACTTCCGCTCTGGTAGTCGATCAGTCCGTGGAGTTTGCGGGTGCCGTCCGGTAATTGCTCAAGATAGTCACCGTAGGCAATCGCAGCCCTCGAATCGCTGGCAAAACGCAGCCAACGGGCCAGGCCTCGGGAATCGAACTGGGGTGCACCCGAACGCAGCCAGAGTAAATACTCGGCATCCGTACCTTCGAGCCACTCTAAGACCTCGCGCACCGCAGCGCTCGATTCGGGAGCCGTGCTCGACAAGCACTGACTTTGGCATCCAGCCGGCCATGAAGCCACTTCCGGACCCGGTC
>JAUVBB010000440.1 GCA_030591445.1 Deltaproteobacteria bacterium | reverse complement strand
GGGCCATGCCCGTCACCCAGAGTAAACGGCGCCGTACCGGGTGGGGGTTGCGGGCCATTTCTGAAAGCAGATCTTCAATGGCCCCGAAGCGATCCTGGGGATCGGCCGACAAGCCGCGCATCATCGCTCTGCGCAAGTGGGTCGGCACCCGCGGATGGAGTGGTGGTTCGTCTACCTGGCCGTGGAGAATCTTTGCCGTTCGTTCGGCGAGGCTTGCGCCGGAGAATGCGGGTTTTCGGTAGAGGGCAAAATAGAGGGTGGCGCAGAAAGCGAATTGGTCCGACTTCTCATCCATCTCTTGGCCAAAGTATTGCTCTGGCGACATGTAGCCGGGTTCGCCACCGATGGCTTCGATTGGGGTAGCCGGGTCGCGTAGGTGTTGCTGAACACTGAATTCCCGCACGATTTCTTCGGTGAGCGGACCGAGCTCCTGGCTTTGGGTTTGTCGATCTTGGGCCCGTTTTTTATCCCTTGAGGCCAGGCGCGCCAGCCCGAAGCCCAGAACCTGGACTCGACCATCGTTGCCCACGATTACGTTATCAGGCTTGATATCACAATGAATCAAGCCGGCCTCGTGGGCGGCGGCAATTCCGTGGCCGGCCGCTTGCAAGGCCGCGATGGCCTCGTTTTGCGACGGCGACAAATCCTCAATCCACTCCCGGAGCGTTTTGCCCTCTACCAACTCCATGGCTACAAATACATAATCGGAGATGGTGCCCACATCATAAGCCGAGACCACATTTGGGTGCGATAATTTGGCCAGGGCCTGGGCTCCGCGCAGGAGCCGATCCCGCGCCTCTTCAAGTTGGTATTCTTGATCCTCGCTGATTTGAATGCGCAAGAGTTTCAGCGCGATCTGCCGATCCATATCGGGGTCGAAGGCTTTGTATATCCCACCGGGGCCATCCTCTCCCAATTCGGCGAGGATGACATAGCGGCCGATGGTGTCTCCGCGGCGTAGCCCGGCTGATCCGGGGCTAGGCTTGCCACCGGTCAGGTCGTCTGTGCTTGCTGGCTCAGGTTTTTTTTCCACCAGTGTTTACACCTCAGCCATTCATACTAGCACTGGTGAGCGATTAGATAAACTTGCCGGTCTTTGCGCAGAGCGGGTATGATGGGAATATCGTGAGCAAAGAATGGCCAGATGGGGCGGAGACGCAGCTAGCCCAGGACGCGGACGCGGAAGATCATACCATTGCTTCCCAGGGCGACGGCGGTTCGGACGGTCTTGGCTTGCTGGAGTTGGAGCCGGGCAGCTATGCCGGCCGTTACCTGGTTCTTTCTGAACTGGGGCGAGGCGGTATGGGCGTGGTGTATATGGCCTACGACCCAGATATGGATCGGCGTATCGCGCTCAAGCTGCTTAGCGTGGGCACGGATCGGGAGACTCTCGGTAATCGGTCTCGAGAACGCTTGTTGCGAGAAGCCCAGGCCTTGGCGCAATTGTCTCATCCCAATGTGGTGGCCGCCTATGATGTAGGCACCATTGATAAAAGCGTCTTTGTGGCCATGGAACTGGTCGAGGGTCAGGATCTCAAGACCTGGCAAAAAGAGACGAAGCCCGACCGGCGCCACCTGGTAGAGGCACTGGTGGCCGCCGGCCAAGGCATTGCGGCCGCGCACCAGGCGGGCTTGATCCATCGGGACATCAAACCGGGCAATCTCATCGTGGGCCAGGACGGTCGCGTCCGGGTATTGGATTTTGGTCTGGCCCGGGCGACCGTGCAACCAGAACCGATGAACGGAGTAAGGGAATCTGATTTCGACCTGGTCAGCGAAGGTACCAAGCTGCGTTCCAGTCTGACCTTGGACGGGGCGGTGGTGGGGACCCCGGGATACATGGCTCCGGAACAGTACCTGGGCGGAGAGGTGGATGAATACACCGATCAGTACAGTTTCTGTGTAACCCTTTTTGAGGCCTTGTATGGCGTACGCCCGGTTCGGGCCCGCAAGCTCAAGGATCTGCGGGAAAAGGTCACTGCCGGACAGATAGAATCGCCACCGGCCCAAGCCAAGGTGCCGGCACGCTTAGGCCGGATTGCCTTGCGCGGCCTGTCCGTGGCCAAAGAAGATCGCTATCCGTCCATGACGGCTTTGCTGGCTGATTTGTCGCTGGACCCGCGAGTGCGTCGGCGACGGATCTGGCTTTCGGTTTTGATGGTTTTGTTGGTGGCTCTGAGTTTTGCCGGGGCGTCGGCTTTCCAGGCCCATCGGCAGCGATTGTGTCAGGGTGCCGAGGCCCGGCTGGCCGGAGTTTGGGACGACCAGGTACAAAAATTGATCCAGAAAGGTTTTGCGGCCAGTCCTCGCGCTCATGCCCCCGATACCTTTCGGCGGCTGGTCAAGCGCTTGGACCGGCACGCCGATGATTGGCTGGCCATGCGCAGCGAAGCTTGTCAAGCCACCCGGGTGCGCGGCGAGCAATCGGGTCAACTGATGGATCTGCGCATGCGTTGTCTCGATCGACGATTGGGAGAAATGCAGGCCCTTACCCAGATGTTTGCCCGGCGGGCTGACGAGGAAGTGGTGGACCGAGCCCTGGAGGCGGTCTTCAAGCTCACCAAGATCGAGGTCTGCGCTGATACCGAGGCGCTGACCGCCGCCGTTGCCCTGCCGGAAGATGCCCAGATCCGGAAACAGCTAACGCAGCTGCGTCGCCAACTCGATGAGACCGCGACCCTGAAGAAAATGGGCAAATACCAGGAGGCCTCGGCTGGGATCGGCGCCATGGTCGAGACCGCGAGCAAGTTGGACTATCCGCCGGTATTGGCCGATGCGCTTTATCTCCAGGCAAATCTGGAGATGGCCAATGGCAAGTATGAACGGGCCAAGGATCTGTATTACCAGGCGATGCGAGCGGCCGCTTATGCCCAGAACGAAATGCGGGTGGCCGATTCCTGGAGCGGGGTGGTGGTTGCCTTGACCAAACTGGGTAAATACGATCAGGCCCTGGTTTGTCGTGCCGCCGCTTTGGTGGCGGTGGCCGCCACCGGCGACAATCCCCTGGTCTATGCCCGGGTTCTCAGTGTGCTGGCCGAGGTACACGACAAGCAGGCACGACCCCAACAAGCGCTCAAACTGCAACAACAGGCGCTGGCCTTGCGGGAATCGGTGCTGCCCGCGGATCATCCCGAAGTAGCCCAAAGCCTCAACAGCCTGGGGACAGTGTATCTCAATCTCGAAGAGTTGGAGCAGGCGCACCAGCACTATCTGCGTGCTTTGTCGATCATGGAGAAAGCATATGGGCCGAATCACCCTAAGGTGGTGCCACCCTTGAGCAACTTGGGATTGGTGTTTAAGCGACAAGGCAAGGCCCGGCAGGCCTTGGCTGTTTGGCGCCGATCCCTTCGCATCGAGGAGCAGGTTTTGGGGTCGGCGCACCCCGATTTGGCGATCTCGCTCTACAATCTGGGCAATATCTTGCGTGGACTCGAGCGCTACGATGAAGCGCAGGTGGCATTTGCCCGGGCCTTGGCCATTCGCGAACAGGCGCTGGGGTTGGAGCATCCCTTGTTGGCCAATCCCTTGCTCGGTCTGGCCAATCTGGCTTTTTCCCGCCAGCAATATGAGAAAGCCTTGACTTACTACCGCCGTTCGCTGGCCATTGCCGAAAAAACCATGGGGCCCGATCACCCGCAGACGGCTTTTGCTCTTTTCAATTTGGGCAATGTTTTCAATTCGCAAAAGAAGTTCGCGCCTGCTCTCCAGTACATGAAACGGGCCCACAAGATCTTGGCCAAGGCCCTGGGTCGCAAAAATGTCTGGGCCGCCCATGTGCAGCAGGCCATCGGTAAGTATTATTTGAAACGAGGCCGGCTGAAAGAGGCCCAGACGACTCTTCGAGAGGTTCTGGCCATTCGCCAAACCATTACCGTTAGCCCAGTTGATTTGGCCGAAACCCGCATCTCGCTAGCTGAAACCCTGGTTGCGCAAGGAAAGATCGATGCTCAAACTCGTCACCTGGCCGAACTTGCCCGCGACGCCTTTGCGGTGGCGGGCAAAGAGGATAAGAAAAACGAGATTGAAATCTGGATGAGGAAATCTTGGCCCTAAAGGCCGGGCGTGTCTAGGCCAGAATATCTTGCAGGATGGCGGCGGCTACGGCTGGGGCTAGGCGGGGCAGGTCCTCTTTGATCTTGAGCAATTCGTTGATCACCGCATAACGCTTCTTGCCCAGCTTGAGCACCGGACCGATGAGCAGCTTCAGTAAGCTGCCGGTTGCCTTCCCGCTGGCCAGGCCTTGGGCGATTTCGCGGCCGATATGGCGGCGGTATTTGGTGGCCAGTTCGGTGGCCAAAAAAGATTTCACCTTGAGCAAGGCATTTTGCAAAGCCGGATCCAAGGGGTACTCGGAGCCGCGATGCGAGACGTAGCCGCGGCTGAGGTTTATCTCCACCTCTTCGTCGTTGCTTTGCCCTGCGTTTTGCGCAGAGCTGCTAAAATCGAAGACTTGCTCACCCAGCGGTGTCGAGGGCGGGCTGGCGGCGGGTTCTGCCGTTTGGGGCCGAGAGAAAGCCCCCAGTGTTTGGGCAGCGCGGATTTTCTTGTTGGCGGTCACGTCTTGCTTGGTGGCCTGCGCTTTCTTTGCTTGGACCGCGTCTATGGCTTCGTGCTCTGCTCGTTCTTCCACATTGGGTAGGGCTTGCATCCCGGTGTCTTGGATTTGAACACTCTCGGGTACGTGAAATTCAACGTCGGGCGTGTGAATGGTGCTGACATAGTCTGCCTGAATGGATCCCAGGGATGAGACCGAGGCCGGCGCCAGGTTTTTCATTTCGTCGAAACTGATGGGTCCGCTATCGGCACTTTTTTTGCCGTAGGAAAATTCGGCTTTCTTCTGCGGAATAGGCGGAGGCGCAGGCGCGGGAACATCGATGGCAGATAAGTCGAGTGACGGAATTTCCGGCAGAACGATTTCTGGCAATTCGGGCAAGGCAAAATCCAAATCAACAGCCGGTTCTTTGGCCTGGCTTATAGGTACCGATTCGGTCGAGCGATCCGCGTTGATTACCTTCAGCGCGCCGGTGGCCGGGTCCAACATACAGCCATGAACCGGCACTCGTCGGGGCGCCAGGCGTTTGCGCAGCAGTTTCACGGTTTCTTGTACCGCTAGCTCCGGACTGCCGGGTCCGCGCATGCGATCGATTAATTGCGCACCCCCGTCGGGAAATTTCTCTAGTAAACCCGCCGCCTTCATTTTTTCTTGTATTTGCTTTCGATCGACGAGACAGGCACTGCATGCTTGGAAGCCCACTACGTAGACTTCACGACATTCATCTAGATGCAAGGCCAATGCCGCCGATCGGGCCAACTCTTCCCCGTCTTTGCCGCCCCAGGCACCGGCGATGCGAATCATAGTGGCTTGCCCTTGGGCCAAACCCAGGGCCGGTTCGATGATGCCGGTCAAGGCCGGGTTCGAATCGGCCACCACCAGGCAGGCGGGCGCGGTTGCTTCGATAGCTTGGCCCGGGTTCTGGTAATCTTTTACGAACTTGGCATTTTTCCGTAAGGTTTGTGCCAGCGACATGCACCCTCCCGGCTAATTAGGCGTTGCGGTTTGTCCTTGATCGGCTTCGGCGATCATTTCCTTGAGTTTATCTGCCTGAGGATGTGCGGGCATGATTTTCAGCACGCGTCGGAAATGTTCTGCTGCCTTTTCCTTGTTGCCGCTGTCGTAATAAGAGGACCCCAAATTGACCAAAGCAACAGCAAAATCAGGGCGGAGCTCGACTGATTTGGCAAAGGCTTCGATCTCAAGCCGCTTGAGTTCGGCACTGGGCTGCTGGTTGTGCTGGAATCGATAGGCCATGCCCAGGTAATTGTAGTTCTCCGCCGACTTGGGATCTTTGCTCAGGGCGGCCCGGTACAACTCTGTCGCCTTCTCATATTGCCCGGCCCTAAAGGCTGCCATTGCCTGGGTGGCTGGATCTGCTGCCGCCTTATCGCGGTCGGTTGTCT
>JAUVBB010000375.1 GCA_030591445.1 Deltaproteobacteria bacterium | reverse complement strand
TATGCCGTCTCTTTCTTGAACGATGCCGCTCTGAAAACATTTGCTCCGGACGATCCACAACGCTTGCACTCACAGCGCCACTACCTGGGAATCAGTGTGGAGTGGTGGTTCCATAGCTCGAGGTATTAACCATGACTCGCAACCTACTATTGATCCTAGTGCTATCGTTTTTCATGGCTTGTGTGGCGCCGCCCGACCCGGGAGGAGCCCCCTTGAGCGACAATGTTATCGACTGGCGCGACGAAGTCATCTACCAGATCATGACCGATCGTTTCGCCGATGGCGATGCTTCCAATAACTACCGTACCAATTTGCGTGATCCTTCCGCCTACCATGGCGGCGATTGGCGCGGCATTATGGACCGGCTGCCATATCTAGAGGAATTGGGCGTGACCGCGCTTTGGATTTCGCCGACGGTCAAGAACGTGGAAGAGGACGCCGGCTTCTCGTCTTACCATGGTTATTGGGCCCAAGATTTTGGTCGTCCCAATCCCCACTTTGGCGATCTGTCCTCCTTGCGCGAGATGGTCGACGAGGCGCATGCACGTGGTTTCAAGGTGATCCTGGACGTGGTCACCAATCACGTGGGCCAGGCTTTTTACTACGACATCAACAAGAACGGCCAACCGGATGAATTCATGCTGGGCCAGGGCGGCAAGATTGTGCCCATTGGCGAAAGTGACGAAAAAAGCGACCTGATTCGGATTCAGGAATGGGATCCCGATTTTGATATTCATGGTATTCAGGCCTGGACCTCGCTGGGCCCGTCCGGTGAGGCGCCGGCGGTGTTCTTGCGTTACCCGGAGATCAACCGCATGCCTCCCCAGCCCGCGCTTTTTTCTAAAGACTATGCTTACAATCGCAAGGGCCGGGTTAATGTATGGTCCAATCCCGATGTCTGCGGTTGTGATTCCTGGGGCTGTGGCTGGGATGACCCCTGCCGGCGTCAGCAAGAGGTATTGGGCGATTTCCCCGGCGGCTTGAAGGATTTGGCCACCACCCGCCCCGATGTGCGCAATGCGCTGTTCGATGTGTTTGCCCGCTGGATTGAGGTGGGTGACTTTGACGCTTTTCGCATCGATACTCTCAAGCACGTCGAGCACGAATTTTTCGAGGATTTTTGCCCCCGCATTCGCGAGTATGCCCACAAATGGGGCAAGAGTAATTTCTTCATGTTCGGCGAAGCCTTTGACGGCGACGACAACCTGCTGGGTTCGTATACCCAGGGCGAGGGCGTCGATAGCCTGTTTTATTTTTCGCAGTACTACACCGTCTTTCGCGGGGCCATGCTTGGCGACGGCGGCAAAACCTGCGAGATCGAACGTTTGCACTGCCGGCGGCTTGGTTGTGCCGAAGACCCTTGTGGAGAGGGACAACAATTTCCCGCTCTCTACTCTGACCAGGGCAAAGCACGAGGCGTGACTGGGGAAGACGGGGCGGCACTCTCTCCCCGTCAGCTGGTGGTCAATTTTATCTCCAACCACGACGTGGGCCGCTTTTTGTTTTTCATGCCCGCCGAATGGAGCCAACGCGAAAAACGGCAATTGCTGCACTTGGCCCTGTCCTATCTGTTGACCGTCGACGGCATTCCCTGTTTGTACTACGGTGTCGAGCAGGAGTTCGAGGGCGGCAATGATCCGGCCAACCGCGAGACCCTCTGGGATTCTATGTATTACCAACGTCAGGTATGGGAAGACGGCCACTGGCAACAAAAACCGAGGATTTACGACCTGACCGGCGACGGATCCGATGACACTTTGTGGCTGCCATTTGATACCGGCAACCCCACCTTTCGACACATCGCCCGCTTGATCGCCTTGCGCAAAGAGCACATTGCCCTGCGCCGCGGAGAATTCAAAACCCGCTGGAGTACTCTCGGCAGCGGCGGCGACGACCACGGCATCTACGCCTTCGAACGAAGCCACCCCGACCAGACCGCCCTGGTGGTGATGAACCTGGGCGCGGAACAAGAAAGCCAAAGCGCCGTCGAAGGCTCCAGCATGACCGTAGGCTTTGCCCCCGGCACCGAACTACGCGATCTGCTAGATCCAGGAAAGACCTTTGTGGTGGAAGGAAGCGGTTGTGTGGCCGCGGCGGACGAAGGCTGCCTGCACATATCCCTGGAACCGCGTACGCTGCGTATTCTGGTTCCGTAAACCGCCCTTTGCATATATAAAATTAATTCGTCATCCCCGAAACGTTTCTGTCGGGGA
This sequence comes from Deltaproteobacteria bacterium, assembly GCA_030591445.1. Lineage (GTDB taxonomy): Bacteria > Myxococcota > B64-G9 > B64-G9 > B64-G9 > JAUVBB01. Next base: position 5,030 of record JAUVBB010000375.1, on the reverse strand, counting down.
TCTCGTGAATAACCTGCCGATACAAGATGTTAGAGAAACCTGGGTCCCCGACAGAAACGACTCGGGGATGACTTTTTAGGTTGGATGTCTATAAATCGACAGTCTCGTAATATTTCGGGGATGACTCTGTTTTTTAGGGTTTGACCCGCGCTAACCAGGTGTCGATCTCGGTGATTTTTTCCTTTTGTGGTTTTTTGGATTGGGCGTAGGTTTCTCGGGCCTGGCCGACTAGCAAGAGGGCCTCTTTTTTTTGGGTGCCTTCGCCCCAAAGTGCTTCGCCCAGGGCGAATTGAATCTGAGCTACGCCGGTCGGATCCTGGCTGGATGCTTTGCGCAAGGCCAGAGCCCTTTCTAATATGGGAACCGCTTCGCCGAAGCGCTTGAGCTGGATCAGGGATCGGGCCAGGCACAGGATGTGGTAGACGTGGATGGGGTGATTCGGTTCCAGAATTGCTTCACCGATGCGTAGTGCGCTTTGGCAGTGGGGGAGGGCGAGCGCGAATTTGTTCTCGCGGTTGAGTAAGTCGCCCAGATTGTTTTCGGCGGCTGCTAACAAGGGGTGGTTGGGTCCCAAAGATGGCGTCAGAATGGCCAGAGCGCGCTTCAAGTATTGTTGGGCGGTTGCCGCATCGCCAAGGTCATGAACCACTGTGCTCAGATTGATAAGGTCACGGCCCAGGTCTGGGTGGTCGGGACCAAATATTTTTTCAGAGATGTCCTTGGCCCGTTCATAATGTTTGCGCGCCGCCTGGTACTGCTTCTGCTCGGCCAAGACATTGCCCAGGTTGTTCAGGGCGCTGGCCACCAGGGGGCTGTCCTTGCCGGTACCGGTCTCGTAGGCGGATAGTGCCTGCTCAAAATAGACTTGGGCTTCGGCATAGCTGCCTTTGGCCCACAGGGTAACGCCCAAATTACTCAGCAAGCTACCCCGATCAGATGGATCGTTTCCGGATCGCTTTACCAGGGCTGCGACCAATTGCCGAGTGCCAAGCGCCTCATCGTAGCGGGCCCGTTGGTAGCCGACCACATAGATTTGTTCCAGCGCGGCCTGGGCCAGGATTTGGTCGTCACGAGCGGCGGTGGCGGCATCGATGGCCCGGTTCAATGTCTCTTCGGCCTCTTTGGCTTTTCCACCTTGCGATTGCAGTAGTCCCAGACCCATAAAGGCTTCTGCTTGTGCTGGGGCATAATTGATGGATTCTGCTTGCTGGGCAGCCGTGATGGCGATGGCCAAACCATCGCGAATTTTGCCTGCGCGTTCGAAGGCCAGGGCCCGGTCGAGCTGTTTGTGCAAGGCTTTGACCTGGACCCGCACCGCTGGGTCTTCCGGGGGTGGTACCGCCGCGCTCAGGGCCTCGGCATCGGCGCATTGCTTGAGACTGGCTAGTTCAAAGGAAGCCTTCACTGCTTTTTCCAGCACCTCGCCGTCAGTGCCGGTGGCAAACAAATGGGTCAGAGCTTGCATGGCGCCCAGGCGTCTATCCAGGCATTGCATGCGTTTGTCCAGCAGGGCTTGGGATTGTTCCCCGCGAATGTGGGTGGCCTCACAGGCCTCGGTGCGCATGGCCACCCAAGCGGCGGCCTTTTCGTTTAGAATTTTCTCGACCCGCAAGAAGGTGTCTGGGGCATAGGTTTTTTCGGTGGCCACAAATGCGGCCCGCACGGCTTTCTTTTGAGCTAAACCCCAAACCGGGTCCACTTGTTGCTCGGCTCCTTGGCAAAGACGTTGGCGTTGTGCTTGCCAAGCAGCGGCCCCGCCAAAGCCTAGCGCCAACAACACGACCGCGGCGATGATGGATAGCACCCGGCGCTTGTTGGTGCGCGGATCCCAGGAAAGCTCGGCCAACAAAGCATCCATGTTGGGGAAGCGTTCCGGTTTGGCGATGGACAGGCCGCGCAGCAGAATCCGCCGCAGCCGGGAAGGCAGCGTGACATCGCCCGGCAGCGGATCCGGCGGGCGGGTGGTAACTTTGGTTTTGAGTTCTTTGAAGGTGCTGGCCCGATGGGGACGGCTGCCATAGAGCGCTTCGTATAGCGTTACGCAGAAGCTGTATTGATCAGTGTGCTCGTCGAGTTTGGAGCCGCCCAGGTATTGTTCCGGGGCCATATAGCCCGGGGTGCCCATGACGGTGCCGTCTAGGGTCAGGCTGGACAAGAGCTTGCTGGTCTCGTAGCGGACCTCTACTTGGGAATCGGAGGCAATGGCATGGTTGGGACCATTCGAGGGGCCATTCGATGGAACGGTAGCAGAAGCATCTTCGGCTTTGGGTTCGGAGGAATCGAGATTGGCGGCGCGGGCCAGGCCGAAGTCCAGCACGCGCACGCGTCCGTCGTCGCCCACGATGATGTTGTCGGGTTTGATGTCCCGATGAATCAAGCCGGCCTGGTGTGCGGCGGCGATACCCCGGCCGGCTGCCACCATTACGGTTACCGTTTGCCAACAGTCTGGTTTTTCTTCCCGGATCCAGTCTCCCAGTGACTTGCCTTCGACCAGTTCCATGGCCACGAAAACATCTTCATCGAGAGTGCCCACGTCGAAGGCCGAGACCACGTTGGGATGCGATAGCTTGGCCAGCGCCTGGGCCTCGCGCAGCAGTCGATCCCGGGCCCGGTCGGCCAGCGACTGGCTGTCTTTTTTGACGCTCAAAAGTTTCAAGGCCACGCGCCGGTCCAACTCCGGATCGTAGGCCTTGTACACCACGCCCATGCCGCCTCGACCCAGTTGGTCGAGTATCAAGTAACGGCCGGCTTGGCTTCCGGGTGGCAGCTCTTGCTGGCTGCCCTCGGCCTCAGCGTCATCGCCAATCGAGGCCATGGTGTCGGCACTGTCCCCCAGATCGAGTCCGGGGGAGGTCATGGCTTGTTTTAGCAGTTCGTCGGCCACGCTAAGACTTTGCCTTTCCTGCTAGCCATTGTTTGACTCGACCAAGTTTTTCCTGCTTGTGCTCCCCGGCGGCGTGGTAGCCGGCCTGGGCGGCGTGGGCGAGTTTCAGCGCCCGGATTCTATCCCGCCCGGTTCCCCACAAGGCTTGGGCCAGGGCAAAGTTGGTATCAGCCAGATCGCTGGGGTCGCCTGGATTCTGTTTGCGCAGATCCAGGGCTTGCTCCAGGGGCTCGACGGCCTGGGCGGCATGGTCTAGGCCCAGGTAGGCTTTGCCCTGACAAGTGAGAAAGTAGGCCAGATAAAGATGTTCCTTGCCAAAGGCACTGACCCCGATTTGCTGGGCCCGCTGGCAATGCTGCAGGGCTTTTGGGTAGTCTTTCTGGGTGTTGGCTAACTCGCCCAGGTTGTTGCATACCAGGGCCACCAGTCCGTTTTGCGAGCCGAGGGAGCTTTCGAATATGGCCAGTGCTCTTTCGTAAGTTTGCCGAGCCAGGTCGTATTTCTTTTGCTGGGAATAAACCTCGGCCAGATTGTTCAAGGGCCGCGCGACATGAGGATGTTCGGGCCCCAGTTCCCGCTCCCAGATGGCCAGAGCCAGCTCGAATTGCTTACGGGCTTTTTGGTATTGGCCGCTGTCTTTGTAGACCAGACCCAGACTGTTGCGTACATTGGCCTGGTCCAGTTCACTTTTGGTTTTTGCCTTGGCGAAGATGGCCAGGGCTTGTTCGAATCGTTGGCTGGCCTGCTGATGCTTGCCTTGGGCCCAGTAGGCCAGGCCCAAGTAATTGAGAGTTTCCCCGCGGGTTTGCGGATCGTCACCGGAGCGAAGCACGACCGCATCGACCAGGCGGCCGAAGGTGATGGCCTCGGCAAAACGGGCCTGGCGATAGCCCAGCACATAAACCATTTTGGCGGCGGTCCGGGCCAGGATAGCATCGTCTTTGGCCTGGGCCGCGGCCCCGATAGCTTCGAATAGACTGTCTTCGGCGGCCTTGGCGTCGCCAGTGCTGGCCTGCAAACCACCAAAGAGATCGAGACACTCGGCCAGCAGTGGCGCGTAGCCAAGGCTGCGAGCGTCTTTGCTAAGCTGGGCCGCGCGCGCCAGGGATTTGCGAAATTTTCCCGAGCGGTCCAAGGCGGTGGCCTGTTGGAGTTGTTTGCGCAACTCATCAACCCGCGCCCGGGTCTTTTCATCTTTGGGAGGCGGCACGGCGGCCAGCAAGGTATCGGCATCCGCGCAGCGAGATAGCTTGGACAGTTTCAAAGTAGCCGACATTGCTTTGTCGAGAACTTCGGTGTCCGGCCCCGCGGCAAAGAGCTGAACCAGGGCCTGGACCTCTCCCAATTGCCGGTCGAGGCACTGCATGCGCCGGTCGAGCAAGTGTTCGGATTGCTCCCCGCGAATATGGGTAGCCTCGCAAGCCTCGGTGCGCATTTGCACCCAGGCTTGGCCGCGCTGGTCCAGTTCTTTCTCCACCCGCCGAAAGGTGTCGGCGGCATAGGCGCGCCCCGTGATATCGAAGGCTTTGAATACCTGCTTCTTGATTTCCTGGTTCCAGACGCCGGCCAGCCGTTGATCGGCCCCTTGGCAAAGACTTCTTTGCTCGGCCCGCCAAGCGGCGGTGAGCCCAATGCTTAGGCCTATCAGGATGACCACCGCCGCCACCGCCAGCACTCGCCGCCGGGTGGCGTTCGGATCCCGTGAGAGCTCGGTCAGCAAGGCTTCCATGGACGGATAGCGATCGTCCGGCTCGACCGCCAGGCCGCGCAGGGCAATTTTCTTAAGCCAGGTCGGCACTTTGGTATCGGCCGGCAGTTTCGCCACTCGTCCCAGCAGGACTTTTTTCTTTATCGACCGGAACGAGTGGCCGGAAAATGCCTGTTTGCGATAGAGGGCATAGAAGAGCGTGGAGCAAAAGCTGAATTGATCCGATTTTTCGTCCAGGGTCTCACCCAGGCACTGCTCGGGCGCCATGTAGCCCGGCGTGCCCATGATGGCCCCATCCATGGTCATCGACGAATGCAGTTTCTGCGAGTTTACGCTTACGCCCAAATCCGACAGGTCTCCGTTTTTGGAGCCGGTATCTTCGAGGCTAGATTCGGATGGCATCGAGTTGTCGGTACTGAGCGAAGAGGAGTCTTCCAT
>JAUVBB010000056.1 GCA_030591445.1 Deltaproteobacteria bacterium | reverse complement strand
GGCGCCTGCCTCGTTGGCCACGACCTCTAGTTCCCCGCGGGTTTTCAATAGCAATTTCTTGCGGATAGCATCGGCGGTATTGCGGAAAAGCGGTGGATACTTCTCGGGATCCAGGCGAAGTTCGGGCTTTAGCCGAATAACCTTGACCAACATCTTGGCCCCGTTTTCCTCCTGCCCGGTTTGGTAGTAACTGACCGACATCATCAACAAGATATCGAGTACCGGGGTGAAATCGCTCAAGACCGCCAAGGATTTCTCGTACTTCGCCAGAGCACCCTTGAACGATTTGATGGCCGGTTCGAACCGGAACTGGCGATAGCGAGCCTCGCCATCTTTGCGCAGGCGTTCAGCCCGTTTGAGATCTTTATCGCTGAGTGGCCGGATCTTGGTAGCGGCCGACTCGGGGATAAAGATGGCACCCTTCTGCAAACGAACCTCATCGGAGTGCTTGATCTCGTTTTTCAGTAAATCGGTAGTTTGGGTGGTGATGTCTTTAGGAACACCCTGAAAAACGGGTTGATAGGGGAACACATAGATCTTGGCTCCCGGTCCAACCGCGGCCTGCGCGGGCCCTGTGCTCATCAGCACACACCCACCCAATACCACCGCAAAAAAACATCCTGCCCATTTTGTCGTAAGCCGACCTTGCCACATCTGCCCGCGGTTTTCCCTGCTCATCTTGTCCTCCATATCTACAGGGTCCACCCCCTGTGCCTATGCCTTCCCCGATAGAGTTGAGACGTTCCAACTCCCCGTCCGATCTACTCTTCCAGACGCGAAAAAGACGCAAAGGACGCTAGCATACGCTTTTCGATGCTGTCAAGGTGGAAGCCTTCTTCCAACTTGACTGGGCACTCACTTTTTACTATTTTGGTAGTTATAAGAAACTAAATTGGTGTCAAAAGTGACAATCGCTGAAGATCCGATGAGCCGAATCAACACCATTCAGAAGGTTTTTTCATTCCTGACTGATGACTACGATTTTGCCTGTGTCCTGGCCAACGATGAAAATGTCCGTTTCGAATCACGACGCGCCTATTTGGCCATCAATCATGGCAGCCTGGAAGGAAAAATCGATGTTACTTTCGGTCCGCTTCATGAGGCTGGAAAGTTCAAGGAAATATTCGACACCCAAGATCTGGAAGGACTCAAAGATCAAGCTTGGTTTGCCGCCAGTCACCAGGAGCCCATGACCAATTTGGTTCAATGGTAAGTCGTGCTCGGCACTTTTGCCCGCTTTCTTCGCTTCCAGGCACCCCTGATTCTGCAGGGAGACCCTGAAACTTTTGATGAAATGGCCCAAAACAGAAAAGAGCGCCAAAAAAGAGAGGTTACCCAAAAAACCCGGCGCTTGGTCCAGGACCAGGCCAGCATCAAGGCCGTGGTTCAGCGCCGCAAGAATACTAGCGATGAACCATCAGCCCAGGGCAGCCAAAGGGCCCAAGTCCTTCCCGACGCCGATCGCCTGGTGCTCCTCGACCAGGTCGAACAGGCAGCCATGGAACTCCTGGCTGCTTCCATGAAGGACGAGGACCCTGAGAAATGGCGCGAAATCGCGACCCAATTGAAACCGGGCGCAGAGGATTACCAGCGCTTGTTCGTAGATCGGGCGGTCGACAGTGCGCGCCAGGCATATTCGCTTTTGTGGGGCGCAAGCATTCCGCCGCCGGTACCTTCTCCGGGTCAAACCCAGTTGCGGGTGGCCGCTTGCTATGCTGAATGGTTGCCAACGAATTACGGCAAGGCCCGCCGCTTTCCGGAAGGATACCGAAGTATTGGCCACCTGCTCAAGCCGGGCACCGTCTGGCTGGTCTGGAAGTACTTCGGCCGAGGCGATCCCCAAGGTTCTATTTACGACGGATTGGTCTGGTTGGATGGTAAGTTTTTCTGGCTCCCTGAGCCATACGAAATTCTCGCCGGATTATAGGATAAGGTGGAATTTCCTTTGACCAGAGGCCCGAGCCGTGATCTAGTAGGCGTCTCTTGCCCAGGAGGTTTGCTGTGACAGATCCACGTGACCTGAGAAAAAATGCCAGAGTCGAAGTGCTATTCAAGGTTGAATTTGCCGATCCTCATGACTTCCTGGTGGACCATGCCGCCAATGCCAGTTCCGGTGGTATTTTTATTGCCACCGATCGTCCGTTTGAAATCGGCGAAGAACTGTCTTTCAGTATTTCGTTTCCGGGTTTGTTGTCCCCAATCATGTGTCGGGGCAAGGTTTGTTGGCGGCGTTCTCCGGAGGAATCATCTGAAGAAAAACCGGCGGGCATTGGAATTTCCTTTATTTTCGACTCGGAAGAAGAATCCGAAAAAATCCAAAACTTGGTCAATAAACTGGCCGAACCGACGGCACCGACCGACGAACCGGCGCCCTACCGAGTGCTGTTGGCCGAAGACGATCCAGCCATGCGCGATTTGTTTCATTCCGCGCTACGGGCCTTCGATAATTTAAATCTAGGCGGTGTACGCAAACTGGATGTCATGGAGGCCAAATCGGGCAAAGAGGCCTGGGAAAAGATCCAAACCGTTACCGGCGGCAAAGACATCGACATGATCTTCGACCTGGCCATCGTCAAGCTGGACATGCGCATCGACGATGATCAGCGGCTAATCAAAATGATTCGCCGTAACGAGTCTTTCACCTCCCTGCCACTCATCGCTACCGGCGCCAACAACAACAAAGCCAGAAAAGCAGCCTATTCGGCCGGCGCCGACTTATATCTGGGCCAACCGGTCATGATGGGCAAATTCATTCAGTCCCTGCAACGTTTCCTGTGCATTTAACACCCCACTGTTTTTCCGGTCTATCGACCCCGCGCCAACGCGGGGCCAAGCTGCCAATCGCCAAACCAATGGCCGTGCCTAATACTTTGCGCAGCCGGCGAGCCAGTTCCATGGCAAAACCAAGCATAGGATCGAGCGCCAGCGTCTGAAATAACCAGGCACTGCCACTTTCGGCTACCCCGACTTGACTGGGCACAAAGGTCATCAGCCAAGCAATCAGTTGGGAGGCCGTCTGACTGGCCAAGGCAAGCAACAGCAACCAACCCGCGCCCTGTTCCGGCATCAAAGCCCGCAACAAAACCCAAACTTCGGCCACCTGCAACAAGCGCACCGCGGCCAACAAGGCCAAAGCCAGGGCAAAGCGACCGGGTTGCCTACGGGGAAAAGATTGCACCCTTTCGTCGATAGCCCGGGCCTTGGCCAACAAGGCCTCGGGATCGCGAAATCGAACCAAGGGCAGTTTGGCCGCCAATTTGACCAATTTTCCGGCAGCACCAAAGCGCAACAGGACGTACAAACCCACCACCGGCAGAAAAAACAGCGATGCCGTGCCGAACAGCGCCCATATGACCGGCGCCGGAAAGTCAACCATGAGCAAGCAGACCAGGGGGGCCAACATGGTAAACAACTGGGTCACCAGAGTGGACAGAAAATTAAATGTCATCAGGGAAGCAACCAGCTCCCGACCCTCGATCCGCCCCTTCATCATGGTGGCCTTATACAGCTCCCCCACCGAGGCCGCCGGGGTAACCATATTCACAGCATGCCCCGCCCAAAGGGCAGCCAAGAAATGCCGATAACGAACCCGCCCGGCCGCCGGATCGACCATCAAGAACCAGGCCGCGCTCGAGCACATCACCGCCAACACATAAACCCCAAACGCCAACCCAAACCACCAACCAATACGACCCAAATGATCAAATACCTGATTAGGATCCAAACGCAGCAACATCCCCGCAAGCAGACCCATGCCCAGCAGTAAAAAGACAAGATTGGCATATTTGGCAATTCGATGTTTCATAGCGCTCCTTGCTAACCCTAATAATCAAAGCAAGAAACATGCCACCAAAAACCGCCGTCACTATATTGAAAAGTCAGGAAAATTCAAAAATCACTTAGCGTCTTGGTGTCGCATTTAAATCACACGCTGTGAGTCAAAACCACAAAAACACCGCTTCACCAAGGGCGATGCCGGGCATAACCACCGTAACCAACCGTGTAGCCGGGCATGTCCCCCTTAACCAAACGTGGTGGCCCGCACCGCCACCGTGTCCGTTACACGATGGCCCGCGCCGCCAACACGTTTGTTACCGGCGACGACGTTGTCGATTTATGGCCATGCCCAAGAATAGGGCCAACAACAAGCCACCGGGTAGCTGATTGTGGCCGGTAGAATGGGCACAGCCGCAACCGGAGTCGCCGGCGGACAAGGTCTTGATGGCCAGGGTGAAGCTGTATTGGTCGCTGTTGCCACTGTCGTCGCTGACGGTCACGGCTAGGGTGATGGTGCCTTCGGTAAGAGCTTGGCCGGAGAGGGTCAAAACCTGCGGGCTGGTTCCGCCGACTGGGGCATAGGGAAGAACTTCTACGAAACCGGCCTGGGCGGCCGTCAATGTGCCACCGGCTACGGCCACGGAGAAAGACAAGGTATCGGCGGCATCGGCATCGGTGGCGGCAAACGCGATGGCCAAATTGCCACCTACCAGCACACTGCCGACGAAGCTCGGGTCGGTGCCACCGCCGACGATGTCGCCGGTGGGCTGGGGCGCGGAAATAACCGGGGCGATATTGCCGCCGGTCTTGACCGAGATATTGAAGTTAAGATTGGCGGTGCCACCGGCCCCATCAGTGGCGGTAAGTTGGACGGCAATCATACCGCCGGTGGTGAAAGTTCCGGTCGAAGGCGAGGTGGTGATGGCACCGCCGCTACCGGTGGCAGTCCACTCGGCGGGGACAAAACCGGGGATGAGCGAGTTATCAGAAAGAGTTGCAGTCAAACTTAGATTGTCGCCGGCATCCACATCGGTCACACCAAAATTCAGATTCAAGGAGGACACCGCGCCACCCTGCAAAGATTCTACCGTGGAGCCGCTCATCAGGGGCACGCCGTTGGAGGTCACCGAAATAACCGGGGCTTGATTGACGTGGGTCGAGACCGTGATCAGGAAGGCAAACGTATCCGTCCCGCCGGCTCCGTCGGTAACACTCAGGGACACCGAGAGGGTACCATCGGTGGTAAAACTGCCGGTGCCCGGGTTGGCGACCACAGAGCCACCACTGCCGGTGGCATCCCATTCAGTCTGCAAAAATCCAGCGATGAGGCTGTTGTCGGTAACGGTGCTGGTGAGGGTCAGGGTATCGCCCGCATCAGCATCGCTTATGGTAAAGACCAAACCCAGGCTGGCTACCGTAGCCCCGTTTGCCACCGCCAGGTTGTCGCCTTCGTTCACCGCTGATGCATTCCTGGTGACCGTGAGAACCGGCGGATGGTTGGCCGGCTCTGATACCGTGAGAATGAAAGAAAAGCTATCGGCCCCACCCACGCCGTCACTGGCATTGAGCTGAACCGTGATGGTGCCCAGGGTATCGAAACTACCAGAGCTGGGCGCGGCTGCGATGCTGCCCCCAGAGCCCGTCCCGTCCCACTCACCCTGGGCAAAGCCGTCGATGAGCGTGTTGTCGGTCACCACCGAGACCAGGGTCAAGGTGTTGGCGACATCGGCGTCGGTCACGCTTATGGCCAGGTCGAGATCGGCCACGGTATCACCAATGGTCATGGCCAGGGTATCGCCATTGCTGACCGCGGCACCACCCGCCGTAACCGATACTACCGGAGCGTTGTTGCCTGGTTCCGAGACCGTGATGGTGAAGATTAGGGTATCGGTCTTGCCGGTGCCATCGTCGGCGTCAAGCTGTACCGTGATGCTGCCCAGAGTATCAAGGGTACCGGTCGTCGGCGTAGCGCCGATGGTCCCGCCGGTGCCAGTGGCATCCCACTCGGCGGCATCGAAACCGGTGATAAGTTCGCTGTTGGTCACGGTGGCCGCCAGGGTAAGAGTATCGCCGACGTCCGGGTCGGTGACGGCCAAATCGAGGCTCAGAGCGGCCAAGGCATCGCCGATGGTCATGGCCAGCGTGTCACCATCACTCACGGCATTACCGAAGGCCGTCACCGTAATCGCGGGTGCGCCGGTCACCACGATGGTGAAAGACAGGGTGTCGGTCAAGCCAGTGCCGTCACCGGCATCGAGTTGCACGGTGATGGCACCCAGCGTATCAAAACTACCGGTCGTGGGTACGGCCTGGATGTTGCCACCAGTGCCAGTACTGTTCCATTCGTCTTGGACAAATGCAGCGATGGCGCCAGCGTCGGTCACCGTCGTGGTCAGGCTCAGGGTATCGCCGACATCGGCATCATCGACCGCAAAGGCAAGATTCAGACCGGCAAGGGTATCGCCTTGTGAAACCGTGAGGGTATCACCATCTACTACCGCAACCGCATTGGCCAAAACCGAGATGGCCGGCGCGTTCTTCACCTGAATCGTAAAGGTCAGGCTGACGGTATGGCCGCCGGCGCCGTCATCGGCATCGAGCTGAACCGTGATATTGCCGGCCGTGGTGAAGGTACCGCTGGTCGGGGTCGCGGCAATGGACCCACCAGTGCCGGTGGTATCCCACTCGGCCTGGACAAAGCCGTCAACGGCGCTGTTATCGGTTACCGTGGCCACCAAGCCCAGGGTGTCGCCGACATCGGGATCGAGGACGGAAAACGATAGGGACAAATCAGCCACGGCAGCACCCAAGGCCACCGGCAACACATCGCCTTCGCGCACCAGGGTTTGGCCACTGTGAATTCGTAACGACAATGCTTGCTGAATCTCGTCGGCGCCAATGTCCACATCAGCAGCATCGGGCCGAACGTCGCCGTCGACATCAATGATTTCGCTAGAGCCTATCGCCATATCCATGGCGTTGATAGAATCGAGAGTCAGGTGCAAATCCTCGGAGCCGGCAATGACACTTACCAACATGGGATCTAAGTCCGAACTGGCCTGGTCGAGAGTGGAATTGGCGGCCTGCCAATCGGCCAGGGTCGCAAAACCGGGGGCAAATTCGGTGGCGCCATTGGTCAAGAAATAGATATTGTGATCAGCCACGGTCGGCGCCGCAGCCAGATTCATGGCGGTGAAATTTTCGGTGGCCGAGACCACGATGTTATAGGAAAAATCAGCCAAGGGTCCACCGCCGCCTTCGATATTGACAGCATGGCCGGAACCAATTCCATTGGTCGCCACTATGGTGTTGTGCTGAATCACCGCGTTGGGACCCAGGTTGAAGAAACCCATCCCGCCTTCGCCAGTGCTATAGAATTCACCCTGGTCGATGGCGCAGTCCCAGATCATGTTGTTGACGATTTCGACATTGGCAATGGTATGGGGGCTCTCGGACAGAAACCAGATGCCGTTGGCAAGCTGAATATCGTGAATGCGGCAGCGACGAATGTTAATATCACTAGTCACCTCGGCACTGATATCCACAACCCCGATGCCGAAATTATCACCCCCGGTCAACTCCAGACCTTCGATGGTAATGTGAGCGATGTGCTTGAGCAAGAGCGTGCCTAGCACACGGTATGAGTCTTCGTAAGCACCCGAGCCATGGATCACCGGCCGTTCAGAACCTTGGGCCCGAATGGTAATTGTGTTGACCGCCGACACATTGACCACCGAATCATCGCCCAAGCCATAAGCCGAGGTCGAGCTGTAAGGTCCGCTACCGGCCGAAACCTCGAGCACTACCGCCCCGGCTACTCCGTGGCTTTCCAAAGCATCGAAGGCTTCGCCCAAGTCGGCAAAGTGCGGATTCTCGGCCATGTCGTTGCTAACCAGATAGGTACCAATCAGTGCGCTGGGGCTACTGCCGCTGACCGTGAAAGCAAAAGCGGATTCGTCGGGATCGTCATTGGCAATCAGCACCTCAAAGCCGAAGGCGCCGGCGGCCGTGGGCGTTACCTCGATCACGAACGGGGTAGTAGCCCCGGGTACCACCGGGGTCTGGGCATCGGTGGTCAACACCACCGTGCAATTGAGCAAACTGCCCGCGGGCAAATCTACCCGGGGGCTGGTGCTTAGATTCAGGTCATTCGACGCGCCGATGTTTTCTATGTTCCAGGTCAAGGTCTCGGTGTCGCCCGGCCGGAGGGGGGTTATGATCTCGTTCACGGTTCCATTGGGGATGTCCTGGGCCGCTCCGTCCAAAACCTTGATCTCTGGATCATCGGGCAGGGCGTAGGGCAAATCGTAATCCTCTACCTCGCCAAATTTGGCCACGCCATCGGGCGATCCGCCCTGATTGACGTCAAACTCGTCATCCCCGGGGTTGGTGGTATACCAGATACGGGCACGCAGCTTGGCCGAGCTTCCCACCGCATCGACGGGCACGGGCACCAGACATATGTTGTCGCCGCCATGAATCGAGCCGTCCGGCGCCGCCGAACTGACGCCTGCCCAGATCACTTGTTCGCCGGCATCGGCCCAGTCTCCGTTGTCATTCCAGTCGATCCAAACCCCGATATCATCGGCGGCAGCAAAATTGGAGACCGTCACCGTGATGACTGCGTTGGAGCCTTTGGACAGGTTCTCAACCCTGACCCCGTCGTCATCGGTCGAACCGGTCCAGGCGGGAGTCACCGGATTAACACTGTCGCTAAGCACGGTGGCACCCAGGTACTCATCGTAATGAAAAGTATGGGCACAGGTCGGATAGGGGGTCGGGGCATCGCCATAATTATCAGCCAATGCAAGCGAGCCGCTCATGCCAATCACGGCAGTGATCCACAAACCCAACAGTGTTTTCGACCGATTCCGATTCATGATTATCTCCTTATGCCCAGCAAAGGAACGCCAACCGGCACCCTCACTCCGCCGGAGTTTCGGTACCCACGACAAATTCGGAGCATTCTTGTACTTAGCCCAAGGGGATGTAAAGGGAAATCCTGAAAACTTTCAAATCTGGCTAGCGAGCAACCGGGCGCCGTTCAGCGATCCAGGCTTCGATCTGATCTAGATCGACCGGGCTACTCTCTTGGGTCTGGGACAAGAGAGTACGCGCCCGCTCAGCCAAGGCCAGGGCGGCGGTCCCTTGTTGTCCAGTCTGCCAGCGCGCCCGCGCCAGCAAAAACATAACCACTGCCACATGGTTGGGATCGATAGCCTTGGCTTCAAACAAGGCAAGGGCCCGGGTAAGCGGTGCGATGGCCTCGGCCGGCCGACCCAAGCCCAGGTGGGCTTCGGCAATGCAATGGAGCTGATGTCCCACCATGGGATGTTGCGGCCCCAGGCTCTTTCCGGCTATGGCCAAGCCCCGTTGGCAAGTAGTCAAGGCACGCTGATACTGATGGGTATCATTGTCCAGTAAGCCCAGGTTGACCAACACCACTGACACCTTTGGATGCGCGGGGCCGAGAACAGTTTCAGTGATCTGCAAGGCACGCAAGTAATATTGCCGAGCTTGTTCCTGATGGCCAGGTTCCTCGCTCTCTTGCAAAGCGCTGGCCAAATTGGTCAACACGGCGGCGACTTTTTCGTGCTGCGAACCAAAGGCGTCTTCAAAAATACGCAATGATTTTCTATACAGCGCCATCGCTTGGGATTGTTGGTCTTGCATCCGCAAGACCCAGGCCAGGTTGGTCATGCACATGGCCACATCCGGATGCGCGGGGCCCAGCACTTTTTGGTAGGTCGCCAAGGCTTGTTGGTAATGTTCTTGCGCCTCACGGTACCGGCCCATTTTCTTTAGCACCAGAGCCAAAGTGTTGCGGGTGGTGGCGGCATTGAGATGATCGGGTCCGAAATGTTCTTGCTGTAAAGTAAGCGCTCGGGTGAGAACCACTTGCGCCTGTCGATATTCGCCTTGCTCATTCAAGATGTTGCCCTGCTGGTTAAGCAAGTCGGCGCGCAAATCCGGCCGCCCGCCAATGCGAGTCACTTGCGCACCAACCATCTTGCTCAACATCAGCGCCTCGGCATGGCGAGCCTGCTTGTTGCCCAGGTTGAAGATGAGCGCGATGGCCGCGTCGACCATCAGATCGTCATCCTTGGCGACGGCGGCGGTCTCGATGGCCTGTTGCAGGCTTTGGCCGGCCGGTTGGGTCTGACCCAGGGCCGCTTGCTGCGTCCCTTGCAGATAAAGGGATCGCGCTCGAATCGGGGCGTAGCTAACCGAAACCGTCTCCTTAACTATCGCCTCGGCGAGTTCGAGAGCCGCTTGATATTTGGCCGCCCCACCCAAGGCAGCGGCATCTTCTAGCCGTGCTTGCCAATGGGCAATACGCGCGCGGAGCTTTGGATCCCGAGGCAACGGGACGGCCGCATTTAGACTTTCGGTGTCCGCACAGCGGTCCAAGTGAGGCAAAGCAATGGTCACGGCAACCGCGCGGTCGAGCAGGCCGACATCGGTCTTTTTCCCAAACAGCTTGGTGAGCGCTTTCAGCTCGGCCAGACGCCGGTTCAAGCATTGCATCCTGCGGTCGAGCATGGCCGCTGATTGTTCCCCATGGACATGGGTCGCTTCACAGGCCTCGGTGCGCATGCCCACCCAGGCCTGGGCATAGCGGTCAAGCCGCTCACTGACCCGCTGGGAGGTATCGCGGGCATAGGGCCGGCCCGTAGCCAGAAACTTGGCTTCAATGCCATCCTTGATCTCATCGTCCCACACGCCCTGCATGCGGTTTTCGGCAGCCCGGCATAGGCGGCTGCCCTTGGTCATGCCATACCATAGGCCAAAAATGAGCGAGCCTACGAAAACCATCAGCCCGGCCACGATGGACAGTTTCTTGCGACGGGCGGCTCGGCGCGCGCGGCGGGCCTGGGTCGGGTCGTTGGCCAGCGCCTCGATGATCTCGCTCATCGAGCCATAACGTTGCGCCGGATCACCGGCCAAACCGCGAAGAAGAACTTGCATTATCCAGTTCGGCACCCGCTGGTCTTGGCTTTGTTCGACCCGACCCACTTTCATGCGGCGCACCAGCAAACGGTTGCTCTTGGCCTGAAAGGGTCGAAATCCCTGCAAGGCCTCGAACAAAACCACCGCAAAAGCAAACTGATCGGTACGCGCGTCCAAGGCCCCGGCCTCGAACTGTTCCGGGGCCATATAATTGCGGGTTCCCATCACGGCCCCGGCCGCGGTGAGATCAGAAGAGAGGAAATTGACCGATCCGCTCCGATCGGCGGACAACTCGCCAGCTTCGGGCCAGTCCTCCGACTCTTCCGACAAGGGAAGCTGCGATTCGGACGGAGACAAATCGGCGGCCCGGGCCAAACCGAAATCGAGCACCCGAACCCGGCCGTCGCTACCGATGATCACATTGTCCGGTTTGAAATCACGGTGGATGATGCCCACCTGGTGGGCCGCTGCCAGGCCACGGCCGGCCGCCATCAGCGCCGTCAGTTTTTCGTCGGCCGATGGATTCTGCTGCGTGAGCCATTGCCGAAGCGTTTGCCCTTCGACCAACTCCATGGCCAAAAAAACCACATCTTCAAAAGTGCCCACATCATGCACGGTTACCACATTGGGATGCGAGAGTTGAGCCAGGGCCTGGGCTTCGCGTAAGAGCCGAGATCGATCGGCGGTACAATCATCCGTGTTCTGGCCGGGCTGCCTCATAATTTTCATCATCTTGAGTGCCACCGGACGATTCAGATCCGGGTCAAAGGCCCGGTACACCACCCCCATTCCACCTTGACCCAAAACATCGGCAATCAGGTACCGCCCGACACAGGTACCCCGCGCCATCGGGCGCAATTCCCCGGCCTCACCGGTATCGGCGGTGGTGGGGTCCTGTTCTTTGGTTTCAATTTCCAAAAAAATTCCCTTTGCCTTTACGGCTCATCTTTCAGTTCCTGGTAGCCGGCCGGCACGTCGAATTTTTCCGCCTCGATGCTTCGTGCTTCGAGCAGCACCATTTCTTCCACCATCCATTCCCCCGAAGAGGGAGAGTCTTGATGGCGGCGATGGCGAACCCTTAAGGGCAAACCCAGCCGGGCCAGCGCAATCGGAAATCCCACTACCGACAGCACGTCAAGCTCGGAGGCTTTGTCGACGCTTAGTTGCCGAGTCAAGTTCTGGGCTTCCTCGAGAAAAGGCAAAACCGCCGGCTGGGACGACTGGGCAAAGCAAACCAGAAAATCGCGGCCTCGGGTTCTGTGCCAGCCAAATTCACGGCAGCTCATTTGCATAATTTCATCGTTCTTTCCGGTCGCAGTCACTTTGGCAGCCTGCTTAGGCAAGATCTGCTTCGCCTGCAACCGGGCAATCATGTCTTTGGTTTCTGCCGACATGCGCTGCTGATCGGCAGCCGAAAACTTGCCCACCGCCAAGCGGGCAGAGCGAAGCTGCCGCGCCACTTGTTCGCGCAGAAGCGTAAGCGTCTCGACTCGATAGGTCCTGGTCCCGTGAAAAAGAAGAACCCGGGAAGACTTCTCCATGTTCCATATTTCGGAGATTTCGCCACCCCGATCGATACGCAGGCGCGAATCGCGATAAGCCCAGCGAAACTTAGTCGGCTCTCCTACCCCCAGGGTGCCTCGGCGCTGAATACGCGCCACCCAGCCCTGTTCAAGTTCTTTGCTTACCGTGGCGGCTTTGGTCTCCGCGGCGGGTTCGCTTCGGCTACAAGCCGCAAGCGTCACCGCAATACCAATCACAACTAAATGCCATGTTTTTGCAGCCAAGATTCTACCTTCTCTCGATAAAGGGTGGCCGGAACCGAGGATTGTTTGCTGAAAAACTCGTGGGTCTGCCTCGCCAGTTTGCCCGCCCGCACCTGGAGTTCGGGCCGGCGGGAGCGGGCAAGAATGCGAGCCAGGCCAAATTTTGACCGCGCACAGGCTTCGGGATCACCTTTCTGATCCGCACAAAACAGAAGATTCTGTTCGAAGTATCCAGCCGCGGTTTTGTAGTCGCCTTGTGCCAGGGTGGTCTCTGCCAAGCCGGTCTTCGGCCACAAGCTGTGCGCCAGATGCGGCTGCCCCCGTTTTTCCCAGATGGCCAGGGCCCGCTGGAAATGCTGCTGGGCCTCGCGCCACTTGCCTTGACTGCTTAGCGTGTAGCCCAGATTGTTGCGGGAATAAGCCACAAAGGGATGTTGCGCGCCCAGGGTCTTCTCCTGAATCTGCAGCACCTGTCGGTATTGCTGCTCGGATTCTCGATATTTTCCTTGGCTGTATAATACCAAGCCCAGGTTGAACAAGGAAGAGGCCGTCCGCGGGTGCTCCTCTCCCAGGGCTTTTTCCCTGATGGCCAAAGACCGCTGATAATGCCCGGCCGCCTGTTGGTATTTTTCCTGGGAGTATAAAACATTGCCCAGGTTATCAAGAGCGTAGGCCACATTCGGATGCTCTGGGCCAAGCGCCTTTTCCCAAATGGCCAGCGCCCGCCGATAGATCGCGATCGCCCGTTCCGGATCGCCCTGATCGTTGATGACGATACCCAGATTGTTCAAAGACGACGCGACGGCCGGATGCTCTGGTCCCAACTCCGTCTCCCGCACTACCAGCGCTCTTTGGTAGTGCCGAACCGCCTGGTCGTAATTGCCCAGGCGCCGATAGACATTGCCCAAATTGTTGTGGGTGTTGGCCAAAGTCGGATTTCTCCGACTGGTGATTTTCTCCCATATGGCCAAAGCCTGGACATGGTGTTTCCTGGCCTCTTGATATTTTCCGCGCCGAAAGGACAAGACCCCAAGGGTATCGGCCAAGCGGGCCCGAAATTCCTGATCGTCTTCGCCCAGTCCCAGCGCAATTTCAATCGATTGCCGCAGGGCTAGGCCCTCTTCTGCTTTGTTGGTGCCAACCACGTTCATGAGGTAAAGAAGAGCGTTGGCCACCGTCTTCTGGTCTTTCTCTGCCAATGAGACCGCAATGGACTCTCGTAAATATTTCTCTGCTTGATCGTAATCGCCGGTATCGGCCAATAAAGAACCGGTACTGAACAAGGCTTCCCCCACGATGACAGGATAGCTGGTGGTGCGGGCGACGGCGAGCACCTCCTGGGCCTTTTGCAAAGCATTGGCCATCCGGCCGGCCATCTGCATGACCTCAATCTCGTCCAAACGATCCCGCAGCTTCTGCACCTGGGCTTTGGTCTCCGGGTCAGTCGGCGGCGGGATGGCGGCGGTCAGCTCGTCCTCGTCACGGCATTGTTCGATGCCGCGCAACTTCAAGGCCACTGACACCGCGTTGTCCAGCAAGTCACCATCGGTCTCGTCGGCAAACAAACGAACCAGGGTTCCGGTCTCGGACAAACGTCGGTTCAGGCAGCGCATTCTCAGGTCCAGCAGATGCTCGGACTGGACCCCATGTACGTGGGTTGCTTCACAGGCCTCGATCCGCATGGCCACCCATTCTTGGGCCCGGGCATCCAACACTTTGCTCACGCGCGCAAAAGTGTCTTGGGCATAGTGCCGGCCGGTCTGTTCAAAAGCCGAAGCTACCGCAGCCGCGGTTTTTTCGTCCCACACGCCGGCCAAGCTGTGCTCGGCGCCCTGGCAAAGCCGGCTGCCCTGGGTCATGCCGTACCAAAGCCCCAGCACCACCGAACCCAGTACCAGCAAGACCCCGGCCACCATGCCCCATCGTTTGCGCCTTAGGCTACGGGCCTTTTGCTGAGCCAGGGTCGGATCGTCGGCCAGCGCCGCCAGGATCTCCCCCATGGAGTGATAGCGATCGGCCGGCTTGGCCGCCAAGCCGCGTAACAGGATCTTCATTACCCAGGCCGGCACCAGCTCGTCGACGGGCAAAGTCACCTTGCCTGCTTTCATTCTTCGCACCAACCAGCGATCGCTATTGGCTTGAAAAGGACGAAAACCGCACCAGGCCTCGAACAAAACCACACAAAAGGCAAACTGGTCGGTGCGCTCGTCCAACGCTCGGCCTTCGAATTGCTCTGGCGCCATGTAGTTGCGTGTGCCTACGATAGCCCCGGCCTGGGTCAAGTCTGAAGACAGATAATTGACCGAAGATTGGGAGTTGTCCCAAGACTCCGAGTCCTCCGTCTCATCTCCCCCCGCTCCTCTCAGAGCCTCGGCAACAGGGACCGGATGCTTGGCATTGGCCAAATCAGCAGCCCGGGCCAGACCAAAATCGAGCACCCGCACCCGCCCGTCGGAACCGATGATGATATTGGCCGGCTTGAAATCGCGGTGAATGATGCCCACCTGGTGGGCGGCGGCCAAGCCACGGCCGGCAGCCATAAGCACTGCCAATATCTCTGCCCCCGCGGGTTTCTCCCGACGCAGCCAGCGGTCAAGGGTCTGCCCCTCCACCAGTTCCATGGCCAGGAATACCACATCCTCGAAGGCACCCACATCGTGCACGGTCACCACATTCGGGTGGGACAATTGAGCCAGGGCCTGGGCTTCCCGGAGCAAGCGAGATCGGTCCTTTCCACAATCGATAGTATTCTGGCCAGGCAACTTCTTGACCTTCATCATTTTCAGCGCCACCGGCCGATTCAAATCCGGGTCGAAGGCCCGGTATACCACGCCCATTCCTCCCTGCCCCAGCACATCCGCAATCAGGTATCTGCCAACGCAGGTCCCCCTGGGCAGCGGGCGCAACTCGCGCTCTTGCTCCTCGTCGGCAGCAGTCTGATCCAGATCCATCTCGTCGGCTTCCATTGCCTACTATGAGATCACATTTTGGCGATTTTTGGAATAAATCTTATGCAGAGTAGGGAGATAGGATTAATGCAAGTCGTACTTTTTTCTCAACTGATCCACCGCGTGGACGATCTCTTTGGGGCTGCCACCAGAGCAAGTGATTTGCTCCATCTCCTCGCGGAATTGATCGTAGAGCAGCTCTTTCTTTTGGGCCTTGGCGTCGATAATGGCCTGGACCAATTGTTCGTGCTCGGCGGGTTTGGCCAGGAAAAGAAAGGCATCGTGTTTGCCACTCTCCAAGGCAGTGTCGATGGAGCCGTGCCCAGTCAGGACGATGGTTTGCAAAAAGGGGCGAATTTCCTTGAGCCGGCGTTGGGTCTCTATGCCATCGATCCCCGGCATCTTCAGATCGACAATGGCCACGTCGAAATCCTCGGCGGTGGCCACTTCCAGCGCTTGGGCTCCGGAAGTAGTCGCCGTCACCGTAAAGCCGGCCCGCAGCAGACGCTTTGACAGATAATCGATCAACTCTTCTTCGTCATCAATGAGTAAAACCCGGATTTCTTTCTTTTCCATGAAAATTCGCTCCCCTGATAGGACTCGGCATTGAGCGAATATTCTCGCGTTTTGCCAACGATAGTCAAGCTGAATGGCTAACGACTAGACCTGATGCTCTCGATATGGGTATGATGAGCGCCTAAACGCGACAGGAGGCAATCTTGCAAACCAAGGCAACAAATAGACTGGTAGTCATAGGCGGCGTGGCCGCGGGTATGAGTGCGGCTTCCCAGGCCAAACGGCGTCAGCCGGATCTCGAAGTAGTCGTCTTCGAAAAAGGCCCATGGGTCTCTTACGGCGCCTGCGGCATGCCCTACAATATTCAGGATCCCAAGCGCCCCATCGAAGACCTGGTGGTCATCAGTGCCGATCGCTTTCGCAATGAGCGCGGCATCGACCTGCATACCGACAGCGAAGTTATCGATCTCGACCTGGCCGCCCGCACCGTCACTTTCGAAACCAGCCAAGGCGATCGACGCCTGGAGTTCGATCAACTGGTGCTGGCCACCGGCTGCCGACCCAAGGCCCCCTCATTTGCCAACATGGACCTGCCCGGCGTCTTCTTCCTGCATACCCTCAAGGACGCCAAATCGATCAAGCACTACCTGGCCGAGCAAAACCCCCGGCGTGCGGTGGTCATCGGCGGCGGGCATATCGGTCTAGAGATGACCGACGTACTAGTAGCCCGTGGCCTGGCCGTCACCCTGCTCAAGCGCAATGACGCCGTGCCCACCGGCTATCCGGAGCCGGTCGCTACCTTGGTGCGTGAGGAAATCGGCAGCCACGGAGTAGAATTGATCACCGGATCCCGCGTGACCGGATTTACGGGTCAGGGCCAAGTTGAATCGGTGGAAACCGACAAGGGCAGCCTACCAGCCGATTTGGTACTGGTGGCCACCGGAGTGGAACCGGTCGTGAACTTGGCAACCAAAGCCGGCATCCGCCTGGGGACTAGCGGCGCCATTGCCGTCGACGATCAATTGGGCACATCGGCCGAAGGCGTCTTTGCCGCCGGCGACTGCGCCGAGGCCTATCACCTGCTCACCGGTCAAGGCGCGTTCATCCCGCGCGGCACCACCGCCAACAAACAGGGCCGCATCTGCGGCGCCAATGTAGTCGGCGCCGGGCAAAAATTCCGCGGCGTGTTGGGCACCTCCATTACCAAAGTCTTCGATATGGCAGTCGGCCACACCGGCCTGATGGAAGCCGAAGCCCAGCAAGCCGGCTTCGCGCCCCAGGCCATCCAAATCAAGGCCCGCAGCCGTGCCCACGCCTATCCCGGCGCCAAGGACATCCATGTCCGCCTGGTATTCGACCAAAGCAGCGGCCGGGTCCTGGGCGCCCAAATGGCCGGCGGCGAAGGCATCGCCAAACGCCTGGACGTCATCGCCGCCGCCCTGCAAGCCAACTTTACCGTCGAAGACCTGGGCGCCCTAGATCTCAGCTACGCCCCGCCCTTCGCCCCCGTCTGGGACCCCATCCTGGTCGCCGCCAACATCGCCCGCAAGAAGGTCAAGTAGACCCGACTTCCAAAGCAACATAGGTAAGCTCAAAACGAGTCTCAAGATCGGGCTCGATATTGCACAAGTCGATTTGAGGCAAAAAAATGATCATGCCGCCGGGGGCATCAATAACCAAGGGATCCCCAGGCGGCAAATATCGCCAACTGGGCAAGCATTCACCATCGCCACAGTCAGCGTCCGCGCCCCCGCAAGGAAGGTAATTGTCTGCCACCGAGCAGGCATTGTCGGCCAGGGGCTCACCATTTAGCCGCATGGCAATCAGAGCCGGATCGAGGGGTTGATACCGAAGCAGAAGCCTTTTGGGACAGCTCACCGCCGTCGGACCCGGCCTCATGTCAGAGTGAAAAAAGTCTTCCTGACACAAAGTGTCGACCATCCCGTTGTCACCAAGACCAAACATCTTGGCCAAGCTGATAACCCGCGGGTCCGGCAACGCCGTGCAATGCGCCCCTTCGCAGTCCGGCAGCTCGCAGGCCGGCACCACCTCCGAACCGGCACCGGCATCCAGATACTCAATCACGGTATGATCGAGATTGTTGATATCCGCCAAGCCTACAATGCCCGCGAATTTCACCATCCCCGGACGCCCCTCTTTCAGCGCCATGAGAAACTCATAGCTTTGGGCCACCGGCCGCAAAGCATATTTCTTCTGGTCCGGATCATCCGGATGAAAAAAGCCCCCGTCCGGA
The DNA here is from genome assembly GCA_030591445.1 of Deltaproteobacteria bacterium. Taxonomy (GTDB): domain Bacteria; phylum Myxococcota; class B64-G9; order B64-G9; family B64-G9; genus JAUVBB01. The sequence continues at coordinate 3,727 of JAUVBB010000056.1, read as the reverse complement.
CCCACGCCCTTAGCCGCATAAGCACAGATTTTCTCATCCACTCCGTCCAGCCCCTCGCTCACATCCCCCACCCCTCCACAATCAAGCCCATCCGAAATCAGCACCACGATCAGCGTGGCATTTTCCCGCAAAAATCCCGCATTGTAAGTACCCACCAACGGTTCACTCAAGGCCGCTTCCATCGCCATTAACCCCCGCCGATAAGCGCATCCAGAAAACCCCAGCCACTCCCTCGCCGAGCCACTGTCATCTTCATAAAGACAATTGGCATTCTCCCTGGTCATGACCCGACAGTCCGCCCGCCCCCACAAATCCTGAAACCGACCACTCTCCCCCGTCTCATTCAAGCACGATCCACTGTTGCCCCCATCACAGCCCTGACAAACCTCCGACCCCATACCCGTAGTCACCACCGCCATCCGAAAGTCATCCTCGCCAAGATTGTATTCGAGCTCCTCCACAAATGACTGCAACGATCGACGCAGCAGCACTTGCTTGGCCCCCATGGACGCCGAATTATCAATGACCAACAGAATGTCAAGCTGGGAACGAGGAGGAAACCTGGTCTCATAATGCACCAGACGATAACTATGCCCCAACCAATCCGCATCCTCCCCCGACCCACATGCAAACGGGAGACAAAACGCTAAAGCCACCAACATCAATCTTGTTCCCGTCCGTTCCATACCTCGTTGACCCTGGCTAGCGAATTCTTGTCTCATGAATCGTTCCCCTCCATTGCCAGCAAAGACTGAAGGTCAAGTGTACCAGAGGCATCCAAATGAATGACAGTGGAAACAGGGGACCGATTTCCACCATCTGCTCCCAGCAAATTGTGATCATCGTAAAATTTTGTAGGTACTCGACTATTTCCCCTGTAGCCCAAACACTACAACCTAGAAAATGGTTATATTAACTAATGTTACATCTCTTTCTCGTCATGAAAACAGATATGAACCCCCCGACCGGGCAACACTACTGTCAGGCAAGACAACAATCCATCGATCGTAACGACTTGAAATAAATAATTTTTCTATTCTCGTACTTCTGGTACATAATTTGCATAGATGGCAGTGAAGAGCAAAGCGGGGTAGTTAGTTTCTATTTATGAGCAATAATTACTAACGAAAAAGGAGAAAAACATGAAATCAAAAACAAATGTAAAAGCCGGAGGAATACAGTGGATTGATATGCCGGAGAACACTATAAAAGTAGGGTGACATGAATGTTGTGTTGAGCAAAAAGCCCCGAGAGGGGCATTTTTTATTCGAAATTCTTGTATGAAATAAAGTCGATCAAGGACCTCGCCGCAGTGGCCGAAGAAAGTCAAAGTCTAACCGAGCAATGATCCATTATTCGTGTTTCTCGAGCCAAGTGTCGGCGGCCTTGAGTTGGACGCTTGAAGCCTTCTGACCCGCGTATTCTCGGCGGGCCTGTTTGACCAGTTGCAGGGCCTGGGAACGAGTCTTGGCCTGAGACCAAAGAGCTTTGCCGAGGTCGAATCGGGCATCGGAACAGAAAGCCAGCGGATAATTGTTTCGATCACAAGTATTTACACATCGTCGATAGTAGCCAATTGCTTTGTCCTTCTGCGCAAGAGAAAAATACACATCTCCAAGAATTCCTAACACTTCGGCTATGCTGTGACTATCGGGATCATAGGCCTGTTCCCGCAGGGAAAGGGCTTGCTCAAGTTGTTTTCTCGCTTTGTCAAATTGACCCAATTCCGCCCATATCATGCCGAGACCAAGATACGAAAAGGCCAGAACTGGATGTTCGGGCCCATAAAACTCTTTTTGTAGCTCAATGGCTCGCTTGAATAGCTCTCTCGATTTTTCATATTCGCCAGCATCCAGACCCAAACTGGCAATTTTCGCAAGTGTATTGGCCACCGACAGGCTGTTCGATCCCACCGTTTTCTCATAAATAGCGAGTGCGCGCTCCAAACTAATTTTGGCTTGATCGTAGTTCTTCATACCCCGATTCGCGTTGCCAATGCTTGCCAAAACCCTGGCCACCCGCGGATGAGTAGGTCCTAATATTTTCTCCTGTAAAGAAAGAGATTGCTTATAGAAGGACAGTGCTTTTTTGTGCTGCTCCAGGGAATTGAAAACAATACCAAGATTCAGTAACACCGTCGCAATCCTTAGATCATCCGGTCCTGCATCCATCTTCACGAGGTCCAAGGCTTGCTGGTAATACTCCTTCGCCTGTTCAAAATTGCCAGATCCTGTAAATATGCCACCGAGAGTATTTAGAAAATCGATGCGCAAATTCGCATCGTCGCGGCCCAGCGAAAAAGCGGTCTCTACCACGCGCTTGATCTCTAGGCTCTCCTGATAGCGTGCCTGTCTCACACCTACCGTAAACATCTCCGAGGTTAGTGCCTGAATAGCGGTACGCCTATCTCCGGCAGCCAGCGCCACCTGGCTGGCCTCCTTGAATGTTTTTACGCCTTCCCGGTACTTGCCAATGTTGTTCTGTTGACTACCCAGTACCACCAGACACTCTCCGGTGATGGCGGGGTAAGGAATCTGCTTGGCCATGAACACCGCGTTCTGGGCCACCTTCAATGCCTTTTCATATTTCCCGGCATTAAAAAGTGCACTCACATTGGCCAGGCTTTCGCGCACAGACTCCACTTCGGATCGAATGTGCGGATCTTCAGGGGGAGGCACCGCGGCGCTCAGCGCCTTGATGTCAGCACAAGTGTCGACCGCTATCAAACCGATCACTGCCGGTACTGCCTGGTCCAGGACTTTTTCGTCCGCATCGGAGGCAAACAGTTTGGTCAAGGCGGCCAGCTCGGTTAGCCTGCGGTCGAGACAACGCGCGCGCAAATCGAAGACTTGCTCGGATTGACGGCCATCTATGCGGGTGGCTCGACAAGAGTCTCCGCGCATCGACAACCACGACTGGGTGTAGCGGTCGAGGACCTTGGCGGTGCGTTGATAGGTATCTTGCGCGTAAGGCTTGCCGGTTTTTTGGAAGGCGGCGGCCATCATGGTTTGAATCTTCTGGTCCCAAACACCGCTGAGCCTGTGTTCGGCACCAGCGCAAAGTCCGGCTCGGTAGTGACGGGCGAAGGCAAAGACAACGAAGACCACTGCTAGCAAAACCAAGGCTACCGTGGCAATGGTCCATCCTCGTTTGCGGCGATGACGGCGCATACTAGCGGTGAGAAGATTCTTTTCGGCGGGGCTCAGGTTCAGGGCCCCTTCGTGTTGCCGGATGATGGCGACCCGGCTGGGAGCCATCAAGAGACCGAAACGCTCCTGGTTGACCAGCTCCTGGCGCAACAGCTCTCGGGCTTTGGTCAAGTCCCGGTCTTTGTCTTCGATCCACTTGGCAATCTCGTCGATCAAGTATTCGTGGCTCAGTTCAAAACAGTCTTGCTCGTGATCTTGAAATTTTCTCAGTAAGCGCGCTTCCCTAAGTTGCTTGAGTATGGAGGTGGTCTTGGCTAGCGGCTGGCCGATGTATTGGGCGACATCTTCCGTGCCCAAAACGCCCTTGGTGCCTACGGAGGTTACTAGCGCCTTGAGCACTTCTCGAATTAACACTTTTTCTTCTGGCGATCGGGGAATCAGGAAGCGCTCCAGGTAACTGCCCAAGATGCCCTTGACGCCACCCAGGTGTTCATAATGGCGGGCGGTAAATTGCAGTTCGCCCTCCTTGAGTTCGTCGTACAAGCGATCGCAGATGATCTGTAGTTGCGGCGGTTCGG
>JAUVBB010000191.1 GCA_030591445.1 Deltaproteobacteria bacterium | reverse complement strand
TTGGCAGCAGTCCAATTGATGTCGATGGTTCTGGAAACCTGGCGAGCTCCTCCTGCTCCGTTATGGCCCAAATCGTCGGCAATGATAATGAGAGTGCTGGGTCCAATATAGTTGGACGGCGGAGTAACCGTCATACCATTGAGGGCCGCTACGATGTGCTCCAGATCACCAGTGAAGGTCATGTTCGTAAAGTAGAATGGACCTCCGACCGTAAAGGAGAGACCTGCGTCCGTAGACAGAGTTATATGGAAGAAATCGGTGGCAGACAAAGTAACTTCCAAATCGTCCTCCCCGACATCTAAGTCAAAAACAGAGATGTTGCTAAAGGTACGGGGAATATCTTCAATCGCGCTTTGGGGGCTGGATGCTAAGATCTCGGGGGCATCATTGTTACCGTACACGAAGATTTCAAGCGTATCTGTATCCTTTATCCCGCTGGGATCAGTACTGACCAGGGTTAGTGTCGCAAGCGGCGGACTTTCATAGTCAGAGTCTGGAGTGAAAAGAGACTCCTCTAAAGCAGCGTTGATGTCTTCAATGCTTCCTTGTATATGTAAACTACTGGTGCCGTTCCCGCTTACAACCAGACCTGAAGTACCGCTTAGGCTGAAGGTTCCGTAGGTAACGTCAATCTGAACCGTAAGATGACTATCATCCGGGTCTGAAACGCTAATGGCATTATTCCAAACCGTCGCGAATATCAGCGAAATGTCTTCATTGGTGGATTGATCTGGCGGGAGGGAGTTGACTGGTGGGAGAATTCCTTTGTTCAGGGCGGCTTGTTGTTGATCAAGATCCTTATCCGAGCTGCAGCTGGCGAGGGCGAGGCAGGTGGCTAGGAGAAAGGTGGTTGTTTGGCGTAGGGTGTACATCGTTACCTCCGGAGGGCATCAGAAAGGAATCTTCGGCCCGAAGAATGCAAAAAGTGACTATTAGATTGTGAACTATTAGTAGGGAAGTATGGCTGATTTCAGGAAATAGTCAAGGGTTGCCGGGGATCTCGGCTGGACTGTGCTTAGCAATCTTCGCCGCAGAGACCGTGATTTTCGCCGTCGGCTTTGCAGCAGATGCCGTCGCCGCAGAAACCGTCGCCGCAGTCGGCGGGACAGTTGCAGCGGTTCTCGTCGTTTTCATCACAACAACCATCGCCGCAGACAATAGGGCAGTCTTGGGGGCAGGTACAGGCGTTTTCGTTGTCGCTGCAGCAAGCGTCGCCACATTCTGATTCTCCGCAGTCGGCGGGACAATTGCAGCTATCTTCTTCGGGGGCACAGCAAAGGCTGTCGCCGCAGGTACCGGTGCCGCAGTCCTGACTACAGCTACAGACGTCTTCGTCGGCATCGGCACAGCATAGAGTATCGCCACAAATGCCATCGCCGCAATCTTGGGGGCAGGTACAAACGTCTTCGCCTTGCGGGGCACAGCATACGCCGTCGCCGGGGGCGCTGGCGCCGCAGTCGTCGGGGCAGGTGCAGGAATTTTCGCTGGGAGAACAAATGGTATCGGGGCAAATTGCCCCGCAGTCATCGGGACAGCTGACGGCATCTTCGTTGGCCGCGGCACAACAGACGCCATCACCGCAGGAACCGCTGCCGCAGTCAGAGGGGCAAGAACAGAAGTCTTCCTCCTCGGCCGCACAACAGACATCGTCGCCACAGGCCGAGCTGCCACAATCGACCGGACAGCTGCAAGGGTTCTCCGCCTGTTCGGCGCAGCAGATGCCGTCGCTACAAAAGCCCAAATCGCAATCTTGGGCACAATTGCAACTGTCTTCATTCTGGTCAGCACAACACAAACCGTCACCGCAACTGCCGGCACCGCAGTCGGCCGGACAGCTGCAGGGATCTTCGCCCAGAGCCGAGCAGCAGATGCCGTCGGTGCAGAAGCCACCGCCGCAATCGGCGGCACAATTACAACTGTCTTCCAGATCGGTCACACAACAGACATCGTCGCCGCAAAAACCGGCACCGCAGTCGGCGGGGCAGAGACAACCGGATTCGTCACGATCATAGCAGCAGATGCCATCGCCGCAAGAACCCGTGCCGCAATCACTCGGACAACTACAGGCGTCTTCTCCGCCCGCCTCGCAACAAGTGTCGTCGCCACAAGTGGCATCAGAACAATCGGCCGGACAATTGCAAAGATCTTCTCCCCAGGTACAGTTGCCGTTGGGGCATACCGCCGTGCAATCGACCGGACAGTTGGTTTCATCCTCGGCCTGGGCCTGACAACATATGCCATCGTCACAAGAGCCGGCGCCGCAATCGTCGGGGCAGGCGCAAGTGTTCTCGCCATCCGCGGTACAGCAGATTCCGTCACCGCAAGTGCCCACGCCACAATCGGCCTGACAGTTGCAAGCATCTTCGCCGGCAGCCGTACAACAAAGACCATCGGCACAAGAGCCGGCACCACAGTCGCCGGGACAAGTGCAGCGATCTTCTGCCTGCTCGGGGCAGCACAGACCGTCACCGCAGCTAGTCGAACCGCAGTCGGCCGGACAATTACACGCGTCTTCCTGACCAACGCAGACCCCATCTCCGCAACCGGTGGCACAGTCAACCGCACAATCGGCCGGACTTTCCCCCAGCGCCTCGCAGCAGATGTGGTTGCCACAGACTTCCATGCCGCAGTCCAATTCACAACCGCAGGTGTCCTCACCCCTTTGGGTACAGCACAAACCATCGCCGCAGATGACCGAACCACAATCCTGACTGCAAGTGCAGGCGTTCTCGCCTCCGGCCACACAACAATTTCCGTCGCCGCACACGGCCTGACTGCAATCGACCGCACAGCTGCACAAATCTTCGCCCGGGGCACAATCGCCGTCCCCACAATAACCGGGATCGCCCAAGACAAAAGTGCTGCTTAGCAACTGGCCGGCTTGCAGTAAGATGTCTTGGCGAGCCGAAGCCAGTACCTCTTCGCCACGCAGACCGTCGACCTGCAAGGTCAGGACTTGGCCCCCCGCGCTGTCCGGCAACAAGAGAACTATACTTTCGCCGGAGACAAGATCCCGCGCGGCCTCGGGCACCGATTGCGGTTCGAAAGCCGGCTCGGTTTCCCACCAGCCAGATAGGCGCAGTCGATCCAGACCCAGATCGGCGGCAAAGTTGATCCGCAGCTCGAGACCGGTCAGATCCTTGCGTACCTGCTCAGCCGGGCAGGCAACCAGCAACAGGCCGGCCAGCAAACAGGCCCCTTGCGCAATTTTCAGCACCTTGCTTTTTTGACGCCCAGCCATCACGGGCCTCTCAAATCCAGCAGGCCCAGGCTGCCCTGGGGCATGGTCTCGGCCCCGTCTACCGAGAGGGCCCAGGCGGTCCCGCCGGCAGTAAGCAGCACGCCACCAACAATGGTCCAAAACCACCAGCGTTGATAGAAGGCGGCTGGCTGGATTATGGGCACTGCTTGCTCCGTTGCGGTCAAAGCTGCCAAGCGGGCTTGTTCCATGGCCAGCTGGTGCTCCTGGTCACGGCGGGTCTCAAGCTGTTGGCGGGCAAGATTGGCCTTCTTTTTCTGCTGGCTTTGTTCCTGCTGGATGATCTTGCGACTTTGGGCAATGAGTTCCTTGACCACCCGTTGATTCTTGGCCCCCGGTTTCTCCCGCAAGTAACCACGGAAAAAAAACACCGCCCGTTCATGATGACCCAGTTGACGATGACATTGACCGATATTGAAGAGGAAACCAGGCAGCGGAGCCAATTCGTAAGCCCGGCTGTATTCAGTCAAGGCTTGAGCAAAACGACCTAGTTTGTAATGCAGCTCCGCCTGCTCAAAAGCTTGCTTGGCTGTCGTTTGCGCGCGGCCAAAGCCGGGCAGCCCAAAAGTAACCACACAGAGAATGATGAGGAATCTGGCAATATTCATCTTATCGAACCCCACTGCTCATTCTTCGTCGAAGGGATTAACCGTCCCTTCCATATCCAAAGGCTTCTGACCGGCCGCGCGCGGTGGCTTACTTTTTTTTATTCGATTCTTCGCCTTGCGGTGCGGCGATTTGATTACATCCAAGGCGACCCACAAGCGGCTGTCTTTTCCCAGCGAGATATCCTTACTGATTTGCTTATGGTTCCGCAAATGAAAACGGAACTTTTCTTTTCTTTGTTCCCGACCAAAGGTCAGCGAGATCGGGGTGCGGCCCAGCGCCAGCTGGGAATCACCCTGGTACACACTGGCGCCGGCCGGAGCGGATTCAAAGAGAATTTCGATTCGCTGGCGAGTCTCGACCTTGGGATCGGCGGTGAGCTTTGAGTCGGCAGTGGCCATGGGACGAGTGGGCAGCTTTGTGACCGCGACATCTTCCGAGGGAAGGGGCAATGGGCGAAAGAGCCAAAAGGTCCCTAGGCCCAGCAACAATAATAGGACGGATACCAAAACCACGGCCGGTCTCCGGCTTCGGGTGGGCGGCCGGCTGATTTCCAGCGAAGGGGTCTCGCACTGAAGCGAGCCCGCCTTGCCTATTTCACAAAGCCGGGCCTCGACCTCTTCCATGGTCCGCGGCCGCAAGGCCGGATCTTTCTCCAGGCATGGCATGACCAGTTCTTCCAGGGCCAGCGGCAAACTGATGTGCATGTCTTTCAGGTGACTCGGCCGCTCGGGTTTTTCGGTCAACTGTTTGAATATGATCTCACTAAAGTTCTTGCCGGTAATCGGCCGCCGGCTTGCCAACATCTCATACAGGACCACACCCAGGGCATAGACATCGGTTAAAAAATCGACTTGCTTGCCACTGGCCTGTTCCGGCGACATGTACTCCGGCGTACCCAAAATGGTGCCTTCCACGGTCTGGTGGATGTCTTGATCATCGCTGGGCCGAATGAGTTTGGCCACCCCGAAATCGAGTAGTTTGACAAAATCCGGATTGTTGTTTCGTTCGATAAGAAAAATGTTTTCGCTCTTGAGATCCCGGTGCACAATACCGGCTTTGTGCACGGCCGCCAGGGCATTGGCCACTTGCATGCCAATGCCCAAGGCTCGGGGCACCGGCAGGGATTTGGTTTTGGCCAGCAAGGCCTTGAGGGTCTGGCCCTCGAGCAACTCCATCACGTAGGAGTTCTCGCCCTCCGTATCTTCGATGAAATCCGTTATTTCGATAATATTGTCGTGCTTGATCTCGTTGACCGCCCGCGCCTCGCGGAAGAAACGGTGGATGGCGCGCTTATTGCCGGCAAATTCGGAGCGCAAAACCTTCATCGCCACCTGGCGACCCAGACGAATATGCTCGGCCATAAAAACAATGCCCATGCCGCCCTCGGCCAGAACCTCCTTGAGTTCATAGGAGCCCCGAACGCGGTTGCCCAATTCTAAATGGCTGGACGCCTGGGCCAGATCCTGTTCCGAATCAACCAGCCGGGTACCGTCCACCGGGCAGTAGAAAATTGATTCCGGAAACAACTTCCTGCAGATAGGACACGAGCGCATAAGACCGTACCTGGAAAGAATAAAGCTTTCCAGTCTTTCCGGTTCTATTCTAGCACAGACGGTGGTTGGGCGACAGGGCTGGCATCAGCCGGCCAATTTCTCTTTTAGCTTACTACCCACCTGAAAACCAAGCTCTCGGCTTTGGGCCAATTGTTCGGCGCCGGGCACATATTTTACTCGCTGGCCCTCGGCAACTTTCTCTATGCCCATGTCAGCCAAGAGCTGCTCAAGCTGCCGAACCGCTTCTCCGCTCCAGCCGTAGGAACCAAAAGCGGCGCCGATGAGATTTTGGGGGCGCAGTCCCTTGAGATAGGTCATGGCGTCGGCCAAACTGGGATACATCTGGTTGTTCAGGGTGGGCGAACCCACCAAGAGCGCGCCGGCATCAAGGAGCTCGCTAGCCACCGTACTGCGGTGGGTGACCCCCAATGGCAAAAGTTTTACCCGCGCCCCGGCTGCCAGCAGCCCCTCGCCAACCGCCTGGGCCATGCGCGCCGTGCTGTTCCACATGGAGTCATACAAGACCACGGCTTTGTCGGTCGGCTGTTGGGTCGCCCAACGGTTGTAGAGCGAAAATACCTGGGCAAAATCTTTTCGCCACAAAGGTCCATGATCGGGGGCCAGCACGCGCAGGTCTAGATTCAGGGAGGAAAATCTTGCCAGCAACTTGGCCGCCATGGGCGAAAAGGGAAGCAATATGTTGGCATAGTACTTGGCCATTTCATGTTGCCAGATGCTCGGATCCAGTTCATCGGTGAAACGTTCGGTGCTGGCCAAGTGCATGCCAAAACCGTCCGAGGAAAACAGAACCCCCTCCTCTTCGAAGTAGGTGAACATGCTGTCGGGCCAATGCAGCATTCGGGTCTCGAAAAACCGCAGCTGGCTGGAGCCGAAGGTACGCTGCTCGCCATCGGCCGCCACTTGCACTTGGCGATCCCAATGGAAATGATCTTGCAGGGCCTTGACCCCATTTTTTGAGGCAATGATAGTCTCGGGCTTAATGGCATGGGCCAAACGAGGAATGCCGGCAGAGTGATCCATTTCGGTATGATTGGAGACAATCACTTTAATCCGGCCGGGATCTACCACGGATGCCACCCGCGCCATCATTTCTGGATAAAAAGACTCCTTGACGGTATCGATCAGAATGACTGGATCACCCATGATCAAAAAAGCATTGTAAGTAGTACCACGGGAGGTTTGGTAACCATGAAAGTTGCGAATCGACCAATCAATGGCCCCTACCCAATAGACTTTATCCGTTATCTGAATGGCTTGATAGGCATCGACCATGTGTTTTTCCTCCGTCAGTTTCAGCATAACTGATTAATTTCCGGTTATTTGTCAATGGCTTTTTGATAGGGAGCCAAGGGACTTGACATTTACCACATCGATCCCTATTGTCCATAAAGTAGCTGAACTATCGGGACATGCTTTCATGCGCATAAAGACCAGCTTCTTTGGACCCATTCGCCGACCGTGGCCGGAGGAAAGCAAAGAGATCGAAATCAAAGAGGGTACCAAAGTGCAAGGTCTGTTGCTGTCTTTGGGTTTCGAAGAGTCCGAACTTCGTCGGCTGGCGGTGGTGCTAAACGGCCGCAAGGTGTCGATGAGTAAGGAACTTTTGCTGGGTGATGACGATCTCCGGGTGGTTTTACTGGCTGGGGGCGGTTGAGAGGACAAGATGAAACGTTTTGAATACGAACTAACGCTGCATTCTCAGGAAAACTTCCCCAAGTTGGTGTTCTTTTGCAATGGTGCGGGGCAGTGCCAACCTGAGGAAGTACCGGCGAACCAGTTACAAGTCTTGTCTGGTTTGTTGAACGAGAAAGGAGATCTAGGATGGGAACTGGTTCAGCTCAGTATCAACGATCAAGGAGCTGTTGCCGTGTGGAAAAGGGAGGTAGCATGAGAATATCCACCAAGGGACGGTACGGACTGCGGGTGATGCTCGAATTGTCACTGCGCGAGGGCCACGGCCCGGTTATGATGAGTGCCATCGCCGAGAATCAAGATCTTTCCCGAAAGTACTTGCACAACCTATTGACCAGTTTGAAAGCCGCGGGCCTGGTACGCTCGGTGCGCGGCGCCGGCGGCGGTTATGTCTTGGCCCGTCCCCCGGTCAAGATTCTGGTCAGCGATGTGGTGCGGGCTTTGGAAGGATCTTTCTCCCCGGTCGACTGCCTGGACGATTCGACCCTCTGCGACCGATCTTCCTCCTGTGTCACCCGCGAGGTTTGGCAAAAATTGGGCAACGCCATGGAAGAAGTACTTTCGGGCATCAACATCGAACACCTTTGCAACCTGCAAAAAGAGAGAAATTCCGATCACCTAATGTATTACATCTGAGTTTCGTAAAGAAACTCCTGCAGAAATAAAAGGTTATAAGGAGACGGCCATGGCCATCGCAAATAATATCACTGAATTGGTGGGCAATACGCCTTTGGTTCGTTTGGGCAAACTCGACGCCGGCCTGCCGGGCAGGGTCGCGTTAAAATTGGAAAGTTTCAATCCTTGCTCCAGCGTCAAGGATCGCATCGGCTTGCATATGATCGAGACTGCGGAAGCCAAAGGACTTATCAAAAAAGATACGGTCCTGGTCGAACCCACTTCCGGCAATACCGGCATTGCCCTGGCTTTTGTGGCCGCCTCTCGTGGCTATCGGCTCAAGCTAGTCATGCCCGACACCATGAGCATCGAGTGACGTAAGTTGCTGGTGGCTCTGGGCGCCGAACTCTTGCTGACCCCCGGGACCGAAGGCATGCCCGGAGCCATTAGCAAGGCCCGGGACTTGGTTAGCGAAGACTCGCGGCACTTGATGCTGCAGCAATTCGAAAATCCGGCCAATCCTGAAATTCACCGAAAAACCACCGCCGAAGAAATCTGGAAAGACAGCGATGGCCAGGTTGATATGCTGGTCGCGGGCGTGGGTACCGGCGGTACCATTACCGGCGTTAGCGAGGCGCTCAAAGAACGCAAGCCCTCGTTTCAAGCCATCGCGGTAGAGCCCATCGATTCACCGATCCTATCGGGAGGCAGACCTGGGCCGCATAAAATCCAGGGCATCGGCGCCGGTTTCGTGCCCAAGGTTCTGAAGACCGATCTGCTGGACGAAATCATCAAGGTGCGCAACGAAGACGCCGGCATAATGGCGCGGCGGGCAGCCAAGGAAGAAGGAATCCTGGTGGGCATTTCTTCGGGGGCCAATATCTGGGCCGCTCTGGAAGTGGCCGGCCGCCCCGAAAACAAGGGCAAACTCATCGTGACCGTGGCTTGTGATACCGGCGAACGGTATCTAAGCACCTGGCTCTTCGAGGGCGAAATCTGAGTCTGCCGTGACTGGTTCTTGCAAAACATGTTCGGATGAACACAAAGGCCTGGATCTGGCGCATGTGGTGGATGACATTTGCGCCGCCAACCATGGTCTGCGCCGAACCCAGCAAGGCGCTCCTTGCCGTCATGTCCTGCCTTCCCGGGATGTGCTGGTCGAGGTGGTCGAGTCCTTGCGTTCGGTTCTCTTCCCCGGCTACTTCGGCAAGACCAATCTATCGGAAGACAGCATTCGTTTTCACGTGGGCGCCACCTTGGACCGGGTGCTGACCAACATGCAAGAACAGGTTCGGCGGGGCAAGTGCTTTGTCTGCGACAACCCCGATCCCGACTGCCCCTTGTGTCAGGGCCAGGCCGCCAGCATTACCCAAGACTTTCTCGACCAGTTACCCGAGATTCGGCGCCTCTTGGCCACCGATGTGCAAGCGGCCTATGAAGGCGATCCGGCCGCCACCAGCCCCGACGAAGCCATCTTGTGCTATCCGGGCATCCAGGCCATCACCAACTTTCGCTTGGCCCATGCCCTGTATCAATTGCAGGTGCCGCTGATTCCCCGCATCATCACCGAGCACGCCCATTCCCTCACCGGTATCGATATCCATCCCGGGGCCACTATTGGCGAGAATTTCTTCATCGATCACGGCACTGGGGTGGTCATCGGCGAGACTTGTGTCATTGGCCAGCGGGTGCGGATCTACCAAGGTGTAACCCTGGGCGCCAAGAGTTTTCCGCTAGACAAAAACGGCCACCCCATCAAGAACATCGCCCGGCATCCCGCCGTGGAAGATGATGTCGTCATTTACGGCGGCGCCACCATCCTGGGCCGCATCAGCATCGGGCGCGGCAGCACCATCGGCGGCAATGTCTGGCTCACCGATAGCGTGCCTCCTTACAGCCGGGTCACCCAGGCCAAGGTGCAGCAAGAAGCCTTTCAAGAAGGGGCCGGTATCTGATCCAGCTTACTTCCTAGCAGCCAGAGCAGGGCGGAAAGCAGGCCCATGCTCATCACCAGCGCTGCCCATTCGTTCCACAAACCCAGGCCACAACCCAGATCTCCGATTATGAATCCCACCAATCCTACCGTCAGGGCATAGGGAAGCTGGGTGCGCACATGATCAATGTGATCGCAAGAGGAAGCCATCGAGGACATGATGGTGGTATCGGAGATAGGGGAGCAGTGATCGCCAAAAACCGCCCCGGCCAGAATAGATGAGATACTGCCCAACATAATGGCCTCTTGGCTTCCGGCCAGGCCATGGGCCAGCGGGATGACCAGCGGGAATAAAATACCCATGGTGCCCCAGGAAGTACCAGTAGCAAAGGAGACCAGGGCCGCAATCAGAAAGATCACCGCCGGCAAGAAGGCCGGTGACAACCAGTTGCCAAGCGTTCCCACCAGATAATCGGCGGTATGCAGTTCGATACACACCGCCCCCAGAGACCAGGCCAAGACCAGCACTACCATGGCCATGACCATCGATTTGACCCCGGCCAACCAAGCCATCATGGCCTCGGTCAGGCTCAGTACTCTTTGCCCCACCACCAGACCAATGGCCACCAGGCTGCCCACGAATGAAGCCCACAACAAAGCCCGGTAGGAATCAGAGTTGGAGAAAATATTGCGCAAGGATTCTTCTTTGCCCAGTTTCCGGACTTCGTCCAGACCGATGACATACATACTAACCGCGATGGTAACAATCACGGTCACAATCGGCAGCAAGGCATGGTACCAACGGCTCTTGCTCTCATCGACTGAACTATCGCCCAAGTCTTCCAGGTTGGCCACCGGCCGGGCGCCATCGGCCATGAGTTTGCCCTCGAGCATGGCCCGGCGCTCGGCTCGGCGCATGGGACCAAAATCGCGCTGACTGACTGCCACCGCCATGCCGAAAAAGAGCATCAACAAGGGATAGAAGCGGTAGGGAATGGTTTTGAGAAAAACCCAATAAGCATCGTCTTCGATGCCCAGCGCACGATACTGTTCGGCAATATAACCAATCTCTACCCCGATCCAGGACGAAATCAAGGCCAGACTGGCCACCGGAGCCGCGGTGGCATCCACAATAAAGGCCAGTTTTTCCCGGCTGATTTTGAGCCGATCGGTGATGGGCCGCATGGTCGAGCCCACCAGCAAGGTATTGGCATAGTCATCGAAAAAAATCAGCAGCCCCATCAGCCAAGTGCTAACCTGGCCCCGGCGCCGGTTGGTAGCAATGCGAGTAATTTTCTTGGCCAAGCCACGAGACCCGCCCGAGTGAGCCAGCACCCCCACCATGCCGCCCAAGATCAAGGTAAACAGGATAACACTGGCATGATCACGATCAGCCAGCGCCCCCAGGGCATAGGTATCGATTGACCGGGCCAGCGCCGTCAGCGGCTGATAGCCATTGAGCAGCAAAGCCCCCAACCAGATCCCCATCCACAAGGCCAAAATCACCTGGCGAAAGCAGATGGCCAAACCAATCGCCATCAGCGGCGGCAACAGCGACATCCATCCCGGAGTAAATTCCATGGCGGCCATCATATACGCGCACCCCGCCCCCGCCAAGCACCTTCTATCTCCCCGCGGAATATTTGCCCCCCCTCCACCGGTTACAGAGACAGACAAGGATGCAAACGGCGCCTAAGGGAGAAAGCAATGGACAAACACGAATATGAAAAACTAGTCTTGCTAGAACTCAAGCACCTTCACGACAAAATCGACCGCCTGACCGACATGGCCGAAGAAAACCAACGATATCTAGAAGATATCATCATGGAGGAAGAATCCTTCAACGAAAACAAACTTTCCCAAAACCCTTCTTACCAACTGCGAGAAGCCAAGGCCCCAGCCGGCGCGGCCCACCACTAAAAACAAGCAGAAGAGAAAATCAGCTTCCCCCTGCTCGGCACTAGCATTTTCTTGAGCAATCCCGGAGGTCGATGCTAGCATGGGCGCTCTTGGGTGGTGGTTAGCAACGGACGAGAATATGGGTCTATTTCACTTCAAGAACTCTTCTACTTCCTTTAGGAGCTTCTTTCCATGCATGGATTTTTGAGTTTTGAAGAACTCTCGAACTTGTCTTGCAAGTTGGATGGCCTCTTCCCTGCCTTGCTCGCTTCTAATCAGAATTTTAGCCAAACCAAACTGTGAGTCAGTAAGAGGTTCTTTTTCATCACCTTTGCATTTCTCAGTGCCGCAAATTGAAATCACGCGCTCGAAGATTTTTTTCGCTTCGTCGACCTTTTCTTCTTGTAGTTTAATCAAGCCGATACCGCTAAGTGGTTCAATTAAATGTGGATTATCAGGTCTAAAAATCTTCTCCCTTATCCTTAGTGCCCTCTCAAAGTACGCAAGCGGTCGGTCGAAATTTCCTTTTCGGTAAAACACATTTCCAATTCCAAGGAGACTAAAGGCCACATTCGGATGCTCGGGGCCCACCGCCTTTTCATCTAACTTCAATGCTTCCTCATAATGCGCAAGTGCCTGATCGTAATCTCCATTTTTGGAAAACACAATTCCAACATTATGGTGTGGAACTGCCATATGTGGATGCTCTGGGCCCAAGGCTTTTTCCCAGATCTTCAGTGCCTGCTCAAGATGTTCGAGCGCTCGTCTATACTCGCCCTTAGCAGTGAACGCATTTCCGATACTGTTGTGGAACATTGCGCTAAGCAAATGCCCGGATCCAAATTCCTTTTCACATATTTCCAGCGCTTTTACGGAGTGCGCAAGTGCCTGATCGATCTCGCCCATTTTATCAAACACTATTCCAACGTTCTTGTGCCAATTGGCCTTTATTTCTCCCTCGTCTCCAAGTCGGCCAATTATGGCCTTAGTGCGCATTATCAATTGCTCGACTTCGCTTAA
>JAUVBB010000060.1 GCA_030591445.1 Deltaproteobacteria bacterium | reverse complement strand
CGGGATTGAGAGCAAGCGCCCGGCCGATGACTCCGAGGATCAAGTCGTTGAGCTTCTTGGAAGGTCTGAGCAAAAAGCGACCATGCAGGGTACGAATTGTGATCTCAAACATCGCATGAGGACGACGCATATATCGAAGTGGCCTGACCATGGGCCGAAAAGAAAGCAACTACCATGCCAGTGCTTTTGATAATCCCATCAAAAGACAAACATCAATAATCACAGCAATATATTAATGCTGAAAAGTTTACACAAAAAACAGGCAGAGCACTCAACTGTCCGATTTTCGGTCACCCCCTACCGATTTTCGGTCGTTTGGCGGAGTGGGTGGTACCTTTGAGTGGGTACCTTTTGAGTGGCGAGTCGATAATCGAGGCGAAAGTTGCTTCAACGGGGGGTCTCGGTATAGCCTAGCCAAACACAGCGTCCGAATGCACTACAGAGGTGGGGTAGAGAGTTGAAGAACTTTGGCAAACATTCGTGGTTACGAGTCGCCGTCCTTCTAGTGCTTACGTCCTGTTCTGGGGCATGTGAAACCACCCGTGGCAACGCGGAGACAGGAACCAAGGAAATGCGAAAACACGTCGTCTTTTCAGCGGTCAAAGGGCAAGTCTTACTCAAGAATTCTCCGGTGGCGGATTTGGAGCTCCTGCAACGCTGGTCTTGGTTCGGTGTCGATGACGGCGAGGCAAGAACGAAGACTGACGCAGAGGGGCGCTTCTCCTTTCCGGTGGTTCACGCACGAAAATTCTTTGCGGGCGACGATATCATGGTGAGCCAGAACCTCACCGTTAGATACGGCAACGAAATGCTTCACCTATGGACCCACACTCGCACAAGCCTGGGCGAAAACGGTGAACTCGGTGGGCATAGCATCGTACTCACCGCCCACCTCGATCAGCCCGAAATAACTTCCCGTGTGGCCATTGCCCCCAACGCCATGGCAAGCATCGACGGGGTCAGCACCATCTCCCACCCCTATCTGGAAAAGCTCGCCCAGGCAGAGGCGGCGCTCTCGGAGGAGAAGCTCAGCTCCGCCCTCAAGCATTTTTTGAGCACGCCTGAGGCAATGGCCAAACTCAAGATTCCCTTCGCTGCCATTCCGGGTGGCGTCGAGCTTCGCGCCGTCGATGCGATCTCGAAGGTAGAGTTTACGGATGCGGCGCTCTACACCGCCCCTGCCCCGGATCGCTTTGCCCACAATGGTGAAGTCAAATATGTTGGCGCAAAGCTCAGAGCCGAGGTCGCTCTCTCCTTTCAGGATGGCAGCGTTGTCAACGCCACATTTTTCACTTGGAGTGCCTTCCTGCCTGTCTCTCCAGACGGAAGGCCGAGCTACGAGATGCAAGTGGACCCCGAATGGGAGGTCACGGCACGCGAGGCGCTCAAGAAACAGGTGAATGACAAACTTGTCGCAGCGCAGCTCGCAGCCCTGGTTGACCGTATGCTCAACAAAAGGCCTCCAGATGCCCGCGCAGAGATGCTCGGTTTTCCAGGTGAGAGGAATGTGTCATTCAAGAACCTCCGCATAGATTCCTTTGAGGTACTCTCAGTCTACGACGGAAAAGCGCCCATAAGTTTTAAGGGCGGGATCTCTATCAAGCGTGCAGCAGAAGAGACCGAGCAGGCCTGCACCGGCTCAATTTTGCTGGGGACCCGTTCGTTGGCCCAAGAGGAGTACACCTTCGCGGGAGGCAAGGACAGCGACTTTAATTTCAGTGCGGTAGGATTCCGCATCGTCATGGCGACGGACAAATCAAAGTATTCTCGTTCAGAGAAAATCACGCTCTCCTTCACTGTAGAAAATCTATTGAATAGAAAGGCGCGTTATCTACCGTGGCACACGCCTTTCGAAGGGTTCAGGAACGACTTCCTGCTGGTCAAAAACATCGATACCGACCAAGAAATTCAGTATAGCGGAATAATGGCCAGCAGAGTTGGTCCGCAAGACGACGACTACCTGCAATTCGAACCCAATTCATCGAAGAGCAGCACCATTGAAATTACGCAAGCCTACCATATTACAGAGCCGGGACGGTACAGCCTGAGCTTCAAGCCTCTAGCCATGAACGTCATGAGCAACCAAATCGAATTTGTGGTGCGCTGAGCGTGATATTACGCTGACAGCTGTGGCGAACGCATGGCGCCACAAGGGCTCCCTGAGATCAAAGTTCTAAAATCATGTGGTGCAAGATGGCGATAATATTGGAGTTGGCGGGGTGGGTGGTACCTTTGATCGGGGGTGGTACCTTTGATCGGGTACCTTTGATCGGTTGATCGGTTTATTAATGCACATAGGACAAAAGCCTGATGTGCTCGGCATGATAAGCCCTTATACTCATAGACGATGAAAAACGCCTTGTTCATAAGAAATGAGCCGTTTTGGAAGGCTAGATCGACTGGTATGGCTGAAAGTGTGCTGGTTGTGCTACCGTCCAAGGAGGATTTTGATATGACATGTCGCACCAAAAGACATACCCCCTCTTTTTCGTTGAACCTACTTAGCACCCTATGCCTGGTCGTGGGTTTCTTTGTGTTTTCGAGTTGCGGCACGCAAGACGATCCACTTCAAGCCTGCGAACAAGTCACTTGTTCTTCTCAGGGGGACTGTGTCATCTGGGACGGCGAGCCCGCTTGCGTCTGTTATGCCGGCTATCAGGCCGAGGGACTAGACTGTGTCGCCGAGCCATGCACGGGCGTGAGTTGTTCCGGTCACGGTAGCTGTGCAATTCTTGATGATAAGCCGGTCTGTATTTGTGACCAGGACTTCCATCCGGAGGGTCTTTTCTGTCTTGAGGACAATGTCGAAGACCCCTGCCAGGGCGTGAACTGCTCCAGCCACGGAAACTGTGCGTTGCTAGATGATCAGCCGGTCTGCATTTGTGACCAGGGCTACCATCCGGTGGATCTTTCCTGTATTGAGAACAATGTCGAAGACCCCTGCGAGGGTGTGAGCTGTTCCGGGCATGGCAACTGTGCGGTTCAAAATGACCAGCCGGTTTGTATTTGTGACCATGGCTACCATGCCGAGGAACTTTCCTGTGTGGAAGACCTAGTCGTAGATCCTTGCCAAGACGTGAACTGTTCCGGCCACGGCAACTGTGCGATTCAAAATGACCAGCCGCTCTGTGTTTGTGACAATGGCTACCACTCCGAGGAACTTTCCTGCGTGGAGGACGATGTTGTCGATCCGATGGATCGCCCGGTCTGGTTCCTGCACATTTCCGACACTCACTTTGGCGAGGCCCCTTCGGTTACCCATTTTCTCAACATTTTCATCGAGGAGATAATGCCCACGGTCGAACCGGCGGCAACCCTGCATACGGGGGACGTGGTCGACAAGGGCAGCACCAATTATCAGTGGGCTTCTTATCGCAGTGTGATCGATGGGAACTTGCCTGCTTACCCCGCCTATCTGGAGATACCTGGCAATCACGATGTAAAAGACGACGGCACCAGTAACTTCCTAACAAACTCCCACACCGGCCGAGCCGGGGGCGGCATGTACGGCCAGTCTTTCGCCGACACCAGTGCCGGCCCGGTGCGCATTGTCCGGGCCAATACCGCTGACTCGTCGGTAAACCTTATCGCCATCGCCGGTCTCATGGGCCAGGACCAGACCGACGACCTGCTGGCTCTGCCGGACGGACCCGCTGACACTAGCTTTTCCGTGGTCGCGGCCCACCATCCCATTGCCGGCCTGGAGCAGCTGCGCTTGGAATCGGCTTCCCGCATGCGAAATGTAATCGATCATTTCGGCTCCAATCTCTACTTTTGCGGCCATGTACACAAAGAGAAAATCACCTGGGTCGAAGATACCTTGATGGTACAAGCATCGAGCCTGGGCAAAACCGACAGCAAGAGTTTCGCCATCGTCTCCATGGACGATACCGGCCCGGCCGCCAAGTTTGTCGAGGTGGGCGAGGGCGCCATTGCCAGTGTGAGCTGGCCGGTGGCCTTGATTACCCATCCGGCCAACACGGCCCTGGGCAATGACAATCCCCACGCCCTTGGCTACCCACCCGGCCAAAGCGGGATCAAGCTGCGCATGATCGCGTTCTCCCCGTCGGGTGTATTCAGCGCCGAGATGCGGGTTGATGACGGCGCCTGGGTGCCCATGGATTATTTCGGCGATCATCTCTGGGAAGCCAGCTTCACCACGCCCGTCTCAGCAGGTGATTGTGAGCTGGAGGTCCGAGTTACCAGCGACGAAGGCATTGTAAACGACAGCATCGCCATATACGTTACCGACTGAGTTTCCCTGTGATC
The DNA here is from genome assembly GCA_030591445.1 of Deltaproteobacteria bacterium. Lineage (GTDB taxonomy): Bacteria > Myxococcota > B64-G9 > B64-G9 > B64-G9 > JAUVBB01. Next base: position 17,113 of record JAUVBB010000060.1, on the reverse strand, counting down.
AGGAGCTGCCCAGCATGAACCGGGAAGGGCATAAGCGCGCGCATGCCAAAACGCCAAGAAAGGACCCGGGTCCAGAAACCATTCCTGAAATCACCTGGCAGGGTGACGATGAGGCTTTGCTTCTCCTTTGTCAGCAAAGACGGCCGGGTGTGGCCACGGTGCTCTACGACCGCTTCGGCAAAGAGATTCATCGTTTGGTTTGGCACATTTTGGGCCCCGATTCCGAACACGAAGATCTGGTGCACCAGATCTTTATCAATATCCTCCAAGGCATCCATCGGCTGCGCTCGGCCCAATCTCTCCATGCCTGGTGTGTCTCGGTAACCATCAATACCACGCGTAGCGAGATCCGAAAGCGCAGCCGGCAGCGCATGTTTTTTCGGCCCGAAAAATGTATGGATATGGTCGCTGACCATACCCCGAACCCCGAGGATCGCGATTTGCTCAAGAGAACTTTTTCTCTTTTGAGCCATTTGCCCAGCAAGGAACGAATCGCATTCGTCCTGCGCTATATCGAAGAAAATACGCTGGCCCAGGTGGCCGCTTGCTGCGATTGTTCCTTGGCCACCGCCAAACGCAGAATCTCGCGGGCCCAGAAACGCTTTCGAAAAATGGCACAGCGAGATCCGGCCTTGGCCGAACGCCTGGGTGGCAAAGGGGGGTCCGAGCCATGCTAGACCCGATGGAAAAATTCGGACAAGAGATCCGCGATTTGCTTGGTGAAGAACCTCCCGAAGAAACGCAGCGCCAAGTCCGCAAACGCCTAGGCAAGGTGGAGATTCCAGAAAAAAGGCAAAGCCTGCGATTGGTTCCCTTGGCCTCCGCCGCACTGGCCCTGATCGGAGTGACGGCCCTGCTGCTGACCTGGTGGGTAGCAGAGTCTCCCGCCCCGCATTTCCCCGCCCTGATCGACGCGAACCAAGCGACCGCCGACGGTGTCTACCGAGCACCGGCAAAAGAACCACTCATGCTTCGCTTTGTCGACGGCAGCCAAGTGGAATTGGCGGCCCAGGCAGCCGGGCAAATCGCCTATCCCGATCGCAAGACCGTGGCCATGACTGTCGAACAGGGCCAGCTACAGGCGCACATTCAAACTTCAACCGGAGTGAGCTGGCAGTTTCGGGCCGGGCTCTTTCGGGTCATGGTGACCGGAACCGCGCTGGCTATCGACTGGCAACCTGCGGCCCAGCGCATCCAGGTAAACGTTAGCGAAGGCCAGGTGAAGGTGGTAGGCGGATCTCTGGGCGAGGAAGGCATCACCGTACGCACCGGCGACCGGCTCGATGCTTCCCCGCAAGGATTCTCCCTGAATCGAATTATCGACCACAGCAGCCCCAAGGGCACGACCAGCATGCTGTCTCCGGTCAAGCCAGAACCTGCGCCGGCTCCGGCCCTGCCGAAGATCAAGAAAACGGCCCCCAGGAAAACGAAAACTCGTCAAGATCCGGATCGCTGGCAGTGGCTGGCCCAAGCCGGCTACTTTGATCGGGCCATGGTCGCGGTTGATCGGGCCGGAGTCGAGAAATTGGTTGGCAGCTTACCTGCCAACCGCTTGGTCTTGTTGGCCGACAGTGCCCGCTATACCGGCCAGACGCGGCTGGCTCGACGGGCATTGCTCATGTTGCGGAAGCGATTCCCTCTCAGCGGGGAAGCCAAGCTGGCATCCTTTCGTCTGGCCCGCATCGCTATCGACCTGGAAAAGGATCATGGCAAGGCCGCCCACTGGTTTAAGACCTATCTCTCCCAAAACCCGCAGGGCAAGCTGGCCGAAGATGCCCGCGGCCGTTTATGTGAGGCATTGCTCTTGGCCGGAAAAATGAATGCAGCGCGGGCGGCCGCCGCCGATTACTTACAGCGCTATCCCCAGGGAGCCTACGCCGCGCTGGCCCGTTTAGCCATCCAGGATCCTTGAGCATGACTTGGATTCATACGGCGCTGTTCTTGTTTTTGCTCCCTGCTGGGCCCGATTTCGGCCCGGCGCCAGAAAGGCCTCCCGCAAAGGCACGCATTGTTTTGCTACGCCTGGCAGCCCAACTGCCCGAAGAGGCCTGGCCCGAGGCAGAGATGCGGGTACGCGCCGAACTCGAGGTCCATGGTTTCGAGGTCATCTGCATTGATGCCCAAGCGGAGGCGGGCGACCGGCGCCAGCAACTCGAATCGCTTGCGCGTCAACACCAAGCCATTGCCGGCGTTTTGCTCAGCCGGAAAACGGACGAAAGCAGTGTCCAAATATGGCTAGTCGATGAAATCACGGGCAAGACCTTGATTCGGCGACTCGAGTTCGACGAAAGCGATCAAGACCGAGCCGCGCTGGTGGGCTTGCGCATCGTAGAGCTTTTTCATGCCAGCCTCATTGAACTACGCACCGGCCATCCGCCGCGCCGGACCAAGAAGCCGCCGGCCTATCAGATGCAAAGTGTTGACCGATTGCTTGATCACGTGGAGCCACTCCCTGCCTTCGGCTTGCATGTGGGTCTGGCCGGCTTGCTGCCCTTTGCCGATGGATCCTCCGGCTTGGCACTCGACATCGGTGGAGCCTTGCGCATGAGCCCGCACTCGGCTCTGGTCGCGGATGTCGAGCTGGGCTTGCAGCCCATCCAAGTGTCTTCGGATATGGGGCAAGCCGACCTACGCCTGTTCTCGGCGCGGCTAGGTTGGCAGTTTGAATGGCGAAGCCAAAGTATTTTCTCGCCCCTGGCCGGCCTTTCCGCCGGCTGCCTGGCCCTCTGGCTAACAGCTGCGGATCAGGGAGAACTCACCGGCGGTAGCGACAGAACCATCTCGGGTCTGATTTCGGCTCAGCTAGGATTCCGCCTGCGGATTTCAAATTCGTTCCGTCTACTTTCGCGTTTTCAACTCAGTAGCGTACTACCCAAAATCGGAATCGAGTTTGCCGGCTCACCGGTGCGCGACCTGGGCTGGCCCCTGCTTGATGTTATGATAGCGCTGGAATGGTCACCTTCGCCCGCGACCGCCAAGGGAGAGAAAACGTGAGCACCCGGGCCACTTTGTTGTCTTTTCTGCTTGCGGTCTGGACCGGCTGTAACCTCACGGTCGATCCCTTCACCCAGCAAGACGCCAACTCGCCCTGTGTGCCTCATAGCTGCACGGATAGGCAAATCATCTGCGGCGAAATCGACGATGGCTGCGGCCTGCCTTTGCAGTGCGGCCCGGCTTGCACCTTGACCCGACCCGATGAACCAGTGCTGATCAGAGGCGAGAGTTTACCCGGCTTGGACCAAACGCCCATCGACACCATCCTGGTCGCTCGTTGGACCGGCGAGGCCTTCGCGCAAATCCGCGCCCAGATAGACGAGCGGGTCAACCGCAAATTCGGCCTATCCCTCGGCGGCCTGTCCCTGGGTTCCGATGAACTCAGCTACGTATTCGATCATTTCGGCCCTTTGCAAACCGTCGAAGACGACGGCTCCGCCGGCCGCCTGGATGCAGACGACGAGATATTGTTCTTCGCCGAAGATGCCGGTGGCCCTGCTCCCGATGACGCCTGGTGGGAAGGCGCCGACGACACCCGCTATCAAATCAGGCTACAAGATCCCTTGGATGACAGCGCCGCTTTGGTCTACCTGTTCACCTTTCCCGCCGACAGCCGTCCAGACCCGATCAGCCCAAACGTAAACTACACCCGCGATGCCACCAGCAAAGAGACCTCGGTAAGCGCTCCCGGCTACCAGGCCCATTTTGCCGCCAACTGGGTTCTGGATGAAATCAGGCTGCCCGCCGGAGAAGATCTCATCGACCGCATCAAGGGGCGGGCATTCATGTTGGCCGGCGACAATGAGACCGAGGAATCATGGGGCCAATTCAGCGCCTATGTTGGCGACCGCTCCGGCCCGGTACGCACCATCCGAGAAATTGTCGGCGCCAAGACCGGCCTGACCACCACCGTCATCAGCGAGTTCTTTCCCAACTTCATCCGGCTCACCTACAACCTGCGCATGCGGGCGGTTGAGCACATCTGGCAATACATCGACTACGACTCCCAGCGCGGCCCCATGACCTACGAAGACAGCCGCGACCAAACCCCCATCGCCATCGATGGCGCAGACGACTCGATCAGCGGCGATATGCGCTTCTACACGCAGGTTTCCTGCCCCGCCGGCCGCTTGGTTCACTTGTACGACTTTCTTGATCTCAGCTCCCTGCTCAACGGCGCCGAACAAGATCTTGAGTACTTTTACGTAGACTCCAACGCCGGCGCCGCCGCCGGTATTCTCTCAGACGGCACCGGCGACGATCAGCCCACCGCCTGGGGCAATCACGGTTTTCACATCCTGCGCACCTGCGATTCTTTTGACCAGGATCCGCTCCCCTGCCCCGACAACAATCCCACCGCCGCCCCCTGCTGCGATTGGGATCCCCCCGCCGCCGGCATCCTCAACGTCGGCACCTACTTCCACCCGCTGATATACCAACACACCATCTTCCCTCTCCCCACCGAAACCGGCCCCGACGCCGACACCCTGCGCCAGCGCCTGGATACTCCCCTCATGATCCAAATTGATGAACAGTTGAGGCCAGAAACCGGGTCGGGCCAATGATACTTAGCCAATACGCTCTAGCGAAAAGCTAAATCGTATTGGCCGTATTTTTCGAGGGTGACCACTTGCCAACTGTCGGCGTTGTTGGTGGAGAGTAGGTAGTCTCCGCCGCAGCCGGCGGCGACCCAGCGGCCTTGGCCGTTGGTGGCAATTCCGCAGATGGGGCGCATGGTGCTGAGCAGGTCATTGGGTACGGTTTGGGCGGTCCAGGTTTGGCCCTGGTCGTCGCAAACGTAGATGATGGGGGGATCTTGTTCGCCCCAGCCCATGGTGCCTTGGCCGACGGCAATGAAACGGCCCTGGCCGTAGGCTACTCTTGAAAAATGCTCTTGGGTGGGCGAGGCGGCCATGGTCCAGTCTTGGGCGTGGTTTGCGGAGATGGCAATGTGTCCGCCCTCGCCAACCGCAACCCACAGGCCGTTGCCATCACTGGCCAGGCCTCTGTAGGCGGTGGGCGTGATGTTGGTATTGGTTTGGGTCCAGGCGACAGCATCGGCAGAATGGAGCATAAAGCCCCCGGCACTACCGGCAACAAAAACGCCACCGGCATACGCAACTGACAGCAAGGGATGAGGGGTGCCGGAAACTTGGGGGGTCCAATCGGCGCCTTGATTGGAGGAGCTAAGTATCACTCCTTCCTCGCCTACCGCTACCCAGATGCCATTGCCATGGGTCACGCTACTCAAACGCGAAGCCACACCCGAACTGAGCGCCCGGAATTCGGTTCCGTTGGTTGAGTAGTAAATCACGCCGGCTCCGCCTACCGCCATGCACTCGCGGGCGTCATTGCAAGCGATGCCGCGAAAATCCTCGCTGGTGCCGGTTTGTTCCTCGGTAAGCACGTTGGGATAACCCCACTCGGAGCCGTCTTTGGAGTAGATAATGGTCCCGGTCATTCCGGCGGCCACGAATTGGGGGTCAGTGACGTCGCCGTTATCGCCATTGCCAAAATCAAGAAACACCGAGGCTTTGCAAGTGGTGCCGTCGGCGCTGATGGTGCCACCAACCGACGTGGGATCGCCGTTAAAATCTTCCTTGACCGCATCCCAAGGGATATTGATCACCACGTCCCATACCAACTCCGATACCGTGCCTCCGGTCAATTGCAGGGTGCCGGCTATGGCCAACGCTGCCGTGTCGCCGCTTGCGGTGATGCTAAGATTGAGCACCCCTGAGACAGTATAGCTGGTGTCCGTATCGAGGTAGGCGTCGAAGGTGATGGTCGCCCTGACCTTGGGCTCTTGTTCTTCCATCACTACCCCATCAAAGCTCTGGCCACTGCCTTCCATGATAGCCACCACCGGAACCAGCGCGGCCTGTACCGCATCCTGCACACTCTGAGGAAGTTGCTCACACTCGGAATCGCTACTTGAACAACCAGCTTGCGAAACTACAAACGCCAAAACGAAAACACTACTGAGAAATCGAGACATCAGCCACTCCTGTCCATGCGGGTAAAAGTACCCCCCAACTTTGCCTATATGTTCTCTATATTTCCATCTCTGCCAGAAAGCGTCAACGAGGTTCTTCTTAAAAATCGATTTTTCCGGGCCGTGCCGGAATAGTAGGCAATAATAACGGATGGCAGGGTGAGGATATCAGTGAGATCGGGCGTATGCGCAGCCGGCGCCCAATCGGTAATCGCTTGTCCCCGACCAAGAGCGGCGATGGCCATCAGTAGCCAATTGAAACCTCCCCAGCACACACAATAGGCTCTCACCGCGGGAGACCAAAACTGGACCAGGGAAAAAACCAGTGCCGTGGCAATGCAAGCGCGCAGCAATACTTTTCTAGAATGCCCTCTGAATCTTCCACCCAAGCCCTGCATTGATTCCCACAATGCCTGAATGAATATCGGAAAAAAAATCAAGCCGGCAATGTCCGAAATCTTGCCGGTCCAAAAGCCCGCAAAGTGATATTTCAGATAGTGATCATTCACCAACAAGAGCAAAACCGCCAGCACGACGCCAGGATTCAAAAGGTTCTCAGCGGGAAAGTCCTCGCCAACAGAGACCGAAGGACTTTCCGTTAGAACTATTTTGTTTGCCGCCATGGCTCACTCCACTACGATATCAACGGTGGTTCCTTCACTCTCTTCGCAAAGCCGGCTGTCTCCCACCGAAGCGATTATTCCCCATTGAATCACAACCCGCTCGCCTGCCTCCTGAAATGGCCAATCGAATTCAATGGTCAATGTCTGCTCGCTGGGCCATTGTTCGCTGTAGGGAAGAGAAAAGTAAAAGGACCAATCGCTTTCAGGAAAATCAACAGAAAGGCTCACGCGCTCATCGAAAGAACCAGGCTCAATCTCCAGGCCATCCACTTTTGGCACAATCTTTATTGTGGTTGAATCGCGTTGTTCCGACGGTTGTGCCCAAACCAGATTGGCCCAAATCAACACTTCACTTGAGAATATTTTTGAATCCCTCGGTGGATTATCTGTATCCACTACAATACTCACGGAATAAGTCTTGGTCGGACTTGTGTCATCAAGAACAAGATCATCCGTATCCACCCTGTCTCCGGCAAATTCCCAGGAACACTTTTCAAGTTCCGACGTAGCCATCGAGGCTAACCCTGCGATGAACAGCATTCCAACTGCCATTCCTTTTCGCCACCAGTTAAAGTTCATATACATTGCCATGTCCTCCCGCAACCAACGTGCTTGCCATAAGTTGCCCCAGCCATTTCCCAAAGAGTATAAGCAAGAGATGTGCCAGAACCACAAGATATTTGCATAATTGCGGTATCTTCGTCAGCGGTGTCTTCTGGTTCGGTAGCTGTATGATCTTTTTGTCGCTTTTTGCGAGATCTGCCTTTCCTTCACGCTTTCCTTTTTGAGTGAAATTCTTTAGGGTAGCGGGTGCTGGTTTGGTGCCTGCGTGGAGGGGATGGGAGCTTTGATATGAAGAGTAGTTTGGCAATTGTGTTGGTAAGTTTTTTAGGTTTGCAACTGGGTGCTTGCGGAGCGGGAGATGCTTTCGATAAATTCGGTCGGCAAGGGGATGCCATCATGTACGGCGATCCGGACACCAATCCGGATCACATGGCGGTGGTGGCACTGTCGAACAATTCGCGGGACTTGTTTTGCACCGGTACTTTGATCACGCCGGACGTAATCTTGACCGCCGGCCATTGTGCAATGTTGGCCAGGTGGGGAGGTGCTTTTGATCCAGTGCAAGTGTTCTTCGGGACCGAATTTGGCGGTACCGGCACCACCATCACCGGCACGGATCCGCTGGATCATCCTGAATTTGACTTTACAGTAGGTGACTATGACATCGGCTTGATTCGCTTAACAGAACCGGCCCCGGCCGGAATCACACCCATCCCGTACTTGCCGGCCAGTCTCGGACTGACCACCGCCGACGAAGACGAAAGTGTCGAGTTTGCCGGCTTTGGCCGAACCGAGACCGGTAGCTCGGGAGTCAAATTGCATGTCTTCGGCAACATAGAACTGGTTTGCCCGGGCCCCAGCCGTTGTACCATGGTAGGGGAAGTTGTTGAGCCATACACCTTCGGTTTTCTAGAAAACCCCGGCGGCCCTTGCCGCGGCGACAGCGGTGGTCCTGCCTTTCTCATTCGAAACGGTACAGAGTATGTCGCCGGCGCGACCTCTTATGGCGATGAACCATGCGTAAAATACGGTGTCAGCACTGACGTGAGCTACTTTGCCGATTGGATTGCCGAATATATCGGCGTGGTCGACGAAAGCTGTGACAACGGCATCGATGACGACGGTGACGGCAAGATCGATTGTCTGGACTCAGACTGTGCGGCTGACGCTGCCTGTCAAACCACGCCTGAGAATTGCGTAAACGGCGTCGATGACGACGGTGACAGTCAAATCGACTGCCAAGACTCGGACTGTAGCGCAGACGCTGCTTGCCAAACGGCTAGCGAAAATTGTGTCAATGGCAGCGACGACGACGGCGACGGTCTCGTCGACTGTCTGGATCCTGATTGCGCGAACGCGCCAAGTTGCCAAGCCGCGGCCGAAGTCTGCCAAAATGGTTTGGATGACGATGGCGACGGCTATACCGATTGTCAGGACCTGGATTGTGTCAATGATGCTGCTTGCCAAAGCAGTGCCGAAAATTGCCAAAACGGCATCGATGATGACGCCGACGGCTTGGCCGATTGCCTGGATCCGGATTGCGCCAGCAATCAGGCCTGCGCCCAGCCCGCCGAAGACTGCGCCAACCAATTCGACGACGACCACGACGGCTTGATTGACTGCGCCGATATCCAAGACTGTGGCACCGCCGCGGTCTGCCAAGCACAGCCCTCTTCCAGTGGCTGCGTAAGCGCCGGCGGCCATCATTCTGGGCTCATTTGGCTCTGGTTTTTGGCCTTGGCGATAGCCTGGCGACCAATGCGAGGGTGGAGACTCCCGGAATAACGAGTCTGATGGTCACAACAGTGACCACTTTCAGTTTCTCGAGTTTCAAGGAGCTATCAAGCCTATAGTCTAGTCCTAGGATAGCAACTGAAATTGCAGCACTTTCCGTGTGCCACATTGTCACATAGCAGATATATCACCTTCCCCTCACGCACTATTAATGTCTTATTTATCAAGCTATTATCAATAGATGATGGAATCGTGCCTATATGGCCCAATTCTTGCTCTTTTATTGGGGGGATGAATGATGAAAAACCAAACTTGATGAAAAATACCTATTATCCAGTACTTACTGGACGTTTGCGGGCTGTGGTATGCGCAATTTTTTGGGTGTGGGTTTCGCTGGGAGCAGCCTGTACCCAATCCGATGTCTTTCGTCTCTATCCGCCGGCGCCTCTGCCCGAGGATAAGATTGTCATCGAAGGCACCTATTGCGCTTCGGAACCGGAAAGCCTGATATTTCCGGTCAAGATACTTTTTATCATGGATGACTCCGGATCCATGGCCGGATCGGACCCGACATTCAGACGCTTGGCGGCGGCGCGGGAACTAATCGATGCCCTGATCGACACCCCGGAAACCTATTTTGGCGTGGAACGCTTTCAAGATGGCGAACCCTTCCTGTTGACCACCAACCCGACTTTCACTCGCGATCGACCCACGCTGGACAATGCCTTGGCCGATGCGCAACATCAGCCGGCCGGCTGGACACCCTACGTGGGCGCTTTGTCGACAGCGGTAACAGCCATCGCCAACGACATGGATGAAGATCCAATCCTGGCCATTCGAACGCGCTACATCGTGCTCTTTCTCTCCGACGGCGAGCCCACCGACGAGGAAGCACCGTATGCCCGTATCTATTCCACGGTGGAACAACTCAAGGCCCTGGAACAGGGCAGCCCGGCCGCCGGCGAAGTCACCTTGCACACCTCCTATTTGCAGGACGGCGACCTGCCCAACGCTGCCGCCATCTCGCTTTTACAAGAAATGGCCCGCCTGGGCGAAGGCCAGTTCAAGAACTTCGAAAACGGTGACGCCATCGATTTCAGCGACTTCGACGTCACCGCCATCTCGCGCGACTATCGAGCCTATTTCCCAGTGCTGGTAACCAATCTCAATACCCGGCCCAGTCTCAATGGATACCTCATCGACAGTGACACCGATGGGCTGCCCGATATCGAAGAGGAACAACTCGGCACCGACCCTACTCTCATCGACACCGACGGCGACGGTTGCTCGGACCTGATGGAAGTCAAATATGCCCGCTGGGATCCCTTGACCCCTGGTTGGGAGACCGACCCGGTTCATTGCGATTGCACTTTGGCCGAGCAGACGACCGACAGCGACGGAGACGGTTTGACCGACTGCGAGGAAAAATGGCTCTCGCTAGATCCAAAAAACCCGGACAGTGACGCCGACGCCGAGGGAAAAAGCAACCCCGATCACATGCTCGACCGGCTGGAAGTATTGTGGAATCTGGGCCGCACCACCTGGGACGCTAACGAAGACTATGATGTCGACGGCTTCAGCAACCTGGTGGAACTTTCGACGCACATGGATCCCAATCGCAACGACAATCAATTCCGCGAGGAATTGGCCTATGTCTACGACTACGTCAACCAACAAACCGGCAACCAAAACTGCTACGACTTCCGAGTGAGCAATGTCCGGGTCATGGAAACCCTAGCGGTAGACGGTCATCCGGCCGGCGAGAACAACATCCTGCTCTATTTCATCGAAGCGCCCCAGGACAATCCCTACCAGGAAAGCATCGTCCATCTGGCCAAGTTCAAAGTCCGCTTCAATGGCAAGGAGCCCTCGCCTTCCCTGCTCGAGGTACAAGCCGATGACTTTCGTCTCCTGGGCACGGAAGAGTCCGTGATCGATCGTCCCGATTGCGGCGAGGACAACTGTCTGCCGGTGGCCGATGCCGGAGCGGATTTCAGCGTGGAAGACGAACTGGACATTGGCGAGGCAATGGTCACCCTGGACGCTTCCGGATCCTACGATCCGGACGGCCGCTTGGCCGGCTATCTATGGCGTGAAAACGGCCAAACTCTGGCCACCAGCAAAGTGGCCGAACTAACGCTCTCCATCGGCGAACACGAAATCGAATTGGTGGTGATGGACGAACAGAACGCCACCGCTACCGATTGGCTGCTGGTAGAAATAACCGCACCCACGGCAACCGGTAGTGAAGGCCAGGATCTGTCGGCAGGAAATTCCGCAAACTACGGGTGCGCAAGCGCCGGCTCATCGCCTGCCGGTCTGTGGCTATCCGGCCTGGTTCTATTGCTGCTTTTACGACGGCGCACCGTGTTGATGCTTTCACTGCTTTCTTGCTGCCTACTCACTGCCTGCGGGCCAACAGAGCAAGAATTCAAGACGCTCGGCCTCCCCATCATCAATGGCGCCATTGACACCAACCCTGACCATAACGCCGTGGTCGCCCTGCGCTTTGACGGGTTCATGTGCTCGGGCACCCTCATCTCTCCAGAAGTCATTCTGACCGCGGCTCACTGCGTTGATGGTTACCGCGCTTCTGACTATACCGTGTATTTCGGCGCCGACCTCAACCAAGCAGAACAAAGAAGAATATCCGAGCTCAAAGTCCATCCCGGCTACAGTTTCAAAACCGTCACCAACGACATCGCCTTGCTGCGCTTGAGCTCACCGCCGCCGGCTGGCATTGTTCCGATTCCCTACCTGCCCCCATCGCTGGCAATTGATTCCGCGGATCTGAGCCAACCACTCGAATACGTGGGCTTCGGCGAAACGGAAACCGGCAGCGCGGGAGTCAAACTAACGATCACCAGTGATCTGAACTGGATCTGCACTAGCCCCTCGGGCTGCACCGTCGGTTCGGGTTATCCGGCTTCGGCCAACACTATCTGTGGCGATCTATCCCTGGGTGGCACTTGTCACGGAGATTCCGGCGGACCGGCCTTTGTTTTTCGCAATGGCCAAGAGTACGTAGCCGGCATCACCTCCTACGGCGACGAATATTGCGACTACTACGGCTGCTCTACCAAGGTAGACGAGTTCCAGACCTTCATCGGTGATTTCGTTGGCGGCGAGTTAGGCTCGCCCTGCACGGATGCCGGCACCTGCCTTTCCGGTCTCTGCGTAGACGGCGTTTGTTGCCAATCCGAATGCCAGGGAACCTGTATGGCCTGCAATGCCCTGGGCACTTGTGGGCCAGCACCCAACGGCACCTCCTGCTCGGATGGAGACGCTTGCAACGGAGAGGAGAAATGCCTACTGGCCGAATGTGTCGCCGCCGAGGCTCCCGACTGCAACGATGACAATCCCTGTACCGCAGACGCTTGTGACGCCAAGCAAGGCTGCGTACACGAAGCGGTGGCCGACGCCAGCCCCTGCCCTGATGAGGACCTGTGCAACGGGGAAGAAAGCTGTCAAGCGGGGGTCTGCACCGCCGGACCGGACACCGACTGCAACGACCACAACCCTTGCACCGAAGACAGTTGTGATGCCATCACCGGCTGCCTCCACTTGGACCTACCCTACGGCGACGATTGCGGCGGCGGCTTATGCGGACCTTCCACCTGCCAAGATGGCTACTGCATTCCCCAGAACACCGCCGATTGCGACGATGACAACCCTTGTACCCAAGATGCCTGCGACCCGGAGTTGGGTTGCACCCACGAGGCCCTGTCCGAAGGAAGCAGCTGCGGGGGCTGCATGACCTGCCAGCAGACCCTGTGCCAACAAGACGACCAATGTGTCATCACCGCCGGCTGTGCCAGCATCACTGCGCGACCCTCTGCAGGCGCGGGCAGCACCTTCTTGCTATGGTTTGTACTTTGTTTCTTTTGGCGGCGCCGATTTTCGTGATAAAGTCGTCGCTCGAGCCATGAGAATTGCAAAACACCTCATACCTATTATCCTTCTTATTTGCCTGTCTTCCTGCGGAGACGACGAGACCTGCTATCCATCAGCCCGGCTCGGATCCTGCTGTCACAACGACGCCGAATGTGGCGAACTCGTTTGCCGACTTTCCTTCCCGAGCGGCTATTGCACGCGCGACTGCTCCCTGGATCACGAATGTCCGGATGACGGCCATTGCTTGGAGTTTTTCTCGACCGCCCGCCCGCAGCCCATCGTACTCTGCCTGAAAGGCTGCGCCTCTGGCCAGGCACCCTGCCGCGAAAAATACAGCTGTCAAATGGTAACCGGGATCAACAGCCCGGTCTGCGTACCCGCAAGCTGAGCATCAGCGCCGCCAGCAATAGCGCCAGCCCAGGGCCCGACCAGCCTTGTGCCTGGCGCCCACATGCACAGCCCGTTTCCACTTCGGCCAGATCATAGTTTACGGCCAAGATAATCTCGTTTCCAGACAAGGCAAGGTGCAGGTTTTCTTCGTGGGCACCGAGCGCAAAGGATTCGCTAGTAGGAAAAAACACGCTGCCCCACGATCCGGGCGATATAACGGTGGGACAATCAATCTTCACCTGACCGTCGATCATGCACTTGCCAAAGGTGAAATCCTGCGCCTTGAAGTTGACACTGCAATTGTTCTCCAGAGAAACCCAGCTTTGGCAATCACATACTTCGGAATCAATCCGCAGGATAATACAAGCTTCGGCAGGTTCCAGCTCCGCCCGCAGGTTTTCGGCCATCAGACAGCCATCATCGCTGAGACAGGCCAAGGCCGGCGACAAAGGCAAGCAACACAAAATCACGGAACCGGTAAAAATAGTCAGCCTGCACATGGTTTCTCCCTCCTTGCCATTTGATGGCTTTGCCACGATTCAGCCGCCAACTAAAGGTTTTTCTCCGATTCCCAAACCCCCCAGCCAACTTCCCGGTGCCCGTATTTCATTAAATCCTCGTTTGTCTTATAATTATCAATAGCGCCGATTTCTTGCTGCTAAACTGGGGGTGAAGGAGCAAACCGACATGAAGAAATGCCTTAATTTTCCATATTTTTTTGGGAAATCTGGGGCAATGACCGGCGCCATGGTGTTTGTTCTGTATTGCTTGGCGCTGCCTGCCTGCGAACCAATGGCACCTGAATTCAAGACCCTCGGCCTCCCCATCATCAACGGCGAGATTGACACCAACCCCGACCATATGGCCGTGGTCGCCATGCGTTTCGGTGGTTATATGTGCACGGGAACCCTCATCTCGTCAGAGGTCATTCTGACCGCGGCCCACTGCGTCGATGGCTACCGCGCTTCTGACTACACCGTGTATTTTGGTGCCAACCTCAACCAGGCGGATCAAAGAAGAGTATCAGAGCTCAAAGTCCATTCCGGCTACAACTACGACACCGTAACCAACGACATCGCCTTGTTGCGATTGAGCTCCGCACCGCCAGCCGGCGTCGTGCCGATTCCCTACCTACCCTCTTCGCTGGCGATTGTTTCCGCGGATCTATACCAACCACTCGAGTACGTGGGCTTCGGCGAAACCGAAACCGGCTCCACGGGGGTCAAACTTACCATCGACAATGATCTAAGCTGGATCTGTACCAATCCTTCGGGCTGCACTGTCGGTCCCGGTTACCCGGCTTCGGCCAACACCATCTGTGGCGATCAGGCCTTGGGCGGCACTTGTCACGGAGATTCCGGCGGCCCGGCCTTTGTCTTACGCAATGGCCAAGAGTACGTGGCCGGCGTCACCTCCTATGGCGATGAGAAATGTGAGTACTTCGGTTGCTCCACCAAGGTAGACGCCTTCCAAGCCTTCATTGGCGATTTTGTCGGCGGCGAATTGGGCGCGCCATGCGTGGATGCCGTTACCTGCTTGGCGGGACATTGCGTGGACGGTGTTTGCTGTGAATCCGACTGCCAGGGAACTTGTCTGGCCTGCAACGCACCCGGCGCCTTGGGCACTTGCGGGCCGGCAGCCAACGGAACCTCTTGCTCCGACGGCGACGCTTGCAATGGCGAGGAAAAATGCCTACTGGCCGAATGTGTCGCCGCCGAAGCCCCCGACTGCAACGATGACAACCCCTGTACCAAAGACAGCTGTGACGCCAAGCAAGGCTGCCTGCACAAAGCGGTGACCGACGCCGAGCCCTGTCCTGACGATGATCTGTGCAACGGGTTAGAAAGCTGTCTGGCCGGGGTGTGCACCGCGGGGCCGGACACCGACTGCAACGACCACAACCCTTGCACCGAAGACAGCTGTGATGCCCTGACCGGCTGTATCAACCTGGACTTGCCCTACGGAGACGAATGCGGCGGCGGTTTGTGCGGTCCCTCGACCTGCCAAAACGGCCTCTGCATTCCCCAAAACACCGCCGATTGCGACGATGACGATCTCTGCACCCAGGATGCCTGCGACCCGGAGCTGGGCTGTACCCACCAGGCCCTACCTGAAGGCAGCTCCTGTGGCGGCTGCATGACCTGCCAAAAGGCCCTATGCCAACAAGACGACCAATGCAGCATTACCGGCGGCTGTGCCAGCGTCGCCCGCCCGCCCGGAACCAGCAACGGCAATCTCTACTTGCTCTGTTTGGTCCTTGGCCTGCTTTCCTTTCGCAAGGTTTTTCTCTTGCTCCGGACGGTTCTGAGCTGATAAATCTATAAACCTTGTTGATGCCAAAAATCATATATTTCATGGAGGGTGGTCGATGAGCGATCTGAATGCGAAGAATTACGGCAGCGTGGCAGAATGCGCAGACCAGGTGATCGCCAAGGTAGGCAAGAAAATTGTCTTGGGTCTTCCGCTGGGGCTGGGCAAACCAAATCAGCTGGTCAATGAATTCTATCGCCGAGCCAAGGAAGATCCAGAGATAGATCTCACCATTTCCACCGCCCTGTCCCTGGAGCGGCCGACCTGGGGCAGCGATCTCGAGCGGCGTTTCTTAGAACCCTTTGTGGAAAGAGTCTTTGGCGGTTATATCGATTTGGACTATGTGCTCGACATGCGCAAGAACGCCTTGCCCCCCAATGTTCAAGTCAAAGAGTTCTATACCAAGGCCGGCGCCTACCTTAACCTGCGCCACGCCCAACAAAACTACGTTAGCTCCAACTACACCCACGCCTATCGCGATATCCTGGAAAGCGGCGCCAACGTGGTAGCCCAAATGGTCTGCCGTGCTGAAGTCGACGGCCAGACCCGCTATAGCTTGAGCTGCAACCCGGATGTAACCCTGGACGTGGCCAAAGCCCTGCGCAAACAAGAACAAGAGACCGGGCGCCCCGTTGCCGTTCTGGCCCAGGTGAACCAAAACCTGCCCTTCATGTACGGCGACGCCGTGGTCGAGCCCGATTTCTTCCATGGCATTATCGACAACCGCGATCTCGACTTTCCGCTCTTCGGCGCACCCAAGATGGCCGTAACCACCACCGATTTCATGATCGGCCTCTATGCCAGCAGCTTGATCAAGGACGGGGGCACCTTGCAAATCGGCATCGGCTCGCTGGGCGATGCTTTGTGCTACGGGCTGCAAATACGCCAAGAGCACAACGACACTTACCAGAAACTTTTCGCCGAAGCCGGCATCCGCGACAAGTTTGGCGAGTCGATCGACAGCCTCGGCGGGGTAGAGCCTTTCGAACAGGGTTTGCTCGGCTCTACCGAGATGTTGGTCGACGGTTATTTGCACCTGATGAAAAGCGGGATCATCAAACGCAAGTCATACAATCACGAAGGCCTGCAAACATTGTGCAACCAGGGCCGGCTCAACGACCAGGTCTACCCCGAGACGGTTTCCGCCCTGCTGGACATGGGGTCCATCCAAGCGCAGCTGACCCAAGCAGACTTCGACTTCCTGCAAAAATTCGGCATCTTCAAAACGGAGCTTTCGTACCAAGACGGCTTTATCCAAAACGGAAGCGACCGAATTCCCGCCGACTTGGGCGATGAAGCCAATCGCAACCGCATTTTCGAAACCTGCCTGGGGTGCAAGCTAAAAAACGAAATTCTCATCCACGGCGGCTTTTACCTGGGCCCGCAGAGTTTCTACCAAGCGCTCAGAGATATGAGCGAAGAAGAACGCAAGCGCATCCACATGACCAGCGTGCTCAACACCAATCACTTGTACGCCAATGAATACGGCACCGAAGAGCTGCGCGTACGAGAAGCACGACCTTGGCGGGTCAATAGAGGTCAGGAATTTTCAATGGGCTGATTTTATTCCGGATGCACTGGCTGACGGCCAGGTGGATGCAGCCATTGG
>JAUVBB010000455.1 GCA_030591445.1 Deltaproteobacteria bacterium | reverse complement strand
GGCCAATAGGAGAGCGTATCAATGATGACGAGAGTTATTCAGGTCCTGATTATCGCTTTGGCATTTATCGCTAATTCATGCTCAGGAGATGACACTGGTGGTTTTTGTAGTTCCCAAGGTAATCTTGTAGGCTCGCCGGTCACGGAATGTTGGTATGAGTGGGACTGTGATAGGGATGATGACTACGAGTATCGAGTCGAGTGCCTTCCTGATGTAGACAAATTTGCCTGCAAATGTTTACAGCAAGGTAGTTTGATAAAAGAGTTTGCCCACCCTGACATTTGTGACTCCTGGTTGCTGCCAATAGTTGAAGAAGAGTGCGGTTGGGCTTTATCCCCATAGATGTGAAGCGCATTCCGGAATTGAGATACAATGGTAGGCATGATTAGACCAGGAGTCATCGCAGGCTTGGTGCTTGGGCTGGGTATTTTTGCGGGCGGGTGTAACAAAGGTGAGATCGGCGCGCCGGGGGGTGATTTGGATTTGGCGGACGGAGGCGATGGTGGCGATTTGCTGCCAAGCGGGGACGATGGTTCTGCCAATGGGGATTGGGCAGACGGTGCGGATGATGGTGTGGATGGATTGGGGGACGGCGATGCCCCAGACGGTGGGGATGATGTCGGCGGGGATACTGGGGTGACGTCGGCAGGTACCCTCGTGTGGCACAGCGGTTTCGAGACGGGGTTTCCGGGTGAGTGGCTTGATTACGACAGTGGTTCTTGGTCCGCGGATGGCTCGATGCCGGCCGGGCGGGTCTCGGCCTGGACCATTGACGGCCTCGACGGAAGCGTTCCCCCCTTGTTTGGCGATCACGTTTACAAAGGGTGGATTATCGGCAGCGCGGCGGAAAGTCATCGGGCCTATCCGGTGCTTCATTGTGATTTTCCAACGCCGGTCAGCAATACTTTCTGGGTTTATCTGGAAGCTGATTATGCGCAGATGAGTTCTTCGGCTTGGATTCACTTTGCGACCTGGGGCAATGGCCATCCTGATAAATGGGCCTTGCACACCATGTCCGTGCGCGATTCCAAACTTGAATTCGCCCACGTCTCCCCATCGAGCGGCGAATACATTGGCCCTACCCCGCAGCCCGACTTTCCGCGCGACCGCTGGGTGCGTTTCACGGCCTATCTCGAGTATGGCGTCGGCAACGGCTTCGTGCAGGTCTGGCAGGATGGGGTGGCGGTTATGCGTGCCGAGATCCCTAGCTTGGCGACCTACCCGGGCACCCACCTGCAACGCGCCCACTGGGGAATGTATGCCAGCGGTGATGTTGCCCAAGGTGTGCAGTACAACGATGGTATCAAAATTTGCACTCTCGATGAGCCACTGGTCGATCTGACAACTGAGCCTTTGTGCGATTAGAGCGCCTGAGAACCAAAAAGAAGACAGTCTAATGGTAGATAATCGTGTTGTTGGTGCCAAGATCCAAGACTAGCTCAGCGTCACGGACCACCACTCGGCAGTCGCTGCTTCCCTCATCGAGGAGTACATGGGCGACACTGGGGCTCAGGTCGTCGAGGTCATTCATGCCCAGCCGGCAATCCGTGCTGCCCATTGCCGCCAGGCCAAATTGCGGGGCGCCCGCTATTCGGTTGCTCTGCACGGAGGCCCCGCTTGCCTGCACCACTCCGATTCCGGCCACGGTCTCTGCCCCCATGCTGATATCGTTGTGATGGATGTTCACGGTCGTAGTTGGCATAGACCGGTCGTCCCGGTACCAGATACCGGCAAATCCGTATTCGCCCACCGTGATGTGATTCTTGAATAGGTGGAATTCTGTGTCTTCCTTCGACGGGGCGTCGGCGGCGAGGTAGGCATTCTGGAGAAAAAACAAGCCCGGTCCGTATATGGACTCGATCTGGTTGTGGGCCACGACTACTTTGGATCGGTGACAGTTGTAAAACGAAAAGGGCTCGACCAGCATGTCCCGGGTCTGATTATGGGTGAAACGGATGTTCGCATCGGTCATGTTCTCCCCGTAGGCGGCGGCCCAGGCGGTCTCGAACACGTTGTTATCGAGTACGATGGTGCCACTGGCCGGAAGCCAATCTGTGCAAGGATCGGTGTAGTCCGCGGGCAGAAGCCAACCGCCCAGGACTAAGCTCTGGAGCATGACGTAGATCCATTCCGAGCCGGGATCCTCGGCGCCGATGATGGCCACATCGCGCATGATGAACTCGCTCTCTCCGCGACTGGTGGCCCAGATGGCGGTGGACATGACCGGAAACAAGTCGTTGCTAACCATACATACCGGGTACCACCCGTCGATTTTGGTGTCGGCGGGCAGTTCCACGGTCAAGGCGCTGAGGTGGACCTTGCTCTCTATGAAGCTGATCAGGGCCGGCCAGGGATCCGCGGGTGTGGGATCGACGGTGTTGAAGGGAAAGGCTTTGGTGATATGAAGCACGACGCCGGCCGGGGGGCGAATGGTGGTCAGATCCATGCCGGCACCCCGAATGGAGCCGACAAATCCGGTGGCTACCAGCGGCGCGGTATGGAATACGCCTTCGGCTAGCCGGATATGGCATT
Source organism: Deltaproteobacteria bacterium (assembly GCA_030591445.1). Classification (GTDB taxonomy): domain Bacteria; phylum Myxococcota; class B64-G9; order B64-G9; family B64-G9; genus JAUVBB01. Next base: position 3,068 of record JAUVBB010000455.1, on the reverse strand, counting down.
GGCCGGGTAAGGCCGCGCAGTTGTCGAGGGCGCCTTGAAGCGCACTCGTGTCGTCAACTCCGTTGGGTTCCAGCAGCACGCTTCGGTGCTGGTCGGCCAAGGCCGCGCCACTTGGCAGCGTGACCAGGCAAACCAGTATCGCTAGAAATAAACGGGAAACGTATTGCACCTTAAGCCCTGAGGACACAGCACTTTTCTCAGACATTTCTCTTCCCCCTTTTTTTGCCACCTGTGTAGGAAATGAATCTGCCCGTGCGGTATTAACCTGCGTAACGCATAGACTTTGAGTAAAGCTAAATCCCATTTCCTGGGCGTCAACCGCCGTTTCCAAATCAATGAGATCTTATTACAACGCCAGCATAAGTTTAGCAGGTGAGTAGAGACGGCAACTTGTGGTTGCTGGAGATAGTTTATATTTTTCCAGTACTTATAATGTATATCAACTAGGAAGAGTATTTTGCTTGACGATTCGCAACAAACGGTTGCTGTGGGTTGAATTTAAAACGCTAGTATTTTCATCAATTTATCAGAATCAGTCCAAGTTGGGGCAACTAATAGTGTCGTCTGGTGGAGATTCCTGCGGCCATGCTTGAGAACAAAAACACCTAAGTGACTGTAAAGTAATGTAAAAAAATTATGCAACTTTTGGCATCGTTCTTGCGAAACAAAACGTGTCGCTTGGGGATGCATTACATTCAACCAGCTGAAAGAGGAGGGAGTGCCATGCTTACTACCCATAGGGCAGTTCGAATTCTGGCAACGATGATGATTCTGATGGCAGTATCAATTTCTGGTTGTCTGGATAATATGGCACCGTTTGATGAGACCCAGGTGGGTGCGGATCAGTTAGATATGATGCTTCCCGATAGCGAAATTGTTCCCGGCAGCGTGTTCGACGGAATGATCGTAGACCCCGATGGTATCCTCATTAACGACGCTCGCATCCCCGATCGTTACATCGTACAGTTCAAGGACGAGCGGGTGATAGAAGGTTCGTTGAGTCCCCTGTTTCGGGCCCAAGACATGAGAGCAGCTTCCAAAGAGCTATTACGCACCAACGACATCAAGGCTCAGATCTTTCATGTTTACTCGAATACCATTAAAGGCTTTGCCGCCAAGATGGGCCGGGATGCAGCCGTCGCGCTGGCGAATGATCCTAACGTGAAGCTGGTCGAGCAGGACAGTTACGTATATGCCAGCACCACCCAGTACAGCGCACCCTGGGGCCTGGATCGCATCGATCAGAGCAGCTTACCCCTCAACTCACAATTTACCTACACCGCCAACGGCGCCGGCGTCCATGCTTACATTATTGACACTGGTATCTTGCGCTCCCATAGTCAGTTTAGCGGGCGCGTACAAACCGGCGCTGACAAAGTAAGCGTTTCAGATGGTCAAGGCGATGGTATCGGCGGTATTACTACCGGCTGTGGCATCGGACACGGTACCCACGTAGCGGGTACCATTGGCGGCAGTACATATGGAATCGCCAAGCAAGTGACCTTGCATTCGGTTCGGGTTTTGAACTGCGAAGGCTCGGGTTCGATGACCGACGTTATCGCCGGCGTTGAATGGGTGCAGAGTAATCGCGTCATGCCGGCCGTGATCAATATGAGTCTGGGTGGCAGCGCATCGACTACCTTGGACGCTGCGGTCAACGCCGCCATCAATTCTGGTATCTCGGTAGTGGTTGCGGCAGGCAATGAAAACGTTGCGGTCACCGGATCTCCCGCCCGGATAAACAACGCTATCACCGTGGCCTCGACGGAAAACGACGACGACAGATCTTCTTTCTCCAATTACGGCTACGCCGTGGACGTTTTTGCCCCGGGTACCAACATCCTCTCGGCGCTTAATACCAGCACTTCCGCCAGCGGTACCATGTCGGGCACCTCAATGGCCTCCCCGCACGTGGCCGGCGTGGTCGCGCTCTATCTGCAGGGCAATGGCGACGCCTCTCCCGCCACCGTTTTCAGCGCCGTGGTCAACGGTGCCGTTACCGGCAAGGTCGACAACGCGGGTACCGGATCGCCCAACAAACTCCTGCAGGTCATCGGCAGCGCGCCGCCTACGGTAGCTTGCGGTGACGATCTCTGCAATGGTACCGAAGATTGCTCCAGCTGCCCTGGCGACTGCGGCGCCTGCGGAACCGGCGGAGATTGTGACGACCTGGTCGTGACTGGTCTCGGCGGCGGGTTCAATACCTTCCATCGTTACATCATGAACGGCACCAACATCACCGCCAGCACCGATGGTCAGACCGGTGATTGGGTCCACTTGTATGTGAAACTGGGCAGCGATCCCGATAGATTGAATTATGACTGCAAGTCCGACAACTACGACGCCGATGAGAGTCTTAGCTGCTCCGGTACCGGTGAGTGGCATATCCTGGTCTGGGGCAACGGCGTGCACGACGGCGTCAGTCTGAATGCCTCCTTGAGTTCCTGCAGCGACGATGGCAGCACGGCTCCGGATCCTTACTGCGGTGACAACAACTGCGACACTGGCGAGACCTGCTCCAACTGCGCCGTCGATTGCGGCACCTGTGATCCGTACTGTGGCGACGGTTCCTGTAACGGTGACGAAACCTGCTCATCTTGCTCCAGTGACTGCGGCGCTTGCCCGGCCTCCTGCGGCGACGGCACTTGCGACTCCAACGAAAACTGTGAAAACTGTCCCGCCGACTGCGGCGAGTGCGCCGATGACGGTGGCGGTAGCTGCGAAGACATCAGCTTGAGCGGCCTCGATGGAGCATTCAATTCCTATCGCCGCTACGAAATCACCGGCTCCAACGCGGTAGTCGAAACCGTGGGGTCTTACTCCCAGTTTGCACGACTCTACGTAAAACTGGGCAGCCCACCAGTACCAACAGCGTACATTGGAGGAGGACAGTATAGTACTCCCGTCGCCGACTGCATTCGTGAAGATATGGATGACGGTTCCAATCACACTTGTAACATGAGTGGATCAGGCGTTTGGCACATCTTGATCTACGGAAAGGGCTCCTACTCAGGCGTCAGCTTGGACGCCTCCGTGGAAACCTGCGCAACTGCGTACTGATGAATTAG
>JAUVBB010000490.1 GCA_030591445.1 Deltaproteobacteria bacterium | reverse complement strand
GGATGGAATAGCCCATGTTGGTAAAACCGGTATAGACATAGGGCTCTGGCAAATCGAATCGGAAGCTCGAACGCGCGGCGTGCAGTTCCCAGTTACCAGCCCAGTCCACCGTGCGGGAACTATCAACCACGTCGAGACGATAGTTCTGGCCCCAGTTGGAATCGAAATACAAGTTGCCGGTAGAAGAAAAGCTAGGCACGCAATAGAACCACATCTCCATGCTCTGGGTCCCCTGCGGAATGTCGATCACCGGCTCGTCGATCTTGCCCTCAATGCAAGGCTCTTCGCCCTGGCACAAATAGCCGTATTTCTCGGCGTAGAATTCAACCTGGGTATTGTGAATATCGTTATGGTTACCGTCGAAGGCCCAGCCCATCATGACCGTGGTGGCCGAGACCGGCCCATGGCTACCCATGCAGGGCTGCGTCTCACGCAAGCGCCGACCATCATAGCGAACCTTCACCGTGCCCCCGGCCTGGACCGGCCCGTCTACCAAAGTCTCGGCAAAATCCGGATAGCTCAGAACGTATTCCGGCTCGGTCACCACTGCCGGCATGCAAACCGCGGCATCATCGTCCAGCGACCACATGTTGTCTAAATTCAAGTGATAGGAACCCAGCGGGTCGTCGATACGGTTGTGATCCCAGATGAGTTGTCCATCCGGCCCATGCACCAGAGGAATCAGGTCGATGGTGGTCCGGTTGAGGCTGGTCATACTCATACCTGCCGCCGGCGTATGGCTGGCAATCAAAAACGAATAATGCACATAGCCTTCCGACTCGCCCATCCTCTTCGTCTCAACCGCAAACCACTCACCCTGCGACATGCTAGTACGCACCAGAACCTCAACCGGCCCCATCGCCCCGGCCCGCTCCGAGCTCAGATCGACGAAGCCTTCCCATACATAGAGACAGCTGCCACCTGAATCAATACCCAGATCGCAAGTCGTCTCGTATCCTGGACCATTCGGAATCCTGCTCACCGACCGCAGCACCACCAAGCAATCCATGTCAGCCTCATCCGTTACCGCTCCCTGCATCTGAGACACCGAAGCCCCCGAACGAGCTTCAATCGTACCATCGCCACATCCCGCAGCTATTATCGCCATCAGAAAAAACGAACCCAGACCAAACATGATTCGATCAGAACCCAAGACATTCTTTCCATTTCTCATCTCTCACCTCTTTCATTTTCATTAGTAACCCTCTTTTGAGTTACTGCATATATTTATGAGTTAACCCATTCCCCACTTTATGTCAAGCACCAAAAACAAGAATTTTGCCGAATCCGCGATCAAGGCATCTATGCGAAAATGGGAGGATTTTCAGAAGGAAGTTATGGCAGCAAACAGCGAATAAATATGATTCTACTCAATCTGATAGGAAAAGGTCCGGGGTTTTTCGTTACGGATGATTTCAACCTTGATGGTTTTATGCTGCTTTAGGTTGGCATAGAGTTCCAGCGCGCGCTGGGGACTGTCTATGGTTTTCCCGTTTATTTTGCAGACGATGTCACCGTTGCGCAGGCCCAGGTGCTGATAGAGCGAATTGGGTCGGATGGCGAAGAGCTTGAAGCCTTCGGCTTTCCCGTCCTTGAAGTACGGTACGATGCGGCTCTGCATCATTACTCCTGTTTTTTTCTCTACCCGGTTTTTCAGCGCTACCGCGGAGACTCGCCAGGTATTCTCGTCCAGTTGCTGGATGGCATCGTTGATGCTTGGGGAGTTGGACTTGGCTGAATGGGTCTGGGGCTTACGGGCCCGGGTGATGAGATAGAAGTTTGCCTCTTTCTCGACCTGGAGTCTTTCGGTTTTAAGGGCAGACCAAAAAGCCTGGATGGCTTCGGCCTGGCTTACCTTGGCGCCAGAAAAGATTGTGATCTGTAGATTGCGCAAACTATCTTCGACAATTAAGTTCAGCCCGGTCTTCTGACTCATCCATTTGGCGGCTTTCACTAAGGGCGTACCCTCGAACTGCAGGCGCAGTTTCTTCGTTTGCTCTCCCGTCGACCAGGCCGAGGACGAAGCTACTGGGAAAATGGTCAAGGCCAGAAAAAGCACAGCTGTCTTGATGGTAGAACTCATCGCATTCCCTCCTGTTTGATTGCCGTCATCATTATTTAACTCGCCTAGCACGAGCAGATAAAGGTTAGGAAATGCAACTTGCATACCAAGGGCAAAGAGATCGTCCACATGGTTGAATGATTGAATCAATCTTAGGTGTTGCTATTCTGGCCGCAGCTCTGACCTGACATTCTGTCGCGGTATTTGTTACCCAGACCGTAGAATTCGACAAAATATCAAGTAACACGAATGTCCCGGGTCACAATTCCGTAGGGGCGCGTCGCGCGCGCCCGTGCGGCCAATGCCAACCATCCCACACAGGATCCCCGCACCCGTTACCGAAACGTGATTCAATTGGCCGGGGTTGTTATTGGTATCCTATGCATCTCGGTGGGGTTTGGCCAATGCCGACCGGGCGCGCGCGACGCGCCCCTACAGAAACGTGATTCAGTTGGCCAAATTTTTGGTTATGCGATTTGGTTTCCGCACGACAGGTAGGTTTCTACCGCCCATGCGGGACAATATCCTGCGATCTTCGCTGCAAAACGCCGGTCAGGCCTTGGGGTTGTGGATTTTGCCGACGAAGAGGACAGCGCCGGTCTCTTGCTCGTGGATGACAAAGAGGAAGGGGCGGTCGACTTTCATGTGGAAGCGTTTGACGATTTGGACGGAGGTTATGCGCATGCCCACGACCGTGACCGCGGCGGCTTCGGTGCCTTCTTCGTCTACTTTGACGTAGCTCTTGTGCTTGACGAAACTGATGGCCAATTCGTCTGCGATCTTGTCGAAGCGGGCCTTGCCGGTAAAGGCGATGCCCATGCCCAGGGCGGACAGGGCCTGGTTGAGCTTCTTTTCGTATTCGAGTTCGAAGCGCGGTAGCCAGACGGTGCCTTCCATGGGCGCGAATCGTTCGGTCCATTGGCCCCAATCTTCGCCGGCCAAGCGACTTAGCAGCGCGGCGGGGGTTTTTCCTGCTTTGGGCAAAAACACGGCCATGTGGAATTTCTTATCGCCATAGGGAAGATTGACTGCTTGCAAGTCATTGTCTTCGAAGTAAGAGAATTTTTTTCTGGATTGGCTCATCAGTTGAACCGGGACGGATTTATCGGCGCTCACCTGAAAGGGAGCTTCGCGGGTGCGTTTGGGATCGAAGGCGTGGGTCCAACTTCCTTTGAAGTACACCGCGTTGGCCAGCAGCATTACCAAGCCGCGCAGGTCGTCGACGATTTTGTCTATTTTGTCGTGGGTGGCCTCTTTGACCCAGGCGTTGACCGTGTCGACGGCGGCGGGCTTATCGAAATCCAGGCGCGCGAGATGGGCCTGGAATTGGTCGCGCACCGTTGCTAAAAAACTCTTCTGTGGTTCAATTTTTTGGGCCAAAAAGACGGCATTGGCGATATCCATGCTCACTTTGGGATCCAATTTGGTCAAACGCGCGGTCAGTTTGGCGCTGGCACGGTTGATGGCCCCTAGCTCGAAGTCGGACAGCTCAAGCGCGCGACGCATGGCGACCTCGGTCTCACCGGTGGCTCCGTTGAAAACCATGGTCAAGGCTTGGGCCACGCTCAGCGGAGACACAAAGAGGTTCTTACCCGGATCAGCCTGGGCCAGTTTATCAACCAGGCGAAAACCGAAACGGTTCGCAGCCATGTAGACCTCCTTGGGCGAAGCAGCGGCGGCGGCAAGCGCCGGCCCTTTGGCCGCGACCGTGGCTGCTGGGGTAGCCGTAGTGGCCCGGCAGGCCGAAAACGGGATGGAAAGCATCAGCATTGAGAACAGCGCGATTTGCTTCATCTGGTTTTCCTTTCTTACGGGATTGTTCCCGTAACCTGCGGCCATTGTGCCCGCGAAGTCGGTAAGGATCAAGCGCGATAGACGGCGTGCAGTTCGCGCGAATCTTTGCTATGAGGAGGCTATGGATCGATTCGAACAAGTTCTTGCCGGCCTGGTACTGACGGATAAACCGGTGGCCTCGCTTCTGGGTTTGTCAGACCATGGCGCCGCCCTGTCTTTAGCCGACGGCAGCCGCGCTATTGTATTTCGCTACCAAGCCGGACACGACGAGGCCTTTGCTGAGCACCTACGCGAGACCGTGGCCGCGCTAAAAGCGGGCCGGCTAACCATCCTGATGGTAGGCGGCGATGCCAAAGTGCATAAGATGTTGCGCAAGGTACAACCGACCCTGATGTTTCGGCGTCAGGTCATCGTTCTGCAGATCGGTGATGACCAAAAGCTCTGGGTAGGGCCACATGCATCCCGCCTCGACCCCTTGATCCGCCAATTGAAAGTCATCAGCAAACAAGCGCCGACTGATGACATGGATTTGCGGGCACGCTTGGTACAGGCAGTTGATCCTGGTTCTGATAGTGCCCAGCAGGTGTTCGCTTTTGGCCAGCAATTGCACAAAATCCGACCCTGGGCCACCTACTCGCTTTGCGTTCTGTGCAGCCTGATCTTTGGGCTCGAGCTGCTTTGGGGCGGTGCCGATTTCATTCCCACCTTGTATCGCATGGGTGCCAATTCGGCCACCGCGGTGCTGGCCGGAGAATGGCAGCGGCTGGCCAGTTCGATGTTTCTCCATGGCGGCCTGGGCCACCTGGCGGCCAACATGTTTGTGCTGATCTACCTGGGTGGATTCATGGAACGTTTGTTGGGCGCCAGCCGTTTTCTGCTGCTCTACGGGCTGGCCGGACTGGCCGGCAGCCTGGCCAGCGCCTTGCTGTCCCATGCCAGCCTCAGCGTAGGCGCCTCGGGCGCCTTGTGGGGTATCCTGGGCGCGGGCGCCGCTTTGGCTTATCGTCCCGGCGGCTTGATCCCCCCACCGGTCTTGGTGCGACTCAAGCACGCGGCCATGGTCAACCTGGGCTTGAACCT
>JAUVBB010000083.1 GCA_030591445.1 Deltaproteobacteria bacterium | reverse complement strand
TCACTTCGATCCCGTTGCCGGTATTCGAAAGCGGGCTTACGCCGTCTGAGGCCGTTCCGATGTAGTTACCCATCACTACGACGTTTAGATGCGCATGGAGCCCAGTTCCGAGGTTCCCGGAGATGACATTTCCTTTGCCGGCTTCGGTCCCTCCGACGACCGGTCCGGTTCCACCGCCCTCGGACCAAGTTACTATAGCGCCGTAGGAACCACCGTTGGGGATGGCAAAGGTCCCGGAGACGTCTGTTCCAATGTAGTTGCCGATGACGAAGCCACCCACGCCCCCAAAACTCAGGCCGCCGTTCGTATTCCCGGAAATCAAGTTGTTCTCGATGGTCCAGTTGGATCGCCCTCCCCCGCCGAGTCCAAGGAAAACTCCAAACCCGTTTGCGATGGCAAATGTCCCGGTCGCATCGGTGCCGACATAGTTACCGATGATGCTAATGTTAGGGTCTTGGCAGGCAGCCGAGATTCCGATCTCGGCATTTCCCGAGATGACGTTCCGATCGGCAGGGTCCGGGCCTCCGATGACGTGGTTCGAATTGCAGAATTCGATTCCCCACTGGTTGGGCTGAGAGGAACTGCCCGAGGCATCCACGCCGATATAGTTTCCGGCGACCGTGGCGCTTCCTCCCCGATAGAGGGCGATTCCCAGCCGCCAGTTGATGACCACCAGGCCCCGGATCTCCGAGTCGGCGTCCACATCGAGCCCGGTATTGACACCACTCACGAATGATCCGTCGAGCACTATGATCGGCTGGCCACTGAAACCAGTTTGCGTCGTTCCATCGATCACCAGATTGCTGTTGAGCGCCGGCAGGACCGTCATCGGCTGGATAGAAGCGAGCGGGGAAATATCAAAGTTGATCTCGTTCGAGCCGCCTAACGCGTTGTGCTCCTCGACCGCTGCCCGGAGCGTGCATTCTGCTGATGCAGTGGCACAGATGCCGTCACCAGGATTGGCGTCAGAGTCATCCGCGGCCGAGTCGACCACGAGCGTCGCGGCTTTGGCCGAAGAGACGACCAAGCCGATCGTGGCAACCAATAACAGTGACATGATGAAGCGAAGCCTATTTTCCACCCTACTTGATTTCATTTTGATCCCCTCGTGGTCAATTCTTACTATCGAGTTCCGATTCGCAAAAAGACCACGGATGACATTATGAGTCAATGCTTCCAAATTGAAGAATGTCGAAAAATTGATTCGTGTTTAGTGAATGAATTATTGGAAGATCAATAAAAAGGAAGTCTAAGGCGTAAAGGGGTCGGGCCTCACAAACAGCCGATTCGGGTGGTGGAGATGACTAGGTTGTCGAAGTAGCGTTCCTGATCTTTGACCGAACCTGAGTTCCAGTGATTTTCGAAGAAGACCGCGTTGAGACCATAGTCCTGGTAGGAGCGGACGAAATCTAATCCGCCTTTGCGTGCTTCGGAGCTTCCATCGATCCAGAGCTCTTGTACGCCGTTGCTGGCGCCGGGGTCGTTGAGCTTGGTGTAGGCCTCCACGCAAAGCCAGCGTCCTGAATTCGCGGTGGCAAAGACCGGGGTGACGCTCGACTGGCCGCCCAGCCAATCCATGTTGTCGAAATCGTTGTAGCCATGGCACTTGACCTGATTGTTGCTGTCGACGCAGCGCACCGGTTCCACCTTCAGGTAGTCGCCGCTCCCATTCCAAATGTGAGCGATCATCGCCTGATCCCAGGCACTGGGCGCTGTGAATATCGTGACTCGCGAGAGTTTGGCGGGATTGCCTTGCCAGCCATCCTGCATCTTGAGGTACATGCGATAGTAGATCTCTCTGAAATCCTCGGTGGCGCGGATGCCCTTGTTCATGTAGCCGTTCGGGTTGCGGCCAAAGGCTAACTTCAGGGATCCGGCATCCACCTCACCGGTCTGCCAGCGCACGCGCATGCCCGTCGATCCTCCGAACCCCACGCCTGCCACCGCGATGAAGTCGCCACCGTTGTCGGCGTATTCGAAGTAGCTCCCCGTTCCAACCGCAGGATTCCCGCTCTCGAAGTCATCGCAGAAGATCCAGTCGGGGTGCCTCGCCTGCCAATTCTCACACTCCGGCCCGGCCGGGTCGGGATCCCCGCCCGGGTCACCTTCAGAAGAGCTTACGCCGTCGTCCGCGGTGCTCGGGTTGTCCCCGCCCAGGTCGCCACCAGCGTCGCCGTCCATGTCTTCATCGGCTTCACCACTGGCGTCGCCATCAGCTTCACCACCAGCGTCCCGGTCGCCATCAACCGCGGTTACTTCTCCCCGGCAGGCGCTGGTACCAATCAAGCAGATGGAAAAAGCAGCCAAGAATATCACCAGGATTACGGAACGCATGGTTCCCTCCTCGAACTATTCTGGCAGATCTTCATGGTCTTTCCCTGTTTGGCGCAAGTTTCCTGCCGCGCAAGAGGACCGACAGGCACAGAAGAAGCAGCCCGCCCAAACCGGCTCCCGATCTGGCTACGCTCTGACACCCGCCCGAGATGGCGGGAGCGCTATCGCCGGGAGATTCATCCTGATGGCGGTCGTTTTCGATCTGGTCATCGCCGTCAGACCAGCCCGATTCACATCGGCCCCCGACACAACAGTTCGACGGGCAATCCGTCGCTGTCTCCATGGAGCCGGCCGCGCAGATCTGCCCGGCGGCACAACAGCTGCCACCGAGTTGAGCACAAACGGACTCCTGTTCCTCACAGGCTGCGCAGCATACTTGGTCAATGGGACAGTTGTCGTCGAAGTCCGCATGCGCTGCCTGCGCACAAGCAGGGCAGCATTGCCAACCTTGGTTCTCACAAGTGGGCAGAGTGGGAATTTCACAAAGATGGGGACTCTGGCTGCTGGAAATGACGCCCGGAACGGTGATGGTCCTGGGCTGCGCGGTGAAGCGATCGGTCACGAAGGTAAAGTCGGTCATGTGGGCATCGGCGGCCGCGGGGTAAAGCGTACCGTCAGTCGATTGCTGGGGATCGGTGTGGTAAAAAGTATTGTCCGCAAACACCGTGCTGGACGAACGGGCACCAGTCGACTCCCGCATGTCGATGATCGCGTTGCAGGACACGCGCAATTTCTCCTCCGTATCATCGGTCGACAACCATCTCGACGAGCGCCGACTACCCACTAAGGTATTGAGAGTAAAGGTCAGGTTGTTGGTCGAGTAGTAATAGTTGGACAACGGAGTGGAGACATTCCAGATATCGCCGATGGATTCAAAAACGTTGCCCATGATCTCGACATACTGGCCGCTGTAAGGAAAGGTCTTTTTTGCCCCGAAGCTGAGGCCACGAGCCGAGTCGAAAAGCACATTGTTGGTGATGATTACGTTCAAGACACCAAAATGGGCGACAATCGCGGTGCCATGATCCCCGATTTTGGAGTCGGTGGGATCGGAACGCCTGAAACCCCACAGGTAGTTGTTGGTGATGATGACCGGTTGGTCCTGGTTGTCCGAACCGGCCTTCAGATCAATGGCGTTCTCCGCATATGCCCAGTGACCATCCGGATCCAGATGGCCCTGACCGTCGGTGTAGATTGAGGCATCGATATAAAAGTGGTTGCCATCGATCACGGTTCCTTCGTAATTGGTCGGCATCCACACGTCATCCGGGTGGATTCGCTGCAGGGCCACCCCGCCGCAACAATTGACCACCTCGTTGTTGACGATTCTGGTGTTCTTTACGATTCTGGTACTCGCAGTGCTCGAACCCGAGAACTGAATGGCATTGCTGTCGCGTTTGAGAGTGGGGAGAGTCATGTCCTGGATGCGGCAGTTCTGGATGGTGTTGTAGTGTGAACCGCTTTCGAGCTCGATGGCCCGCCCTTCCAACTGGTCGAAGAACAATCGGTTGAGCAGGATGTACTGGGAAGAAGATCGGAGAAGAATCACGGAGAAATACTGGGAAAAGGGTTCGTTCGGGATGGCCACCGCGGAAAGCCGATCTACCATCCAGTGGCTGGCGCCACTAAATCCCAATAGTACGTTGGCCTGTTGTTCCAGCGGAAGTTTCCCCGGGTGCAAATTATTGCCGTTATGCAAGCTGATAAACTTTGGCCGCGCTTCGGTTCCACTTTGTTTGATGGTCACTCTGCCCAGATTCCGATAGTCGCCCGGCGCCACGTAAAAGAACCGGTAGGTGGTGTTGTCGATCTCGCTCCAACCGTCGTTGTCCACCGTGATCAAAAAGTGCTCTGGGTTGTTCGAATCGTAGGCCGGCACAATAACTTCGACCAAGTATTGACTGGCGGCACCTGTTTTAGCAACGCCCACGGCGAGAAGAACAACCAGGCCCACCATCCAGTTCCATCGGTACCATTTCATAAAATCTCCTCGCTCCGTCTTCCTTTTCCACCTACGGTCAGAACTGATCCAGGCCGATGTCGCATGGGCCGTCGGCTGGACGGATGTTCTGGTCGAAATCGCTGCGCGCACAGCGAGCGTTGTCACCGGCAGCTCGCGCTGGTGAGCCCGCATCGAGGTGGAAATCGTCGTCAATTAGGAAACCAGGATCTTGCTGGCAACACAGGGCGTTTGCCCCCCAGCCGGACACCGCGGAGTAGTCCGTAAAGAAGTCTGCGCGGCCGCCTCCCCAGTACCACTTTGGCGTGGCTACGCTCCACAGGTTGAAATCCACCGTGTTGTTAGCGCCTATGTCATCGTGGCCAGCGTAAATTGCCTGTACGTCGCTGCGTGGAGAGGTAAATATGTTATTAACAACGACATTGCCGGTGGTCGTCGAATCGCCGTGCATCGCCAGCAGGAAGTGGCCGGTATCGTTGGTGTCGGGGTACGAGCGGATCACGATAGTGTTGTTACGAACGATTGAGTCCCGCACATTGTGGTACATGCCGAAGCCCCAGGAGCTGTCGAGCACCAGGTTGTTCTCAACCACATGGCCTACGGCTGCGTTGTCATGGTCCTTGAAGTTCCACAGGATCGCCCGCCCGGCGTGATTGCTAAAGACGTTTCGCCTGACGGTTACCTTGGTGGACTCAACACCTTCGACCGCCCCACTAAAGTATATGCCGTGACAGTGCTTGGGAGAGGACAGGCCTTCCGCGATCCCCTCGCAGCGGCCGCCGCCGTCGCCCGGTGCGCTGTCGAGGGCACGACCACTCCATTCAATGCGGTTGTCTTCGATTAGCATTTGGCTATTGGTCACGGCCAGGATGTCTTGATGAGAGTGGTGGTGGATATGATTGCCGCGAATGGTGATGTGATTACTATAGACCTTGATGCCGTCCCAACCGTTCATGATCTCAAAACCCTCGACCAACCACCAGTCGCCCTCGAGCCGCAGCTGGGCACTGGAATCGGGCCGCGCGGCCGCGCTAAGTTTGATGACCGGGCTATGGGCCGGGTAGTTAATCAGCGCTATCGGCGCGTCTGACCGCCCATCCCGCGTGGCCCTGATCGGCCCAACATAGGTGCCATTCTTGACCTGAATGCTGTCGCCAGCCTCGGCCGTGGTCACGGCAGCAGCGATCTTGTCGAAGTCGCCACTGCCATCGAGAGCCACGATGATGGTACGCGTACCTAGCGGCCGCACCGGAACCTCGAGCCCGGCGTCGAGATCGTCAACCGGGTCATTGGCATCAGTCGTCTGGCCGCCATCAGCGGTGTCGTCACCATCAGCGGTGTCGTCGTCAGTAACCGTTTCACCGCCAGCATCGGCGTTACTGGCGTCTGCAATATCACCGCCATCAGCAGTGGTCTCGCTCTCGACCATTCCGGACTCGCAGGCCGGGAATATTGAAGTTGCGAGCAGACCGGCAAAGAGAATGATGCTTGTCTTGATCATAAATGAAATATCCTTCCTTACTCTTTGGAGATGTCTGGGATATCAGGTGCAAGTTCTTTGCCAATCGAATCGAGGAAACCGTTCCCTGCGCTCGATGTTATAACGTGCTGTAATATCTGGATGATGCGAAGGCCTAACAAACGTCCTCCTGCAAATCTGACAATTAAGTGGGGTCAGCCACCTCGGCAAACTGGGGCGACGAACCCCACTCGTTTGATAAAACCTTTCTAGTCAAAGATTTTTGCGATATTAGACACATACTAAGATTTCGTTTTGTTGGAATTGGAGATCCTTGCCGGGCGAGGTTGAGATTTGCGTTTTGACTCCATCATCTTCTTTCTCTTCTTGCCCTTGGCACTCATCGGTTTTTTCTGGTCGCGCAAGAGCCCCAGGGCCAGGAACGCTTGGCTTTTGGCCTGCTCCTATCTGTTCTACGGCTGGTGGGACTGGCGTTTTCTATTTTTGATTCTGCTGTCTTCAAGCGTCGACTTCCTGGCGGCCACCCAGATTGAAAAAAATTCGGCGCGGGCCCGGCGCTGGCTGGTCGGGAGCGTGGTCACCAATCTGGGCATCCTGTTCAGCTTCAAGTACTTCGGCTTCTTCGTGGCCTCGGCGAATATGCTGCTGGCCCAGCTGGGCCTGGAGCAGGGCTTGGGCAGCTTTGCCGTTATGCTGCCGGTAGGGATTTCTTTCTACACATTCCAGTCCATGAGCTACACCATCGATGTCTACCGCGGCGAGATCAAGGCCCAAAAAGACCCGCTGCTCTTTGCCCTCTACGTTAGCTTTTTCCCCCAGCTGGTGGCCGGGCCCATCGAACGCGCCCGTATGCTTTTTCCCCAGTTCGCCCGGCCAAGCAGCATCACAGCCCTGGGGTTCCAACAGGGCGTGAACCTGATCATCTGGGGTCTGTTCAAAAAGGTGGTACTGGCCGACAACCTGGCCCGGGTCGTGGACCCGGTTTTTGCGGCCACCGCTCCTGACTGGTTCGCCATCCTGCTGGCCTGCTACGCTTTTGCTTTCCAGATCTATTTCGACTTCTCCGGCTATACGGACATGGCCCGGGGCGTAGCCAAGCTGATGGGTTTTGAGCTCTCCTTGAATTTCCGAATGCCCTATTTGTCTCGCGGCCCCCAAGACTTTTGGCGGCGCTGGCACATTTCTCTAAGCCAGTGGCTACGCGATTACCTCTATAAGCCTTTGGGAGGATCAAAAAACGGCGGTTTCCTTACCCTGCGCAACTTGATGTTGACTATGTTGCTGGGCGGGCTGTGGCACGGGGCCGCCTGGCATTATCTCTGGTGGGGAGTCTTTCATGGATTGCTCTTGCTTCTCTACCGAGCCAAACCATTGGCCTCACTCGCAGGCGAAGGCCGCGCCAGAGGGGTCAGCGGGTTTTTGGGATGGTTTGTCTTTTTTCACCTTTGCACCTGGGCCTGGATGCTTTTTCGGGTCGAGGAAATGGGGCAGTTCGTCTGGTTCTCCATGCGCCTATTTGCCGGCCAGGGCACGGGCCCCAGTCTAGTGAGCAGGACAGATATACTGTTGGTTATCTTTTCGGCCCTGGTGCTTTTCGGCAGCGATTGGCTCCTTGGCCGGCATGAGCAGGAGGGAGGAACCCTCCACAAATGCAAGTCTGCCTGGGCCCCCCAGGCCCTCATGTTCACTAGCGCCTTCGTGGCGCTCATCTTCTTCGGTGTTTACGATGGCAGCCCCTTCATCTACTTCCAGTTCTAAACCGCGGCTTAGGGCTTGGCTGACAGGCCTGCTGGTAAGCCTTGGCCTGCTGGGCTTGGCCGAGCTGGGTTCTCGGTGGCTGCGTAGCGATTTTCCCTTGGGCTACTATATGGCTGAGGGTGAGGCCTTCGCCGTGCGGGAGAATTTGAACCGGCAGGACCCGGACTTGGTGATCCTGGGCTCTTCCCGGGCCCGGGAGGCTTTGGCCTTGTCCCGGCTGGACCGGGAGGCTGCCAACCTGGCCTTTGCCGCAGCCACCGCCGAGGAGAACGCGGCCATCATGCGGGTCCTGATCCGCAAGGCCCATAAGCCCGCGTTGGTAATCTACGCAATCACGCCCCGGCAGTTGTACGGCAGCAAACCCGCCTACGCCCAAGGACCCCTATTCTGGAATCTAGATGATTACCAGCTGGAATGCGCCGCCCACCAAAGCGCCTGTCCCCCGCGAAGTCAGATCGTCCACAACAACCTGCAGGCCGGCAGCGGCTTGTTTGGCCTGCGTTCAAGCCTACGCGGTGTTCTTCACAACTGGGTGGAGGACAAGCACTTCGCTGAAAATCCGGTTCAGGGCGGACGCTCTATCTGGCATCAGCGGGGACCCGAATTGAGCTTATTGGGGGGCATGGTGGACGAAGACCGGGTCCAGGCCTATGTGCGGCGCTTGTTGGTTGACGGGGCCTATCCCATGGGGGACTACCAGCTAGACCGGCTGACTGAGATCGTGGAACTGGCCCGGCAAAATGGAATCGGGCTGGTGCTGGTAGAAACGCCGGTGGCACCCATCCTGCGCAGACATCTGCCACCCGACGTCTATCCTCGCTTTCACCAGATGATTACCGAGCTGAGCCAGGAGAAAGGCGTGGCGTGGGTAAAGCTGGATGAGCTCAATTTACGATTGCTGGATGCGGACTTTCTCGATCAGTCCCACCTCAACCTGAGAGGCGCGGTTCGGTTCACCGATGCCCTCAGGCAAAGACTAGGCGGTCTGCGGCGGGGTCAAGAAAACTTGTGGGTCGTTGGGGGAGCGCGTAAACTGAAGGCTCTATAAGACATCCACAGGTGATTGATGGCGTCTGATCGATCCAGAGGGTCCACGGAAACCTTGGGCGAGGACTTCGACCCTATTTCTCTATTTCTTATCTTAGAACGTTTTTGCAAAATGATGAGTTGCTTCTCACGAATCTATTCTGAAGCAACGTCCCTGTTTTCCGCGAAGTTAAGCAAATTTGCGCAAACTGGGGCTTACAGCCCCAGCCGATCTGCGGATGGCGTCCCCATATTCATCAGTTAGCTTGATGGATTCTAGAAACTGACAGTTGAACCGTTTGCATAATTACTCTGTTAAATCATGGCGCTATTGACGTGGGCGAGCTAGCCGGGAGCTTCCCCGTGTGCCTGGCAACGATCTTGCATAATAATATATGTAGCTTAGGTCGGAGTTGTGAATGAATAAGACTTTCATACTGGGTATTATCCTGGCCCTGATCTTCTGTGGATGCTTGGGTGCAGAACCACCGACCATCGAAGATTCAGACTATTGGTTAGTTGGGGACAAAACAAGCCAAGCCGGCATCTTGGGCACAGCTCTTATTCTGAACGACAAAATATGGCAAGCTGGCCGACTGGTGCTGGTCGACCTGGAATCCGGGCGGGAAACTGTTTTGGTGGACGATGATGGTGTGTTCGGTCCAACATTTTCACCAGACGGAACAAGAGTCGCCTATACCTTGGATGGAAGAATCTATTCAATTGGTTTGGACGGAACCGACAACCAGGAGATTACTCACTGTGCCCCCGCCACTGCCTCATCCTCCGGAACACTGAAATCCCCGCAACAGCCAAGCCTCACCTGGGGAGTGGACGACAAGATCTACTGGACTGAATTTACAAATTTTGTATGGCAGGTTGACACGGTGACCAAGGTCCGCACCAAAGTCTATACTTCCTCCACCCAGAATTGGCGCGGGCAGGTTTCTTTGAATGGCGAGCGGGCAGTGGTCTGGAAGAGCCGTCCGGAATTCGATGATTCATATGCCTATACCATCGATATAAAAAATGGGACCGAAAAACGGGTGCGCTCGGGATGCAATGTGGCGATCACGCCAGATGGCAGTCACATTTTCCACATGATCGATCCACATACCGAAGGCGGTCATTATCGACAGTTTGATCATACCTACCTGAGTACCTTAGCGCCCCCATCTGGCGCATCGAATGCTGGCAATTATCGGTTCTCTACTTTTTCGAGCGATCTTTTATGTGTGACCTCCGATCCGGATGGTTCGTTGAACACGCCCTATGTACTCGACGTCAGAAATGACAAATATTTTCGGGTGGGCACCCCATCGACCACAGGTACCATTTGGGATTTCTTACCCACAGAAATGAACCAGGCACCCTCGGACCTGTCCATCGAGAGCCCACTCGACGGGACAGAGTTTGAGGCGGGAAGTCTGGTTCATTTAAATGGAACCGGCAGCGATCCCGAGGATGGTCCTTTGTCCGGGGGCTCGTTGACCTGGAGCATCGACGGCGTCAGTGATGGTTTGGGTCCTTTGCACACAGCAACCGGCGATAGCACAACTTTCAGCTTGCCTGCCGAGTTGAATAAAAGGCAAGAGTATTTGGTACTATTCACGGGTACCGATTCAGGTGGTCGGACCCTTTCTACCTCCATCTATTTCTGGGGGGTCCCAGTTGGTGAGAGCAATAACGAGCCAGCCGATCAGACGCCCGCCATCGTGATCGAGTCGCCCAGTGGTGAAAATTTGGTCTGGCTGGTGGGTGGCATGCAGTATATCTCCTGGTATGCGGTCAAGATCCCCGAAGTGATCGTCGAGGTTTCCATTGACGGTGGTGAAGCCTGGACCACGATAGCCGATGCGGTTGCTGAAGGTGCTCCAGCTTGGGGCAATCTACCCTGGATCGTGCCCAACACGCCTTCGCTTGCGTGCTACGTGCGTATCCGGGGCGGTGATCCCGAGTTGGAAAGCATCAGTGATTATCCTCTGGAAATACGGCAAGACAGCCTGGAGCCGATCACAATCAATCGTCCGCTGGCCGGGGACATCTGGCCGGCCGGATCTGAGCAAATGATCCAGTGGTCCACTGCCACCTTTTCAGATGTAGGCATCATGTTTTCCGCCGATGGGGGAGAGACCTGGGCTATCATCACATCCAGTGTCGATACCGACAGTGTTGATTGGAGTTCTTATCCATGGACCGTTCCTGACATCGCATCGGACAACTGCATCATCCGGATTGCTGATTACGGCATGACCTATGAAATCGATTCCGATCGTTTTGCTATCGGTGATGCAAGCTCACCAGCCACAGAATCGAATCCAACCAAGATAATTGGAAATATGCAATCTTGCGCCACATCGAGTTCCGGTTTGCCTTGTGGATGGTTGGTAGTGGGACTCCTCTTTCTCCTCGGGAGGAAAAGCCATGTTTAAAACCTGCGCTGATTGTCTTTTATTTTTGGTGGTTAGTCTTTCTCTGGCGTCCTGCATTGGAATGGTGAACCCGACCTCACTGACGAGTTCAGGCTCTCCCGATGGCGGTTCTGGTTCGAGCGGGGGCAAATGGGCGACCCTATTTTTTGGGGGCACAGAGCTTCGCAACACCTCGCCGGCAAAGACCGGCTTGGTCATCGTAATAGAGTGTGAGGGTTGCTTCGGGAGGGCCCGGTCAACATCAAGAACATAGAAAAAAGCATCACCTTTCGACTGTTCATCTTTTCATCCCCTCTCTTTGATTGATCGATGGAGTAAGCACCCACAGCTCATGCTTCAATCGGGCGAATCGGACAATCGTCCGATTGAGGGAAACTTGTAGGTCATTTGGGGACGGGGTAGACTTAAATTCTAAAGACATCCACGGGTGATTGATGGCGTCTAATCGGTCCAAAGAGTCCACGGAAACCTTGGGCGAGGACTTTGACCTGGATGGGGACACCGTTAGCGCTGGCGACAACCCGGAAGACAAAGATCAGCAACAGCACTTGGAACCCGGATCGCAGGCGGGTCGCTATACCATTCTTTCCCAGTTGGGCCGGGGAGGCATGGGGGTGGTGTACAAAGCCTATGACCCCGAGTTGGATCGGCGCATCGCGCTGAAATTACTGAGCGTAACCAAAGGCAGTGCCAGCCAGGCCGATCGGGCCCAGGATCGGCTGCTGCGAGAGGCCAAGGCGCTGGCACAGTTGTCACATCCAAACGTGGTGTCGGCTTACGATGTGGGCACGATTGGCGACAGCGTTTATGTATCCATGGAGTTGGTAGAGGGCCAAACGCTCAAAGAGTGGATCCAGGAGAAGAAGCCAAGCATCTTCGAGCGGGTGGCCGCCCTTTGCGCGGCCGGCGCGGGCATCGCCGCGGCCCATCAGGCTGGGTTGATACACCGGGACATCAAACCGGACAACATCATTGTGGGCGACGACGGCCGGGTTCGGGTTCTCGATTTCGGCCTGGCCCGAGCCGCCCTGGTGGAAGATGAACCCAGTTCCAGCAGCCCTGAGCCCGCAAAACCCCGGCCCGGGCCACTGTTGAGCGGAGATCTGAACTCAGAGGGAAGTTTTCTCAGCACGCCCATGACCCAGGCCGGCGCCATCGTGGGCACGCCGGGATACATGGCTCCGGAACAGTATCTGGGTAAGCAGGTGGATGAACAATCGGATCAATACAGTTTCTGCGTGACCTTGTTCCAGGTCTTGTATGGGCGACGACCTTTCGTGGCCCGGCGTTATGGGGCGCTGAAACAAATGGTCCTCGCCGGGAAAATCGACGAGGAAACAGCAAGCGCAAGAGTACCGTCATCCTATCGTCGAATTGCGCTTAAAGGTCTCGCGGTCAATCGGCAGGAGCGCTTTGGCTCCATGGCCGAGTTGCTTGCCGAACTGGCCCGCGATCCAAGAGTGCGCCGACGAAGAATCCTCTCGGTAGCGGCAATCCTGTTGCTGGTGGCGGTGAGCTTCGGCGGCGCTTACGCTCTGCAGGCCGGCCGCCGGCAATTGTGTCAGGGAGCCCCCGAGAAACTTGTGGGCTTATGGGACCAAGCGACCAAGGCCAAGATCAGCGCCGGCTTTGCCGCCTCCGGCCGGCCCTATGCCGCCGATACCTTTGGGCGCGTGGAAAAAATCGTAAACGTTTACACCGATGGCTGGGTGTCGATGCGCAGCGCGGCCTGCGCGGCCACCCATCTGCGGGGGGAACAGTCAGAGCGATTGTTGGACCTGCGCATGCAATGCCTGGATCGGCGGCTCTCGGAGCTAAAGGCATTGACCCATTTGTTTGCCGCCCAGGCCGACGCCACCGTGGTGGACAAGGCAGTGGCGGCCGTGCTCGATTTGACCGCTTTGAAAAATTGCGCGGACGTCGAGAGCTTGACCGCCGCCTTTCCCCTGCCGGAAGATCCGGCGGTACGCAACCGCATAGATTCGCTACACAGCCAACTTGATTCGCTCAAGGCCATGGAAAAAGCCGGCAAGTTCAAAGAAAGTCTCAAGATCGCCCAAGACTTGCAGCAACAAGCAGCCTCCCTGCCCTATCCCCCGCTCCAGGCCGAGACCCTTTTTTGGCTGGGCGTCATTCAATCGAACCTGGGCGACGCCAAAACCGCGGAAAAAACCTTGGCTCATGCTATCTTGGCAGCAGCCAAGGCCAAGGATGCTGACTTGCTCAGCTCGGTTTCAAACATGCATCTCTTTGTCATCGGCTACCAACTGGCCCGTTACGATGAAGCCATTGGCGCCGGCCGAGCCACCGAGGCCTTGGTGACCTATACCGGTAAACAAAAAACGCGCATGGGATCCTTGTTGAAAAACCTGGGTATTGTCTACTGGTCCAAAGGCGACTACCCAGCCGCCCAAGAGGTTCTCAAACGGGCCACTGCCTTACAAATCGAAACCCTGGGGCCGGATCACCCGGATGTAGCCGGCATCCTCAATGTGTCCGCCATCATTGAATACGAGCAAGGCAAACTCGAGCAAGCCCTGCGGACCTACGAGCGGGCGCGCCAAATCACGGCCCGGGCGCTGGGGGCCAAACACCCCAAGGTGGGGGTCTATTTTAACAACATAGGCCTGGTCTATCTAAAACAAGAAAAGTACGACCTGGCCCAGCAGTATTACCAGAAGGCCTTGACCATCTCCGAGCAAGCCATGGGAGCCAGTCATCCCGACGTGGCCATGATGCTGAACAACCTGGGAGAGTTTCACAACTCACGCGGGCAATTCGACCTGGCCCGACAATACTGTCAACGCGCCCTGGACAATACCCGCGACACCCTCCAAGACCAGCACCCCTTCCTGGCCTATTTTCTCACCTGCCTGGGCCGAGCCCAAGTCGAGCTAAAACACCCCGAGCAAGCCATCGAAGTACTGCAACGCGCACTGGCCATTCGAAAAGGCGCCGCCAGCAGTCCCAACTTATTGGCCTACACCCAACACACCCTGGCCCATGCGCTTTGGAACGCCAAGCAAGACCGCCCCCGCGCCATCACCCTGGCCCAAGCCGCCCGACAAATCTACCTACTTGCCGGAGAACACAAACGCGATTCCCTCGCCGAAGTCGATGCCTGGCTAGCGACACACAAAATCTAGCCAAAACAACCGCTCCTTGCTTTCGCATGGGCAATGGTTATAATTAAACGAATGTCTATCAAGTCTACAGTCATGTTCTTCACCGCGGCGCTGGCCGTGGCTGGGGTGTTGAACTGGGCGACGACTTGCTGCTGCGGTCATTCGACGGTGTTGGAGCTGTTGGAAGGATCTTGCCAGCCGCACGATGATAATGACAGTCATCATGCGGCCGGACACCAGGACGGGGATTCTTTTCCCTGCCACAAGGGTAGCGGGGCGCAGTTCCTACTCGACTCGCGTCCGGCCCCCAATCAGTCGACTCCGATCGTTTTGGCGAGTTTTTCGCTTAACGCGGTGCAGACCAATGGTTTGTTCATCGCGCTGCCTGCTGCCGGCCAAGCTACCGGTATGACGGTACACGGCGGCGTTTCTCCAGATATTCCGATTCTTATCCAGCGCTTGTTGATTTGATCCACACCCTTTTTTCTTTTCCCCCTTAAAATAATCCAACCCCGTTTTGCCGCTAGCGGCAATGCTGGGAGGTCATGACGTGAAACAATCTCTTTACCTAGTCCTTGTGCTATCTTTGGCAAGTCCGTTATTCTTGGCTTGTCATCAAGCCATCCGCTGGCCCGAGCAGGCCTTGCGCTACTCCCCACGCCCGGCGGCGCCGGACCCGGATCTGGCCCAATTACTCGCGGCCTACAACATCGAGCCGGCAGCAGAACCGGCCCCGGCAGGACCTATGCTTTCGGCCAATGAAGTTCACCAACTGGCCGCGGCCCGAGATGAAGATGTGCTGGCGGCCCAGGCCAAGGTCGCCGAGGCTCGCGCCGGGCTGGCGACTGCCGGCGTCTGGAACAACCCTGAGTTAGATGGCAGGCTGCTTGCCGACCAGGATGGCCAGCTGGGCATGGAAGCGGCCCTCCGTTTTCAGATCCCGCTGGGCGGTAGAATTGCCGCGGCCGAACGGGAAGCCCGGGCAGAGTTGCTGCTCGCTGCTTCGGCTTTAGACCATGCGCGCAGGCGGGCTTTGGCCAAAGCCGATCGCCTGCTGGCGCGACTGGCACACGCCCAGGCACGGTTGGGTCTGTTCGAGAGCCTGGCGCAGCGATCGCGCCAATACAGCGCGCTGGCCCAGACCCGCCGCACGGCCTCCATGGCGGATCCGCTCGATGTGGCCTTGATTCAGGCAGACGCTGCCCAGGATCGCCGCGCCCTTACCCGCGCCCGCGCGGAGTTCGGATCGGTGGAACAAAAATTGCGTCTGCTGACCGGCCTGGCCATCAACGAGGGCCATTTTGCCTCGCCGGCACTAGACCTCTTCCAAATGCAGGATCAAGAAAAGGAGCTGCTGGCGGCCGCTTTGCGCACCAATCCTGAACTGATCTTGGCTGGGCTTACGCTGAAACGCGCCGAGCGCCACGCCGAGAAAATGGCGGCTGAACGCTGGCCCGATTTGGGACTGGGGCCGGCCCTGGCTGCCGAAGGAGAGCATTTGGGCCTCGGTCTGACCTTGAGTATCGCCTTGCCCTTATTCCACACCGGCGGCGCGGCCTATCGGCAGGCCTTGTCCCAGCGTAGCGGCGCCCTGACCCAGTACCATCAGGCGGCCCGCAGAAGCCACAGCCTGGTCGCCCAGACCCTGGCCCAGCTAAAATCCCGCGCGCGGGAATTGGACGAGCTGCTCGGAGAAACTTCGGTCACGGTAGAACAGGCACTTGCCCTGGCAAAAGTTCGCTTCGACGCGGGAAAACTGGATGTGCTGCGCTTGCTTTCCCTGCATCGCGCCTATTCCTTACTCAAACTTGATCAGCTGGATCTCCTGCTGGCTCTGCATGAAGCACGGGTCGATCTTGAACAAATCATAGGTCGTCCCCTGAAGCTCAAAAAGGTGATGAAATGAAAACGGCCTCTTTTACCAAAGCAATTGGCTTTGCGCCCCTACTGTGGCTGTTTCTGTTCGGCGGCTGCAGTCAGCAACACGACCATGAGCCGGGCCACAGCCACGAACATAAGCCCGGCCCCGCCGCCGATACCCATGACCATGAGCAAGAAAATATCTTGCTGACCACTCCATCCACTCCTCTGCTTGACGCGCACGCGGGCAAACATGAACACGGTTACGACCCAACATGCGATCACCTGGAGGCGGACATATTCAAGGACCTCGAAATACGCACCCAGGTGGTGCAGGCCCAGGCCTATGCCAGCACTATGAAAATCCCGGGCGTGGCCCAGGTGGATCCGGACCGGAAAGTAGACATTTCGGCGCCCTTGGCTGCCCGTATTGTAAAACTGTCCGCACCCCTACACGCCACCGTGCGGCCCGGCGACCGGGTGGCTACTCTGGAGGTAGTGGACCCGGGCGTGCGTCAACTCCAAGTGCAAGCGGTGGAAATCCGCGCCGAACTGCTGGGGATCAAGACCGAGCGCAATCGAACCCGTACTTACCTCGAAGCACTGCAAGGCCAAGGCGGCACCGCGGCCCGGGAACATCGCCGGGTGGAAGCCGACTTGAAGGTATTGGAGGCCAAGCTCAATTCGAGGCAAAGCAGCCTGGTCGCCATGCTGGCTTCGCTGCAAGTTGCCGGCTTGAGTCCGGCGCAGATCCGCGCCTTGAAAGAGAAAGGCACCACGGTTACCAGCATTGCCTTGTATGCCCCCCGGCTGAGCGGACAACCCGATCTGGAAGTGGCCTTGCGGCCGGTGCACCAGGGCCAAACCGTGGCTTTGGGCGACACGCTATATACTTTGGTGGCGCTGGACCGTTTGTTGGTCATTGGCGAGGCTTTCGAGGACGATCTGCCGGTGGTGCGCCGCGCCAGCCGGGAAAATTTGCCGGTCAGCTTGGAATTTCCCGCCGGCCAGATTGTGACCGGGCTCAATATTTTTTCGGTCGAGGGAGCTTTGGACGGGGAAGAACGCATAACCCACTTTTTCATGCGGCTCGACAATCGGCTGGCGGGCGAAAAAACCGAGGGCCAGGCGCGCTACCAGGACTGGGAATACCGCGCCGGCGCCCGCGTGCAAATTCGGGTCATGACCGCCAAACAACAAGAACGCATCGTGCTACCGGTCGGCGCCTTATTGCGTGAGGGCGGACGCCAGTTCATGTTTCGGGTTCATCAGGGTGGCTGCGATCGAATCGCGGTTCGGGTCGAGTCGGTCGATGATCGGCAAGTGGTTTTGCCTTTGGATGGCGGCCTGCATCCCGGCGATGTCGTGATCGTGGAAGGAACCCTGGCAGCCCACCTGGCCTTTGAGCAAGCCAGCAAGGGCAAACAAGTCGGCACCGATCATGGCCACCAGCATTAAGGGTATGGGAGAAAACCATGCTTGAAGGTCTTATTCGAACTTCCCTGCAGCACCGGCTAACGGTGCTGGTACTGGCGGCGGGCTTGCAGGGCTATGGTGCCTTTGAGCTGGTGCGTCGGCCAGTTGATATCTTTCCCGATTTAAATCAACCCATCGTTACCGTGCTGGCCGAGGCCCACGGTTATGCCCCGGAAGAAGTCGAAACCCTGATCACCTTGCCCATCGAGTCGGCCCTGGCCGGCGCGCCGGGCGTGGAAAAGATCCGTTCGATCTCACAAGAAGGGCTGGCCGTGGTTCGTGCCGACTTCGGCTGGGGTACCGATTTGTACCGCGATCGACAGTTGGTGCAAGAACGACTCCAGTTGGCCACCGAAAACCTGCCGGCGGGCATCTTTCCGGAGATGGCGCCCATTTCCTCCATCATGGGCGAGATTCTACACCTGGGCCTGGTGAGCCCGGATGGGTCTACCTCTTTGCTCGAACTGCAGGAGTTGGCCGAATATAATGTGCGCCGGCGCCTGCTATCGGTCGCCGGCGTCTCCCAGGTGGTGGTTATCGGCGGCCGGCGTAAGCAGTTTCAAGTGCTGGCCGACCCGGATCGGCTCTTGCGCCATAAAGTAAGCCTTTCGGAAGTGGCCGAAGCCGTGGGCCAAGCCAGTAGCAATAGTTCGGGCGGCTATCTGGTGGAAGGCAACCGCGAAATGCTGGTACGCACCTTGGGTCGCCTGCGCGATGCCAAAGATCTGGGCAATGTGGTGGTGGCCGGGGACCGACGACGGCCGGTGCTGGTCAAAGACGTGGCCGAAGCCCGGGTAGGCCCGGAGTTCCCACGCGGCGAAGCGTCGGTCGACGGCCAGGACGGTGTTCTGCTCATGGTATTCAAGCAGCCCAACGCCAATACCCTCGAAGTCACCGAGAACCTGGACCGCGAGGCCGAGCAACTGAGCCGCACCTTGCCCAAGGGCGTGAGCTTGCGCAAAGACCTTTTCCGCCAGGCCACTTTTTTGCATCGCGGCGTGGACAATGTCATCACGGCTTTGCGTGACGGCGCCTTGCTGGTGGTCCTTATTTTACTCTTGTTCCTGATGAACTTGCGGGCCTCTCTGATCACTCTGGTGGCCCTGCCTTTGTCCTTTGCCACCGCCGGTATTCTGTTTTCATTAATGGACCTGACTTTGAACACCATGACCTTGGGCGGCCTGGCCATTGCCGTGGGCGAACTGGTCGATGATGCCATTGTCGGGGTGGAAAACGTGGTGCGCCACCTGCGCAAGCGCTCGGTGCCGCCGGACGCGCAGGAACTGCAATGTCTGGTAGCAGAGGCCTCCACCGAAGTACGTGGGCCCATCTTCACCGGCACCCTGGTTGTCATTCTGGTTTTTGTGCCCTTGTTTGCCCTTTCTGGTATCGAGGGCCGCTTGTTCTCTCCGCTGGCACTGGCCTACGTGGTCTCCCTCCTGGCCTCCATGGTGATCTCACTAACGGTGACCCCGGTATTGGCCCTGATGTTGTTTGGCCACCGCGGCAAGAAAACGCTCAAAATGGAGCAAGGTCCGGCCTTGGCCATGCGCCTGCTTCAGCGGGGAGCAGCCTTTCTGATCGCCTGGGCAGTGCGCAGACGAACCTGGGTATTGGGCGCATCGGCCGCGCTGGTGATCGCGGCCTCCTCGCTGGCCCTTTCCTTGGGCAGTCAGTTCTTACCCGAATTCGATGAAGGCACCGCCCTGGTGATGACCATTTTGCCGCCTGGTGCCTCCCTGGCCGAATCGGTTCGGACCGCCGAAATGGCCGAGCGGCGCCTGCAAGGCCTTGTTGGTATTCGTTCTATCAGCCGTTTTACCGGCCGCGGCGAACACGACGAGCATGCTCCGCCGGTAGGTATTTCCCACTTGATGATCACCCTGGATCCCGAAACCGCGCCGCCGCGAGCGGAGATGCTCAAGCACCTGCGCAGCCGCCTGCAAGATATGCGCGGGGTAAGCCTCAACGTGGGCCAACCCTTGGCCCATCGCATCGACCACTTGCTTTCGGG
>JAUVBB010000392.1 GCA_030591445.1 Deltaproteobacteria bacterium | reverse complement strand
CTATAGTGGTTCCCGCTTGCACGCCGTAGGTGGCCAAGCCCAGGTTTTGCTGGCCCTCGATGAGCACATTGGCCGTGAAGTGGCCATCAAGGAGTTTGTGCCCGGTCCCCGTAAGCAAGGCACGCTGCCCAAGGGTGCCGTCCACGCCATGGCGCGCTTTTTGCGCGAAGCGCGGGTAACCGGACAACTGGAACATCCCAACATTGTACCGGTTCACGAACTTGGAAGGCGCCAGGACGGATCTCTGTACTACACCATGCGCATGGTGCGTGGGCAAACCTTGGAAGAGAAGCTGGAGCTTTGCCAGACCCTGTCGGAACGGCTCAAGTTGCTGGTCCAGTTCTGGGACGTGTGCAAGGCCATCGCTTTTGCCCATAGCCGGGGCGTGGTTCACCGGGACATCAAGCCGGCCAATATCATGGTCGGGGAGTTCGGTGAGACCGTGGTGCTGGACTGGGGTGTGGCCAAGGTAATGGGCAAGCAAGATTTGCCGGCCGACCCGGTTGGGCAACAAGACCGTTTCTTGAATCACGGTTCCGGTGCCACCCTGGACGGAACCACCATCGGCACGCCGGCCTATATGAGCCCCGAACAGGCCCAGGGCCTGGTAGACGAGGTCGATGAGCGCTCGGACGTATGGGGTCTGGGGGCCATGTTATACGAAATCTTGACCGGTCGGGCTCCTTTCGAGGGACAAAGCACGGAAGAAACCATGGCCATGGTGGTGCAACGGCCGCCGACCCCGGTCTTACAACTAGAGCCGACGGTTCCACCCGAACTGGCCGCGGTGGCCATGAAATCCCTGCAGAAGCAAAAGGGGGATCGTTATCAAAGCGCTCGCTTCATGGCCGAGGAGATCGGAACCTTTTTGACCGGCGGCCGGGTGTTGGCTTACGAGTACGGTTCGTGGGAATTGCTGGGTCGTTTCACCGCCAAGAACAAACCGCTCATCAGCGCGGCCGTTTTGATGTTCCTGGTGGTCATCGGTGCCTTGGTGGCGGTGTCGATCTTGCTTGGTAGTGAGCAGGCGGGCAAGCGTATGGCCGATTTCTATCTGGCCCAAGCCTATGCGGAAAAAGCCGATCGCTTGGTCAGCGAGAAGCGCTACCCCTCGGCCCGGGTGTTTGCCGCGGCTTCTTTGCTGTACAATCCCGCCAACTCTCTTAGTCCCACCTATGTGCCCGAATTTTCCACCCAGGTTCCCCAGAGCCTCGATCAGGTGGCCAAAGCAGCCTCTAACATTTACGCCGTCGAGCATGGTACCAACTTGGAGCTAAGCCACTCGCTGGTCTCCGATTGCCTTCCCTTTCAAACGGTTTTCTCTCCCGACGGTCGCTTCCTGGCCGTGGCCTGTGACGACAACACGGTTCGGATTTGGCATGTGGGCCGATCAGAGATCGTGCTCAGCCTGCGTGGGCACACCAAGCGGGTTCATGGCGTGGCCTACTCGCCCGGCGGGTCATTGCTGGTCTCGGCAAGCTATGATCAAACGCTGGCGTTGTGGAATGCCAAAACGGGCAAGCAGCTGCGTTCCTTCAAGGGGCATACCGCTCGGGTGACCCGGGCCGTGTTTTCTCCCCGGGAAGATCTGCTGGCGTCGGCTAGCTTTGACGGTACCGTGCGCCTGTGGTCGGTCAAAAGCGGGCAATCGGTTGCCGTGCTCGAGGGACACAAGGGGCGGGTGCGTGACGTGGCTTTCTCTCCTGACGGGCGCCGATTGGCGTCTTCGGGCATTGATAAAACGGTACGCATTTGGGATGTAAAGAAACGAAAAGAGCTGTTGGTCTTAACCGGGCATACCAAGTCGGTGGCCCGGATACGGTATTCACCCGACGGCCATCTGCTGGCCTCGACCGGCTACGATGGGACCATTCGTCTGTGGAACGCCAATACCGGTCACGCGCTAGCCGAGTGGAAGGGCCATACCGGACATGTCTATACCCTGGCTTTTTCTCCTGACGGATCTTGGCTGGCTTCCGGCGGATTAGATACCTCTTTGCGTCTCTGGCAAGTCAGCACCGGCCAGACCTTGTTTCGGATTCATGGCCATCAGGCAGCGGTGTCCGGGGTGGCTTTTTCTCCCGATGGCCAAAGCCTGGTCAGTGCCGGTTATGACAAGGTGTTAAAATTTTGGCGGATTCACAAGCAAGAGCGTGCGCCGGTTTTGGCCAAGCACGGGGACAAGGTTTATGCCATGGCCTATTCGCCGAACGGCGATACCATAGTGACCGGGAGCTGGGACAAAAAAGTGAGGATTTGGGACGCCGAGACCGGAAAATTACGCCGGGTTTTGCGCGGCCACAACGGCTATGTCAATGCCGTGGCCGTCGACCCGCAAGCAAGATGGATTGCCTCCTCTAGCTGGGATGGGACGGTTCGGGTCTGGGGTTTGCGGCGAGGGGCCCTTCGGTATCAGGTCGAGGGACACGGAGGCCAGATCAATCCGCTGGCCTTTTCCCCCGATGGCGAGCTGCTGGTGGCGGGGAAAGGGGACCGCGAGATTGGCGTGTGGTCGGCGCAGAAGGGTGAGCTGCTGCGTACCTTGCTTGGTCATTCGGCCAAGGTCTATGCCCTGGTCTTTTCCCCCGACGGTCGTCGTTTGGCTTCGGCCGGGCATGACGGCAAAATTCGTATTTTCGATATCAATAGCGGCAAGATCCTTAGCGTTCTTGAGGGGCACAGCGATTTGGTGACTGGCTTGGACTGGTCGGACGACGGCAAGTGGATTGCTTCTTCGGGTTCGGACAAAGTTATCATTCTGTGGAATGTGCAACTGGAAAAGGAACAGCGGCGCATTTTGAGTCACGGGCTATGGGTCAACACGGTGAAATTCTCACACGACTCACTGCTCTTGGCTTCGGCCAGCGATGATCTTACCGTGCGTATCTGGTCACTGGAAGAGAAAGAACCACGCTTGATCTTGCCTACCACCAAGGAAGTGGCCGCCATATTGTTTTCCCCGGACGACTCTACCCTGGCCGTGGCCGATGGGGAACGGGTGATTCGCTACCCCTTGGATTTTTCCTCGGCCCGTTCCGACCCGGTCAAGCTGTTGGCGCGTGCCGAACGCGAGGCCGGCATGCATCTCGAGGGATTCGAACTGCAGATTCTGACCGGCCCATCGAACACCGAGCCCTAATCGCTAAAATCTTGGGCGCTGGTAAGGGCTTCTTCGATAAATTCCCGGTGCAAGACCTCGACCGTCTTGGGCACTTGGCCCGAAGGTACCAGGACCGTGATGCGGAAAGATGATGTGTGCACTGCCTCGGGCTTAGAGTCGTGCTCGGCCAAGACCTTGAGACAACGGCGAAGATTTACAAAATTTTGGTTGATGCCGGCGCCGATGAGACTGACCGCGCCCAGATCGGAGCTGAGCCGAACCCGCCCGCCAAAGTGTTGGTCTAGGCGCGAGCGACATTGGGCGGCATCGGGGATGAACTCGGCTGACACCACCACCGAGGCATGGCACTGGGCGCTATCGCAGTGGATGGTCAACTGTTTGCCTGGGATGCCCTGATCATCCAGAAAGGTCCAAAGATCGTCGGCGGGCAGACCATCGTCTGTTTGGACACTGAGCACGCGGACGGCTTGGTCATGGGCAATGCCCACTACGGCGCCGGGTAGGCGGGGAGCGCTTTGGCGCACCAGGGTGTGGTCGCCGCTGCCATCGGCGCGGCGGACATAAATGGCGATTCCCTTTTCCTTGGCATACTCAACCGCGGTGGCATTGAGCACGCGGGCGCCACTCTCGGCTAGCTCTTGCATTTCTGAATAGCTCAGGGCATCGATGTGCCGGGCCGTGGTCAGTAGCCGGGGATCGGCGGAATAAACTCCGTCGACATCGCCGTAGATGTCGCAGCGTTCGGCGCCCAGGGCGGCGGCCAGGGCGACCGCGGTAGTGTCGGACCCGCCTCGGCCCAGAGTGGTGATCTCTCGCCGATAGGACATGCCTTGGTAGCCGGCTACGATCACGATGCGGCCCCGGGCCAATTCGTCTTGAATTCGAAAGGGCCGGATTTCGACAATGCGGGCGTCGCTGTGCTGGTCGTTGGTAAGAATACCACACTGGCTGCCGGTAAAAGAGATGGCATCAAGGCCGCGCTGATCGATGGCCATCGAAAGCAGGGTCATGGCGATGCGTTCGCCAACCGATACCAGCATATCTTGTTCGCGGCGGGGAGGATCGGGATGCATCCGACGGGCTAGGGCCAGTAAGTCATCGGTGGTTTTGCCCATGGCGCTGACCACTACCACCACCTCGTAGCCGGCGCGCTTGGCCGCGACAACTCTTTCGGCCACCTGGGCGATCTTGGCTTCGTCTGCTACCGAGCTGCCGCCGTATTTCTGAACCCACACTGCCATCGAAGGCCTCTTGGACGCGCGTGCTACGCTGAATCGTCGGTTTTGGAATATTGTTTGGCTTCTACTTCGTGTTTCTTTATCAATTGCCAGAAATTTTTTCGATCCATGCCCGCTGCGCGCGCGGCTTGGGAGATGTTGCCGGTATGCAGCGATAGCAGCTTGGTGATGTAGTTGTACTCGAATTCCGAGACAATCTTCTTTTTCTCTTCTTTGAAGGTGTCCATTTCGCCCGGGGTGTCGATGTCTCCCGGCTGAATCACGCTGTGTTGGGACATGACCACCGTTTGTTGAATCTTGTTTTCCAACTCCCGCACATTTCCCGGCCAGTGGTAGCCCACCAATTTTTGCAGAGCCAAGGGAGAGATTTCATGCACGTCTTTTTCAAATTCAGTGGCGAATATTCTTAGAAAATGATTTGCCAGTAAAGGAATGTCTTCTTTGCGGTCACGCAAGGGAGGCAAGGTCACCGGGACGATATTGAGCCGGTAATACAGATCTTCCCGGAAACTGCCATCGGCGATGGCCGCTTTCAGATCGCGGTTGGTGGCGGTAATGATGCGCACGTTGGCTTGCACGGTTTTGGTGCTGCCCAGTGGCTTGATTTCTTTTTCCTGCAAGAAGCGCAAAAGTTTTACCTGTACTTTTGGGGTCAGCTCACCGATTTCGTCCAGAAAGAGCGAGCCGCTGTCGGCCTCTAGCACCAGGCCGGGGGTGTCGGTAGTGGCATCGGTAAAGGCACCCTTCTTGTAGCCAAACAACTCACTTTCCAACAGGGTTTCGGGCAAGGCCCCGCAGTTGATGGCCACAAAGGGTTTTTCCGAGCGTCGAGAAGCGTAATGGATGCTTTTGGCCGCCAACTCCTTTCCGGTTCCACTCTCGCCGTAGATGACTACGGAAGCGTCGGTTTGGGCGACGGCCGAGATTTTTTCCATCACTTCGTGCATGGCCAGCGAGTTTCCCACCACTTCCTTGGACTTGACTGCCAGTTTCAGCGAAGTTTTAAGCTGGGAAATTTCCTCCGACATGCGGAAGCTCTCAAGTGCGCGGTGGATCCGGTGACAGAACACCTCCCGAGTCAGGGGTTTGGTAATGTAATCGTAGGCCCCGGAGCGCAAGAAATGTACGGCATTTTCGATGGTTCCGTACGAGGTCATGATGATGACCGGAATTTCCGGATTGAGGCTGCGAATGCTGTCGAGCAGATCCTCGCCGCCCATCTCCGGCATGCGAATATCGGACACCACAATGTTGATATCGCTCTTTTTGATAGTGTCCATGGCTTCTTTGCCATTCTTGGCAAAGACCAGTTCGTAAGGCTCATCCTTGCAGAACACGTCTATCATGTACCTTGTGTTGGGATCGTCGTCTGCTACCAATACCTTCAATGGATCCTCCCAGGTCAATTTGCCATACTGTAGTCTTATGTTTTTACTTTATTTTATGAATACTGCCTAACTGCATGTGGTTTCGATACCACGTTTTGTTGGGTCCAAGCAAGGAAAAATATCATAAATTTTGGCTAGAAACATACAAAAACTATGTAATACAAAGGCTTATCTTGTGTAGCGGTTTCTTGGCACAGAACCTGCATTAACGACAAATAGACAAGCGATGCAGCAACGCTTGCTTCTTTGAAAATTGAGTTAGAGGAGGAATCGATGCGGGTAGACAAGGTTTCCCCCCCGCCTGTTTTCCTGTACGAGTACTCCTCGATTTAGGAGGCGCACGACAACTTATTTGGGTACCCCCCCCACCCAGGTAAGTGTTTGCGTCTCCTGTTTTTTTTTGTTTTAGGAGATACTCATTTTGGGACGTAGGTTTCCCCCCCGCCTGCGTTCTGGTTTGTATCTCCTCTTTTATTTAAGCTGGATCTACTTGACGGAGAAGCGCAGCGGCAGCAAGGCGAGGTAAGGCTCGGCGGCCAGGGAGCTGAGTTGTACCAATTGGCTCACCGATTGCCGAAGCCAGGCCGGCCAAGGAGGGGTTTCCGAAACCGAGAAGCCGATTTCATTGAGCAGGGCGCGCAGGGAAAAACGGGCCGCCGGCAAGTGCATGATCAGCACCTCGTCATCTTCTGACAATCCGATTTTCTCTTTGGCCAATTCAATGGCCAGACTCAGGCCGCCCAACTTGTCAACCAGGCCGACCTTCATTGCCTGGCGCCCGGTCCACACGCGGCCCTGGCCTACCTTATCGATTTCAGCCACCGTCTGCTTTCTGCCCTGGGCGACTTTTTCGATGAAGCCTTGGTAAAATTTGGTGATGTGATCGCGCAGCATGTCCATTTCCTCTGGGGTACGAGCGCGGAAGGTAGAACCCAGGTCGGCGATTTTTCCTCGCTTGACCACTTCTTTGCTAAGACCGATTTTGGCATAAAGCTCGCTGAGATCGAAAAATAGGGTGAAGACGCCGATGGATCCGGTGATGGTGGAAGGGTTGGCCACGATGATATCGGCCGGGGCGCTGATATAGTAGCCGCCAGAAGCCGCCACGCTGCCCATGGATACGATGACCGGTTTTTTCTCTTT
>JAUVBB010000486.1 GCA_030591445.1 Deltaproteobacteria bacterium | reverse complement strand
GTGGTCATCAACGAACTCAAAGGCACACCGGTCGAAGGCGCCGACGTTATGATTGGCGACCAGAGCGGCGTAACTCTGGCCAACGGCGTGGTCGAAGTCAATGGCGCCCCCAACCCGGCGGACATTACCGTATCCCATAAGCAATACAACTATGTGACCGTGCTGGGCGTAACCAGCAACAACGTCATTGTGCACTTGGGTGAAATCACCCATGTCGATTTCTCGGGCGGCAGCCCGGTGGAAATGGCCGGCGGGGTCAAAGGCAAGTTCGATTTCAGCCGCATTACCTGTGAACCGGGCAACTCCTGTGACGTGCACTTTGGCTTGGGTGGCTTGAGCATTCCCGGCAATCTGGTCAACCTCAACTTCGATATGCTCATTGGCGGCAGCATCATGACTCATCTCGAGTTCATGGGCGAGGGCATCGACGCGGCTCTGCCTTCGGGTCTGGTGTTGTGCTTGAACAATGTTTGTTTCAAAGAAGATTACCTGCCCCTGGGCGTGCCGGGTACGCGCGCAACTTGGGGTTTGGGCGGCAAGCTGAACCTGAAAGACATCCTGCCGGTGCTGACCGATGTCATCGGCGGCGACGACGTCGACTTTGGCGCCATCCTGGTGGGTCTTTTGCCCATGTTCGACCAGTTCTACACCGACGTGGTACCCAACGTCACCGTGCCCAACAAGCCCATGGTTGTCGACACCGAAGATCTTAATGACAATGGCGAAGTCGACGATATGGTACCCGATTACGACAACCCCCAGGCTTTCCCCAAGCAGGACATGACCTTGAAGGTGCCGGTCGACCAGACCATGACCTTCACCATGCCGAATATGCCGGCCAACCCGGCCGGTGGCTTCTGGTATGACGGTGTGCTGATCATCGCAGGGGTGATTGCCAAGGACATCGGTCTGGTTCCCTTGGGTCTGAGCATGGGGCTCGACATCACCGAGAAGACCGATACCCCGGACGGCGTAATCGATGAGACCGTAGTGGTTCACATTGCTGACGTGGCCGGTCGTATTCCCGAAGAGCAGGTTCAGCGGGTAGTCATTGCCCTCGCCGTAGATACCGAAGGCTTGTTTGGCAGCGGCAAGACGGTGCTGGGCGGCCGCGTGCTTTTCCTCGACGCGGCTACTGGTTTCTCCGGCAATATCACCCTGCCGGCTTTCCTTACTCCTCCCGATACGGTCTCTTACAACCGCACTAACCGCGAGTTGACCGTGGCTGGTATTCCCGGTGGCATCGCCTACAACCAGCTGACCTTGGACGGCGAATTGGGCAGCACCTGGAACGTCATGGGCGTCTTCGAAGATGGCACCTATGCCGTGCCGGCTGCCCCGGCCAGTGGCGACCGCGCCCGGGATGCCAAGTTCGTCAGTCTGTCACTGCGCGACAACTTGACCTTAGAGGATTTGGTCAACTTCTCGGGTGACAACCTGGGCAACCTGGTGGAATTGATAGATGCATTTACTTTCTATGAGGTAACGACCGTAGAGTAGCCGATATTATCAAAATAATGCCCAATCCCGTACCCTTGTGGGGTACGGGATTTTTTTTCAATTCAGAGCAACGGTTTCTTGTAAAGAGGACCATGCCCTGTTACGATACCCAACATTCAAGGAGGCGTAGTTGGATCCGAAGAAGAAGACCGTTGTTACGGTCATCTCCAAGATTACGGAACGTCCCGCGGCCCAGGCAGCCTGCTTAGTGGTGATCTATGGCCTGGACATGGGCAAGAAGTACAACTTGGAGAAGCACAACATCATCATTGGGCGCTCGTCCAAATGTGATATTCAAGTAGATCAAGAGTCCATTTCTCGCTCCCACGCCAAGCTGATCAACAACGGCAAAACGGTGCTGGTTCGCGATTTGGGCTCTACCAATGGCACCTACGTCAACGACAACCTGGTCGAAGAGCAGGCTTTACGTGATGCTGATCTGGTCAAGGTCGGTCGTACCATCTTCAAGTTCCTCACCGGTGGCAACATCGAGAATGCCTACCACGAAGAGATCTACCGACTGACCACGGTGGATGGTCTTACCCAGATTTTTAACAAGCGTTACTTTATGGAGAACCTCGAACGCGAGTTGTCTCGGTGCGTTCGCTACGGGCGGGATCTTTCCCTGATCATCTTCGATGTCGATCACTTCAAGAACATCAATGACACCTTTGGTCATTTGGCCGGCGACTATGTCCTGAAACAAATGGCTTCCAAGGTGCAAGAAAACATCCGCCGCGAAGACTTTTTGGCCCGTTACGGTGGCGAAGAGTTTGCCGTTATCTTGCCCGAAATCGATAAGGCCTGCGCCGTGGTCATGGCCGAGAAAATCCGCGCCCTGATTGAGAAGCAAAAGTTTGTTTTTGAAAATACGCCCATTCCCACCACCATCTCCGCCGGGGTATCCACGGTAGACGAAGAATACACCGAGCCCCACGAACTGATCAAAGTAGCCGACCAGAACCTCTATCAGGCCAAACAATCCGGTCGCAACAAGGTAGTCGGCTAACCCGAACTGATCACAAACTTGCCGGGTAGTCTTCTTTTTTAGGCAAAGACGTTTTTTCGCCCGCTGCGATCAGCAGAGAGCATCTCTTGGATCGTGGAGCGCACCTGCTCGGCCAGTCTCATTACCGTGAGTGGATCATCGGCGTCGCTGTCGGCTGGGGCGGAGAAATCGAGGGCGGGGCCAAAACGAATGATCCATTTGGAGGGCAGGGGAAGTGCTCCCAGCGGACCCAGCCAGGGAAAAGTGGGCGTGACCGGCAAAAAAGGCAATCCCAGCGGGCGGGCCAGCCATTTTAGTTTCGACAAGATGGGATGGATTTCCTCGGCGCCGACCACCGAGACCGGCAGCACGGTAGCGCCACTGCGCAGGGCCAATTTGATAAAGCCCCCGCGGCCGAATCGCTGAAGTTGGTAACGCTTTTGGTATGGTTTGCCACTACCCTTGGCCCCTTCCGGAAACACCACCACCGCTTGTTCTTGGTCTAACAGGCGCCGGGCATTATCCTGACAGGCGCGCACTCCGCCGATGCGATTGATGAAGGGACCCAAGAAAGGAAAGTGAAAGACGAAGTCTTCTACCAAAAAACGTACCGGTCGGGTTGAGGCGGCGTGTCGATCCATGGCCATTTTTATCATGATGCCGTCGTAAGGAAGGGCACCCGAGTGATTGGCCACCAGCAGAACCTGGCCCTTGGTGGGCAAGTGTTCGATGCCCCGGACCTCGACCCGCCAGAATGAATCGAAGAGAAAGTTGAAAAAGGGCGCTACCTTGTCCCAGAACACAGGATCGAAGCCAAAGCCGTCTACTTCGTCGGCATGCAGCTTCATAAAGGCGTCACCTACTTTTTGACCCAGGCGGCCGGGACCATTCCAAGCCGGCGGCGTGGACAGCAGCTCAATCCGATCGACCGCGGGCTCGGGGGCGGCTGGGGGCGGTGCCACCGGAATCTTCTTTTTGGTCTTTGCTTTTGCCGGGGAAGATCGTTTGGTTTTCTTGCTAGCAACCGGCTTTGCTCCGCCGGTGGATTGACGGCGACCCCGGCGGGAAGAAGATTCACCGGCGTTGGGCGGACGTGCGAAAGGATCGTGTCCCAGGACAGACTTTGCCATCGACATCTCTCCTCTTTCTAAGTCACGGATGAAAAGGGCGTGGCATCTTGCCGGCCGAGGCGCTTGAACTCTGCCAGTGTTTGCCGAGTAGAAAAGCGGGGCACGAACCCCATGACCTGCTTGGCTTTGGTTCCATCGGCGACAAAGAGATAACGCAGAGTATCGACCAGGCTAGGCGGGGTGTCGGAAGCCTGAAAAGTCCAGGCCAAGCCGCCTATTCGATCCCAAAGGCAGTGAGGGATGGGCAGAGCCAAACGGCCACTGGTGCGTAGCGCGGTCGATAGCGGCAATACGCCCTCGGGGACAATATTGAAAGCGCCGGGCCAATCATTGGTCACCGTAAGCTTGATAGCCGCAAAGGCGTCTTCCTGGTGCAGAAATTGCAATAAGGGATCGCGGCCCATGACGGTTGGCACCACCGCTGCCGACAAGAGCCGGGAAAAAAATCCGTCCACCTCGCTGCCCAATTGACAAGCCATACGCAGCACGGTCGTAACCACTTGCGGATGCTTCTGGGCGAAGGCTGCCAATTGCTTTTCCACCTCGACCAAATCACTCACCAAGGGGCTGTCAGGCATGCCCCGCAGTGGATCGGTCTCACACAAGTAATTGGGATTGTCGGCGCGCGCCCCATAGGACAAAGTCGAGCCCAGCATCACCACCTTGTCGATGCCGGCCGCGGAAGCCGCGTTGAGCAGGTGCATGGTGCCGATAACCTGCAGCTCGTGCGCATAGCTGACGTCTTGTTGGGGATGGGTCAGAAAAGCCAGGTGAACCAGGACATTGACCCCATGGCTGCGAAAGAGCTCCGTCAATTCCTGTCCCGCCTCGGGCAGGGTCAGATCCAAAGGCGCAAACACCGTCTTGGCGCCGACGGCACAGCCCGGTCTATTTTCATCAATCACGCATATTTTTTCACAAGCCGGATCACGCCGCAGCTCTTCGACCAAACGGCTACCCAGATACTCCGAAGCCCCGGTCACCGCCACCGTGATCGCCCTGCCTGCTCCCCCTGTCGCCCGCGATTTTACCTGTTCCATGGCCCA
Source organism: Deltaproteobacteria bacterium (assembly GCA_030591445.1). Classification (GTDB taxonomy): domain Bacteria; phylum Myxococcota; class B64-G9; order B64-G9; family B64-G9; genus JAUVBB01. Next base: position 328 of record JAUVBB010000486.1, on the reverse strand, counting down.
TGAAATAATGCAAAGGACGGATCAAGTCAACCCTGGCTGGGTAAAACCAACCTCCCGAAATGAACCGGGTACCGGTGCGGACCATTTGTGTAACGGAGGTGTTGGCGGGCATAACCCACCCAGGGCGTTGCCCTGAGCCGTATACACATCGTCGAGGCTGCCATGGTTATTGGCGACCTATCAGCAGAAAGGGTGCAAACCAATCTTCCCGTCATTGTCCCCGAGACGTTTTGAGACTGTCGATTAATGGAAAATCCCAAGAAAAAAAGGCCGTCATCCCCGATAAGTTTCTGTCGGGGATCTCGTGAATAACCTAGCGATACAGGAT
>JAUVBB010000248.1 GCA_030591445.1 Deltaproteobacteria bacterium | reverse complement strand
GCCAACGGCGAAGTCGGCTTTACCGTGGTCAGCAACGGCAGCAACAAGCCGTACCGCATGGCCATTCGCTCGCCCTGCTTCTACATCTTTGCCGCCTTGCCGCGTTTGATTACTGGTAGCCTGTTGGCCGATTTGCCGGCCACAGTGGCCAGCCTCAACATCATCGCCGGAGAGTTAGACCGTTGAGTACTCCAAACGGACAAGCCTTTACCGTCAAACCGGAAACCGCCCAGGCCATTGATGAAATACTGGGCCATTATCCGGTGAAAGAAGCTGCCCTCTTACCCGCCTTGCACAAGGTGCAAGATGAAATCGGCTGGTTGCCGGTGGCGGCCATGGACTGGGTCGCCGATCGGCTCGAGCTGCCGCGGGTGCGCGTCTATGGCGTGGCTTCTTTCTATACTATGTTCCGGCGTCAGCAACCCGGCCGGCATCGGCTGGAGATCTGCACCAATCTGTCCTGCAGCCTGATGGGCGCCGAGCACTTGCGCGAATACTTGTGTCGCAAGCTGGGCATCCAACCGGGCAAGACCACCGCCGACGGCCGTATCACCCTGAGTGAAGTCGAATGCCTGGGTTCCTGCGGCACCGCGCCGGTGATGCTGGTTGACGACGAGTTCGTCGAGAACCTCGACCCGCAGAAAGTCGACAAGATCCTTGCCGATCTGGAGGCCCGGGACCATGGCTGAGAAGATCCTCACTGCCCGCTTCGAGACGCCAGACTCGCACCTGCTGAACACATACCAGGCCGATGGCGGCTATACGGCGCTGAAAAAAGCGCTGACCATGAAGCCCGAAGAAGTCATCGAGCTGGTCAAGGCCTCGGGCCTACGCGGCCGCGGCGGCGCCGGCTTCCCGGCCGGGCTCAAGTGGTCCTTCGTGCCCAAAGAGGCCGAGAAACCCAAATACCTCTGCGTCAACGCCGATGAGGGCGAGCCCGGCACCTTTAAAGACCGCTATTTAATGGAGCTCGACCCCCACGCGGTAATCGAAGGCTCGGCCATCGCCTGTTACGCCTTCGGCGCCCACATCGCCTATATTTATGTGCGCGGCGAATTCAAAGTGCCCATGGAGCGCATGGAACAAGCCTTGGCCGAAGCCCGCGAGGCCGGCCTGGTGGGCAAGAACATCCTCGATTCCGGCTTCGACTTCGATATGTGGGTCCACCCGGGCGCCGGCGCCTATGTTTGCGGCGAAGAGACCGCGCTCATCGAATCCAACGAGGGTCACCGGGGCATGCCTCGGCTCAAACCGCCCTTCCCCGCCGTAGTAGGCCTGTTTGGCGGTCCCACAGTGGTCAACAATGTCGAGACCCTGGCCTTTGTACCCCACATTATGAACCAGGGCGCCGAGTGGTTTGCCAAGCTGGGGCCGGAGAGAAACGGCGGCACCAAGATGTATGGGGTCTCGGGCCATGTTAAAAAACCCGGGATTTACGAACTACCCATGGGCACATCCTTAAAAGAAATCATCTACGATGTCTGCGGTGGCATCCGCGGTGACCACGAACTCAAAGCGGTGATTCCTGGCGGCTCGTCTACTCCGGTGCTGACCCCCGACGAAATTGACGTGGCCATGGACTTCGACTCCCTGGCCAAGATTGGCACCATGCTGGGTTCCGGGGCCATCATCGTCATGGACGAGACCACGTGCATGGTGCGCGCCATCACCCGCCTGGCCAAGTTCTACTCCCACGAATCTTGCGGCCAGTGCACCCCCTGTCGAGAAGGCCTGGCCTGGATACACCAAGTATTGGTACGCATTGAAGGCGGCCAGGGTCGTGAGGGTGACATCGATTTGTTGTTAGACATTTGTGACAATGTCCAGGGCAATACCATCTGCCCGCTCGGCGACGCCTGCGCCATGCCGGTGCGCGGCTTCATCAAGAAGTTCCGGCCCGAGTTCGAAGAACACATCCAGAAGGCTGGCTGTCCCATCGGGCCCTTTCCTGCCCCCTGGGCCGGCTCGGCAAAAGGATAATCCAAGTCATGCCCAAGCTGACCATAGACGGTGTGGAAATTGAGGCCGCGCAAGGCCAGTCCGTGTTGGACGCCGCGCTGGCCCACGGCATCCATATTCCTCATTTGTGTTATCACCCGCGACTGAAAGTATCTGGCAACTGCCGCATGTGCCTGGTGGAGATCGAAAAAGCGCCCAAGCTGCAAATCTCCTGCGGCACCGAAGCACGCGACGGTATGGTGGTGCAAACCAAATCCGAAAAAGTACTCAAGGCACGCCAATCGGTATTGGAGTTCATGCTCATCAACCACCCGCTCGATTGCCCAACTTGCGATCAGTGCGGAGAATGCAAGCTGCAAGATTACTGCTCGGAGCATGGCCAAGAAGAATCCCGCTACGGCGAAGAGAAGCATGGCTTCGATGTCCTGGACGTCGGTCCCGACATCTCGCGCAATATGAACCGCTGCATCCACTGCACCCGCTGCATTCGTTTTCTGCGCGATGTGGCCGGCAGTGAAGAGTTCACTCTATACGAGCGCGGTTCCCATACCACCGTGGGTCCCTATCTGGAAAAGGCCCTCGAAAGCCCCTTCTCGGGCAATTTGGCCGAGGTTTGCCCGGTGGGCGCATTGACCTGCAAACATTTCCGCTTCAAGGGCCGCAGCTGGCTAATGGAAAAATCCCGCACTTTGTGTCCCGGTTGTGCCCGTGGCTGCAATGCCTACGCCTGGACCTCCAAGCAAGAAGTGCTGCGGCTGACCCCGGCCGAAAACGACTTTGTCAACCAGTCTTGGCTTTGCAATGCCGGCCGTGCCAGCATTGCCCAGATTGAGGCCAAAAACCGCATCCTGGAACCGACCCGGGCCACCGCCATGGAAGAACTGGCCGGCGTCCTGCGCGCGCTGATCGAAAAGGACGAGGGCGAAAAAGTCGGGGTACTGGCTTCACCGCGCTTGACCAACGAAGATCTCTACCTGATTCGCAAGCTGGCCCGCGAAGTCATCGGCACCACGCATCTGGCCTTTGTTCCGGGCATGAGCGACGACCGCCCTTTCGGGCCGCTGGATACGCCGTTGACCGAGTGGTTCATTCGCGCTGATCCGACCCCCAACAGCCACGGGGCCCGAGACATCCTGCATTCCACCGAGCACACTGAAAACGCCTTTGATCTAATCGAAGCCGCCGAAAAGGGTGAAATCTCGTCCTTGTTGGTATTTTCCGAGGACCCGGTTACCTCCTTTGGCGATGTGGACCGAGCGACCAAGGCGCTGGGACAACTCGATTTTCTGGCCGTCATTGACAGCCATTTTTCACCGACCGCCGAGTTGGCTCGTCTGGTAGTACCCGAGGCCAGCTTCGCCGAAAAAGACGGCACTTTCACCAACGAACAAGGCCGAATTCAGCGTCTGCGGGCAGCCATCCCCGCCCGCGGCCACAGCCAATCAGCTTGGCAGACCGTAACCGAGGTCGCCAAACACCTGGGCACCGTCTGGACTTTCAATTCGGCCGCTGAAGTCGACCGCGAAATCGCCAGCAAGATACCTGGATATCAGGATCTCGACTTCGACACCCTGCCGTTAGAAGGATTGGCTTTGGTCCAGGCCGACGAAGCAGACCAAGCGGAAGCGGAAGAGTCAACGCCAGACCAGGATAAGAAAGAGTAAAGGGGTTTTGAGATGCCAGAGTGGGCACAAAGCATCATGACCAGCAGCATTACTTGGGCCGTTTTGGCCGGAGTGATGGCCTATATGCTGACCTTGGTCGGCATTCCGGTCTATACCTGGTGGGAACGCCGGGGCGCGGCTCTCATCCAGCGCCGCCCGGGGCCTAACCGCCGCGGGCCTTACGGCCTGGTCCAAGCCATCGCCGACGCGGTCAAGCTGGCGGTCAAAGAAGACGTGGTGCCGGCCGGCGCCAACAAATGGATGCACGCTATCGCCCCCATGATCGTCATGACCGTGGCCCTGACCACCTTCGCGGTCATCCCCTGGTCGGGCGATATCGAGCTGTTCGGCAAAACCGTGCGCCTGCAAGTGGCCGACCTGAACTTCGGCATTATCTTCATCCTGGCCATTTCCTCCATGGCGGTCTATGGCGTCACCTTGGCCGGCTGGTCGTCAAACAACAAGTACTCGATGCTGGGCGGGCTGCGCGCCGGGGCCCAGATGGTCTCTTATGAAATCGCCCTGGGCCTGGCCGTGGTAGGCATGGTTCTGGTCTATGGCACTTTGAAACTGAACCTGATGGTGGCCGGACAAGAGGGCTCGCTCTTCCAATGGGGTCTGTTCCAGGCACCCCTGGCCTTTCTCATCTACATGGTGGCCACCTACGCCGAGACCAACCGGGTGCCCTTCGACTTGGTCGAAGCCGACAGTGAAATCGTAGCCGGCTTCCACACCGAATATTCCTCGCTGCGCTTTGGCCTGTTCTATATGGGCGAGTACGTGCATATGGCGGTCTCGGCGGTGCTGACCGTAATCCTGTTTTTCGGCGGCTACCATGTCCCCTGGGCCCACACCCTGTTCGGCACCACCCCCTATGCCACTTTGTTCCCCTGGGTAATGGCCGCACTGGCGGCGTTGTGCTTGGCCTTGGCCTGGGACACCAGCCGACCCAAGCGCCGTGCGCTAACCCAGGGCAACATGATCTTCGCTGCCATTCTAGTGGCGGTAGCCGGCGGTGCCTTGCTGTTGGCGACGCTTTACGGCTTGTTCTATGACGTGGCTTGGTTCGCAGCCTTGTGCTCCATGGTCACCCAGGTCGCGGTGCTGGTAGTGAAATTCTTGTTCTTCTTCTGGTTGTTCATCTGGGTACGCTGGACGGTGCCCCGATTCCGTTACGATCAATTGATGAAACTGGGCTGGAAAGTGATGTTGCCCTTGGCGCTGTTCAACATTGGCCTCACCAGTGTGCTGGTGCTTGCGGGGTGGCTGTAATGGCGGTAAAGAAAATCAACCGCCCGCCCCAGAACTGGTGGGAGCGGGCCTATGTGTTCGAGATTGTCCGCGGCATGAGCATCACCATGAAACATGCGCTCAAATCCTGGTTCACCCCCGAGCACATGCCCATTTATCAGTACCCCGAGGAACGACGGCCGGTGGCCGAGCGCTTTCGCGGCCGCCATCGGATTCGCCGGCGGCCCGACGGTTCGCCGACCTGCGTGGCCTGTTATTGTTGCCAAACCGTGTGTCCGCCCAACGCCATCGACATTGTGGCCGAAGAGTGCGACGACCCAGCCATTGAAAAGCGCCCGCAATCCTTCCGGATTAATATGATCCGCTGCATTTACTGCGGTATGTGCGTCGAGGCCTGTCCCAAAGACGCCATCTACATGAGCCAAGATTACGAGTTCGCCAACCAAACCCGAGAGCAATTGCATTTTGAGCTAGAAGATTTGCTCGATGTCGAGAAAGGGGATCGTTGATATGGGCGAAGCCATCCTCTTCTGGTTTTTCGGCGGTTTGACCTGCGTCTTGGCCTTGTTGGTGATCGTGATGCGCAATCCGGTCCATTCGGCCATGGCCCTGATCGGCAACTTGTTCTGCATCGCGGCTTTGTTCGCCATGCTCGATGCCCACTTTCTGGCGGCCATTCAGGTGCTGGTCTACGCCGGCGCCATCCTGGTTCTGTTCCTCTTCGTCATCATGCTGCTCAATCTCAAGGACCATGAATTGGGCAACGCTCGGCAAACCGCCACCAAGATTGCCGGCGCAATTTTGCTGTGCTGGGTGGCCTTCAAGCTGATCTTTCGGGTCATGCCCTCGACCACGGCCGGTTTTCCGGCGGTCGGCGATGACTACGGAACAGTAGAGACGGTGGGTAGGTTCCTGTTCGGGCCCCATCTGCTGCCTTTCGAGGTCGCTTCCATCTTGCTGCTGGCCGCCATCCTGGGCTCGGTGGCCATCGCCAAAAAGAAACTCTGGTAGGAGGCGTCCATGATCACGCTGCAACACTACTTGGTCTTGTCCGCCATCGTCTTTTCGCTCGGGGTAGCAGGCGTTCTGCTGCGCCGCAACGCGCTGGTTATTCTGATGTCCGTCGAACTGATGCTCAACGCCGCCAATCTGGCTCTGCTGGGATTCGCTCGCCAGTTGGGGGACACGACCGGACAATCGCTCGCCCTGTTCGTCATGACCGTTGCCGCCGCGGAAGCGGCCGTGGGACTGGCCCTGGTACTGGCCCTGTTCCGTGGACGGGGCACAGTCAATGTGGACGAAGTCCGCTCGTTGAGGGGTTGACGGCTTATGGATATCAAAACTTCGATTCTGCTCTGGATACCGCTGTTGCCGCTCTTCGGCGCCATTGTCAATGGCCTGTTCGGCAGACATTTCTCGCGCCCATTGGTTTCGGCCATCGGTTGCGGCACGGTCGGTATGGCTTTTGTGCTGGGCTTGGTAGCCTCGGCCGATATTTTCGCTTCCAATGGAGAAGCCCGGCTGGTCCAAAGCGTCTATGCTTGGATTACCGCTGGCAATATATCCATCCAGTTGAGCTTCTTGCTGGACTCGCTGTCGGTGATCATGGTGCTGGTGGTGGCCGGGGTCAGCTTCCTGATCCACGTTTATTCCACTGGTTACATGCGTGATGACCCCAGCCATGCCCGCTACTTTGCCTACCTGAACCTGTTCGTCTTCAGCATGCTGGTACTGGTTCTGGGCGACAACTTGCCGGTCTTGTTCGTGGGCTGGGAAGGCGTGGGCCTCTGCTCCTACTTACTCATCGGCTTCTGGTTTGAAGATCCGGCCAAGGCCTCGGCGGGCAAGAAGGCATTCATCGTCAACCGTATCGGTGACCTGGGCTTTCTGATCGGCATGTTCCTGCTCTTTGGCGCCGTGGGTTCGCTTTCCATCGACGACCTGCGCGCCGGCACCGCCCAAGGGCTCATCGCCCCCGGCCTGGCCACCGCGGCCTGCCTGTTTCTGTTCCTGGGCGCCACCGGCAAGAGCGCGCAAATTCCGCTCTATGTATGGTTGCCCGACGCCATGGCCGGACCCACCCCGGTCTCGGCCCTGATTCACGCGGCCACCATGGTCACCGCGGGCGTCTATATGATCGCGCGCTTGTCTTTCCTTTTTGCCATCTCCCCCACCGCTTCAGCGGTCGTAGCTCTGGTCGGCGGCTTGACTGCCCTGATTGCCGCCACCATCGGTATCACCCAGAAAGACATCAAGAAGGTACTGGCCTACTCCACGGTCAGCCAACTGGGCTATATGTTCGTAGCCGTCGGTGTGGGCGCCTACTTTGCCGGCATCTTTCACCTGATGACCCATGCTTTCTTCAAGGCCTGTTTGTTCCTGGGCTCGGGCGCGGTGATCCACGCCTTGAGCGGCGTGCAAGACATCACCAAGATGGGTGGCCTGCGCAAGAAGCTGCCCTGGACCTACTGGACCTTCCTCATCTCCACCCTGGCCATCGCCGGCTTTCCGCCCTTTGCCGGCTTCTTCTCCAAAGACGAAATTCTCTGGAAGGCATTGTCCAGCACCTCCCATGCCCCTTGGGCCAGTTGGGTGCATTTGGCGGCCTACGGCATGGGTATCCTGGCCGCGGCCATTACTTCGTTCTACATGTTCCGGCTGGTGTTTTTGACCTTCCACGGCAAATCTCGCCTGGATCCGAGCATACACGTTCACCACGAGATGAAGTCGATGTCTTATCCCCTGGCCGTGCTGGCCGGGCTGGCCACCGTGGCCGGTTGGGTGGGAGCATCGCTTTTCGGCATTCACTCCTTTGCCGATTTCCTCGATCCGGTAGTAGGCGCCGCCCAGAAGACGGCGGTTGTTATGCGCGACTTTGCTCACAACCACAGCATTGAGTGGGCCGCCGCCGTCGGCAGTGTGGCCGTGGCCTTTATCGGGCTGGGGCTGGCTTGGCTGCTCTATATCAAAAGCCCGGACACGCCCTGGCGCCTGGCCGAGCGTTTCCGTTTTACCTATCGGCTGGTCTTCAACAAATACTGGGTGGACGAATTCTATGAGGCTTTTATCATTCGCCCTATTCATGCATTTTCGGTCTTTCTCTGGCGCATCGTGGATGTGGTCATTATTGACGGCTTCGGCGTCAACGGCCCGGCCCGCTTGCTCAAGGGAATCGGTCATGTCGGCCGGCGCCTGCAATCCGGTAATGTGCAGGCTTATGCTTTCTGGCTCTTTGCTGGCGTGGCTGGCGCGCTGCTCTACCTCGCGCTTGCCGTCGGCGTCATCTAAGGAGGGATGGAGATGGAAAGCTCATTCCCGATTCTGTCCCTGCTGCTCTGGATGCCACTGATAGGCGCCCTGCTGATTTTGCTGGTTCCGCGGGACAATCCCAAAGTTGCGCGCAACTTGGCCCTGGCGGTTAGCTTGCTGGATCTGGTGGTCGCCTTGGTGGTGTTCTTCTCGTTCAATCCCTTGGCCAGAGGCACCCAACTGGTTGAGAAATGGACCTGGATTGAAGGCCTGGGGGTATCTTACCACCTGGGGATTGACGGCATTAGTCTGCTCCTGGTCCTGCTGACCGCCTTCTTGGCGCCCATTGCCATCCTCTCGACTTACCGGGCGGTGACCGATCGGGTACGCGGTTTCATGTTCTCGATCTTGCTGCTGCAAGTGGGCATGCTAGGCGCCTTCTTGGCCCTGGACGTGTTCTTGTTTTACATCTTCTGGGAACTGATGCTCATTCCCATGTACTTCATGATCGGCATCTGGGGCGGAGCCCGCCGCATCTATGCGGCCGTGAAGTTCTTCTTGTTTACCCTGTTTGGCTCCGTGCTCATGCTGGTAGCCATCCTGGTGGTTTTCTTCACCTATCACGCGCAGACCGGCAACTACACCACCGACTTGTATCTGCTTTACGGCACCCAGTTCCCGGTCTCGGTACAGATGTGGTTGTTTGGCGCCTTTGCCCTGGCCTTTGCCATCAAAGTGCCCATGTTCCCCTTCCACACCTGGCTGCCCGACGCCCATGTCGAAGCCCCGACGGCCGGTAGCGTGATTCTGGCCGCCGTGCTCTTGAAGATGGGTACTTACGGATTTTTGCGCTTCGCTTTTCCGCTCTTTCCCGAAGCTGCTGTCCGTTTTGTACCGTTCATCGCCATCCTGGCCGTGGTGGGCATCATCTACGGCGCCTTGGTGGCCTTGGTACAAAAAGACATCAAGAAGCTCATCGCTTATTCGTCAGTCTCCCATCTGGGCTTCGTTATGCTGGGCATTTGCGCGCTTACCCCTGCCGCCACCAGCGGCGGCCTACTGCAGATGGTCAACCACGGCATCTCCACCGGCATGCTCTTTTTGTTGGTGGGCGTGATTTACGAACGGCGCCACACCCGCGAAATCACCGAGTTCGGCGGCCTGGCCAAGCAGATGCCCTGGTACGCGTTCTGTTTTATGATTGCCACCTTGGCCTCGGTGGGCTTGCCGGGCACCAACGGCTTTGTCGGTGAGTTCCTGGTCCTGATCGGCACCTTCAACTCCGATGCCCTGCCGGTCCTCTTCGGTTCACCCATGGCCGGTCAAGTGCTTGCCGGCGTGGCCGGCCTGGGCGTGATTCTGGGCGCCATCTACATGCTTTGGATGGTACAGCGGGTCTTTTTCGGGCCACTTGCCAATCCCGCCAATCAGAAACTCAAGGACTTGTCCTTGCGCGAAGCAGTGGTCATGGTGCCCCTGATTGCGGTCATCTTCTTCATCGGCTTGTTCCCCAACTTCTTCCTGTCCCGGGTGGAACCCTCCATCCAAGCCTTCGTACAGGACGTGCGCCATCGCTCACAACTGGCCCAGAAAATCGACCGCGAACCCGCGCGTTTGGCCACCCACATCTTAGAGGAGGTCCGCCATGATCAGTAACAGCGACCTCATGGCCATCCTGCCCTTCGTGGTAATCGTCCTGGGCGGCTTGGTAGTGATATTGTTGGATGCCTTCTCGACCCCGGAATCTTCCCGCCGTTACCTGGGATCATTTTCTCTGGTCTTCTTGGCAGTGGCCGCTTTTTCGGCCCTATCGACCATGGGCCAAGCACCCCGCGAGGCCTTCTATGGCCTGGTAGTGGCCGACGACTTTTCCCGCTTTCTAACCGTCCTGTTCGGGTTGGCTGCTTCCCTGGCCGTGCTCATCGCCATGGGACGCTTGGGCGACAAAGCCGACGGCTCTTCGGTCCGCGGCGAATTCTACGCTCTCTTGCTGTTTTCCACCGCCGGGGCCTGCTTGTTGGTCCAAGCCGTCGATCTGGTCTCTATGTTTATCGGCCTCGAGACCCTCTCGATACCAGCCTATATCTTGGCCGCTTCTTCTCGGCGCGACAATCGCTCTACCGAAGCCGGCTTGAAGTACTTCATCCTGGGTGCCTTTGCCACCGGCTTTATGGTCTACGGCATGGCCCTGCTCTACGGCGCCGCCGGCAGCACCCGCTTTGCCGCCATCGCCCAATTGGCCGCCGCCTCGCCCTGGACCGCCAATCCCTTGCTGGTAGTCGGCGCCGTCCTGGTCTTGGTCGGTCTCTTGTTCAAGGTAGCCGCCGTGCCCTTCCACATGTGGGCCCCCGACGTTTACCAAGGCGCCCCCACCCCGGCCACCGCCTACTTCGCCACCGGCGTCAAAGCCGCCGCCTTCGCCGCTTTGCT
>JAUVBB010000356.1 GCA_030591445.1 Deltaproteobacteria bacterium | reverse complement strand
GCAGACCAAGACCAGATCTTCACCAAAGGGCGCTTTCTGAACCAGATGCTGCTAAATGCCAAACTGGCCAAAGTGGCATTTTGGGGGTGAGGACGAACACGAGAAAGACATAAACGAGCATTTATTTTATAACAAAACTCAACGAATCTGATCTGTATAATAAACTAACGTTGATATTAGCTTGAGTTTTCTGCATAAACCAGCTTAGAATAAACTAACGTTTATTATATAGCCATGGTTTTACGGAGGGTTTGGTATGACCAGCAACAAGTTGCATCCCGTATTCAGCCCAGCCGATTTGGCCACGCTGGTACGCGCGGTGCGGATTTCGTTAGGAATGACCCAATCCGAGGCGGCCGCTTTTTGTGGGGTAAGCGCGCCTTTTCTTTGTGGGCTGGAGGCGGGCAAGTCCACCGCGCGGCTTGGTTTGGTCATGAAGGTATGTAACGACCTCGGGATTAGGTTGGTGGCCGAGCTGCCAGATCCAGGGCTCGATATCACGCAGGCGCCCAGACGAAAACCTCGGTCGGGAGCAAAATCATGAGGCGAGAGCTTGAGATTTGGCGCCATGCCCACAGACTTGGTTTGCTCGTGGAACAACAGGGCATCTGGAGCTTGCAATACGATCGTTACTGGATTGAGTACGATGAACACTTTGCCTTGTCACCGCATTTGCCACTTGCGGAAAAGCCAATCGTTGACGGGCACGGCGGCAAACCGGTTCAGTGGTTTTTCGAAAATTTGCTTCCCGAAGGAAGCATGCGAGACCTGATGGCATCCTTTGCCCGTATCAACCCTAACGATACTTTTGGCTTGCTTACGGCATACGGACAAGAGAGCGCTGGTGCTTTGACCCTGATACCTCGTGGTTCTCCACCAGAGGAAGGACACTATGAGGACCTGAGCCGAGAGACATTACGAGAACTCATTCGGGGACGGCCCAAGGTGCCCCTTATCGTCGCCAATGGCCGGGCTCACATGAGCCTGGCCGGAGCCCAACACAAGCTCGGCATCCATCGCCGGGGACAAAACCTGCTATTGCCCGTTGCCGCCGCTTCGTCCTGGATCATCAAGTCTGAAAACCTTCGTTCCGAAGAATTTCCTTTCTGTCCCGCCAATGAACATTTTTGCATGAACCTGGCCAAGCGGGTAGGCATCCGGGTGCCTGATTGTGAGTTGTGGCACCTTCCCGAACCTGTCTACTTGGTACGTCGCTTCGACCGTCTGGCCGACTCGGATCCGGTCATACGCTTGCATCAGATAGACTTGTGTCAACTGCTAAACAAGTGGCCCGGCTACAAGTATGAGTCAGAGGGAGGAGCGAGTTTCATCGAAACCTATCGAGCACTTGATTTGACCAGGGAACCAGCTCTTTCCAGACAGCAAATCCTTCGCTGGTTCATTTTCAACTACTTGACGGGAAACTCTGATGCCCATGCCAAGAATATTTCCTTTTTGGTCGGCCCAAATGCCATCCGCCTCGCTCCCGCATACGATCTGTTATGTGTGCGAGTCTACGGAAACGCATACGACTACCTGGCGATGAGCATTGCGGATCAAGTGCGCTATAGATCGGTAGAGAGCCGGCACTGGAGCAGCCTGGCCGAGGAGCTGGGACTCAAACCAGTCATGCTTGAGACCATGAGACGCAAACTGGCCCAGGAACTTCCTCGGGCCGCGCGGGAGCAAATTGCCCACGAGGCTTACACGGATGACGAGCGAGATTTTCTAAAAAACCTTGTCTCCACCATTGACCTGCTCTGCGCGGGATAATGGCTCGTACGTGAATATTTATGATTTGTAACAGCGTAAAACCGTTGATTTCTCACGTACGGTATGTTTTCTTGATCTTGCCCGGATGAAGTGATACTTTTATACCGTACGATATCTTTTAAAAAGGGCAAGAACATGAATGACATTAGCTACGGGGCCATCCGGACGACGGCGGAACTTGGGCGGCTTACGCGGGCGCATCGCAAAAGCCGGCGCTTGACCTTGGAGACGATTGCCGGGCTTGGCAATCTGAGTACCCGCTTTTTGTCCGAGTTTGAACGGGGCAAGGAGACCGCCGAGATCGGCAAGATCCTAAAGGCGCTCCAGACGCTGGGCCTGGAGGTCATTGTTCAGCCACGCGGGGGCATGCCGCCCTCGTCACCGGATTCGCGCTTGGGCAAAAAGGAGGGTTCGTGATCGACCCGGATGCCCTCAATGTCTGGTGCGAGCAGCAATTGCTTGGCTATCTGTGGCGCAATCAACACGATGCGCTCGCTTTTCGCTATGAGCCCGCGTGGATCGCCGCCGGCGGATTCGCCCTCTCTTGCTCCCTGCCTTTGCGCCGCGATGACTTTAGCGCCGAAGATGGCATCGCCCATCGATTCTTCGCCAACTTGCTTCCCGAAGGCGGGGTCAGGGAGCGCCTCGTCCGCGACCTCAAGATCTCGGATACCGATTATAACCTGCTACGGGCCGTCGGTGGTGAGTGCGCCGGCGCTCTGTCGGTCATGCCGGTCAGCCAATTGCCGGAGCAGCAGCCTCAATACCGGGTGATAACGGAGCAAGAGCTAGCCCGGCTTTGCCGGCGTGGTGGTGGACTCTATGCCCTCTTGCCGGTGGACCAGCGCCCCCGATTGTCACTGGCCGGCGCCCAGGACAAGTGTCCGATTTTGGTAAAAGACCATGGCTATTTCCTACCCATGAGAGAGGCGCCTTCCAGTCATATCCTGAAATTTGAGTTGGCGGACTATGGTCATGTGCCTGCTTATGAAACCTTTACCACCCAACTGGCCGGAGCGGTAGGCTTACCCGTGGTTGACATCGAGTTGCGGTCGATTGGGAAAAGCCATTATACCCTGATACCCCGCTATGATCGGCGATGGGATGAACAAGGTCAGGTGCAACGACTGCATCAGGAAGATTTCTGCCAGGCCTTGGGCTATGGGCATAACAAAAAATACCAGGGCGACGGCGGCCCGTCTTTTGCGCAATGCTACCGCTTGGTTCAGGATACTTCCAGCCAACCGGCCGTCGATTTGCCAAACCTGCTTCGCTGGCAGATCTTCAATTTACTGGCGGGAAATTCGGACGGTCACGCCAAGAATCTTTCCCTGCTGCATCGGCCCGACGGCACCATTCGCCTGGCCCCTTTCTATGACCTGGTCTGCACCCGGGCCATTGAACGTATCGACACCCATCTCGCTTTTGCGGTCGGCGGCGAGCGAAATCCCGGCCAGATCAAGGCAGCCCACTGGGTTGCGCTGGCCGGCCAATGTGACCTGAAACCGCGATATTTGAACAAACTGATAAACGAGACCGCGCGTGCCTTACTGGCCCAGTTTAGCCCCACCAAAGAAGCCTTCGAAACCCGATACGGCGCCTATCCGGCTCTACAGCGCATCGAACAAATCGTAAACAAACAGTGCCGGAGCCTGGCCAAAGTGGCGTTTTGAGGGTGAGAAATAAGCCCTGGACCTTACCCCTACGACCTCCGTCGTGATCACCACGCCATGAAGGTCATGTTTTTTGAGGAACCCCCGTCTTTTGACCAGGTTTTGGCCGACCTGGAGAGACTGGAGCGAGAGATCAACAGGCTGCCGCCTTAAGTGGTGCCTACCTGAACGAGGGCGATATTCTGGCGTCGGCAACCGCTACATAGAAATTTTCGTGTTGTTATGGACTCTTTGCGCCATCGCGTCCGACTTCAACCCTGGTATGGTCACTAGCACTTGTCTCACCCTGTATTGTGTTTCAGCCTTTTTTCAATCGCTTCCAGCAATTCCTCTCGAGCAGAACTCTCGAAAGATCTCAGTGGAATCCTGGTTTCTTTCTTGATTCCATCTCTTTGATAATGAAGAATCGCTTTTCTTGAAGAAACTTTCTCGACGCTCGTCATATCACTGTATAAAATTCTCGTTGTCTTCCCCAGCAGAGCAAGTTTCATCTCAAGATGATACTTATGCAAGCTGAGCAGTTTTCTGTTTTGTTCTAACATCCCAAAAATCATAAAAAATATCCCCAGCCCAATGGATGATCCACTCGGGACTGAAAGCAGAATCATAAGCAAACCAAGGCAAAGAATCCCAATCCCAATGTTCATCTGCGTACTGCCTATTGATAATTTCAAATAAAATATTTTTTCTGCCTGCTCCTCCTTCTCTGTCATCCTCCCCGCATTGAATTCCGCCAATTGAAGTTTAGCCTGTATTTTCCGTGCCCCATAAACCCCGATAAACCCAACCGGAACAAAAACCCCGCACCCAATCATAACCAAGGTAACACCAACTTTCTTACCAGGGCCCAAGATAAAAACCACCCCAACAACAGCAAGCCCCACAAATCCCGCCATGATTGTCGCTATGATTGGATAGTCTGAAAATGCGAAAAATGAAAAGATCCCATTGATAACGACAGACCACAAAACTGACCCCATCTCAGCCCTCCTATTGACTTCTCAATATCCCAGCCTAACTCGTGTGTGTTACGGGGACGTTCTTGCGTTAATTGTGTTATCAGATTAACTCCTCAATATCCCAGCCGAACTTTGCCAATGCCTTATCGCCTCTGGCTATGCCCCGACCAGGCTGCGTGGCTGACACTTTTTGAGGGGCGGTTGATTCACTCGCTATTTGGAAACTGGGCTTCGAGCTTCGCAAGCTTTGCCTGCCGTCTTCGCCGACTGAAAAGCCGTATCAACCAAAATGCACCTATTACGCCCCCAACCTCCACCAGCAAGAAAAACACACCGATCAGATGAATCGAAATTAAATTCGACTCATGCAACGCAATCCCGTCCTCAATCCCTGCCTTTGTCTTACTCAAATACGAAACCATCCACTGCTTCGTACGCTCGACCTCTGCCTTCGTTGGACCTTCCTCGTTTCCCTCTAGTTTGGTAGCTTTGCAAATCAAATCGAATTTACTACGAAGATCCTTGGTTGAGGATGTATCAAGGCCGCCTTTTTCATTATGGAGAAACTCCGCATTAAGCTCGTACAGAGCCCTAACTCCGCGAGTAAACCACAAATCAAGGGATAACATTCCACGCAGATCAACGTATTTATCATGATAATACCCGCAAAATTTGAGGTAATCACTCATGGGTGGGTGTGCCGATCCCCAGTAATCAAAAGCGAAGTGCAGATGAATAGCTTTTTCTGGGCCTCCAACAACTCTAGTCTCGTTATCGCAACGAAAACTCTTGTCGTTTAGGAGGTCAACAGTACTTCTTATGCCGTTAACAGCTAGCTTTTCTCGTTGAATTAGATTGTCTTCGATAAAATAGAAATAAAGTATAAAAATAGATGGATGCAACAAGAGCAACGCAAGTGCGAATAAAATACTTGCCGTCTTGAATCTCTTCTTTGTTACTGCCTCAATGAATTCTTTGGAATGCATAAAAAAATCCCGTTAACGAGGTGAAGTCACAATCCAATTGTCATCACTAATAAATAGCATCTTGCTCCCAATAGCTCTCATTGAGTGAGTTTGTTGACACCATCCCCGAACCAACTCTCAAATCAAGTGACACCCATTTCCCCTTTACGGGAATGGTGTTGTCTTTCATACTCATTCGTATCCACACTTGCCATCCGTGCCGATTGTCGATGGGTATTTCGGTTGGCTCATCTTTGTCATAGTGCTGTTCAGACACCAGCTTTAGGCTTACTTTCATGACTTTACCATGTGCGAAGTATGCTTGGTTAGCGTCGGTTCGCAGAGCGTCTCCCCTTTTGTGATTTGTGATGTTACGGTGTGGATCGTAAAAGAAGAAGCTTTTTTACGCCAATTCTGAACGATATGGTTTGTCTGGATCATAGTTAATATGAGGCTTTAGAACTTGTATTTCGAAGTAAGCTCCAGGAGGAATTTCACCTGTGTGTATTATCAATTCTCGGCTACGCAGAAGGGTTAGCAGGCCACCGTGGCCGCCGGGTGGGCCTTCTTGTAGTGTTACGGCAAAATTAGAAAGAAGGAAATGCAAGGCTTTGGCCTCTGTTTTTAGATCGGCGGTGCCATTAGGATTCTTGCAGGGTAGCTTATATGGTAACCAGCCGAATTGAGTAGGTGATCCTCTGTGATCTTTGCCAAAAAAAGAATGCTTGGCAAATTCCTCGTATTTGTTCGACTTGAATAACGCAACGACAAGGCCTCCGGTCACAACCAAGGCGGCGCCTACAAAGCCAATGACCAGTCCCACATGACCAAGAGCAGCTCCACCTTTTATCAAGGTGGCGCCTATCATCATACTGGAAGACAAAATTGAGACACCAGCGCCGGCAATCTGGAGGGCATGACCGAAGCCAGAGGCAGAATCTCGTTGTTTGGAGTCTTTTTTTGCAGCATCAATGAATTCCACCATATCAATGATTGAACCAAATATGAGTGCAGCTTGACCTGCTACTTTTACACTTTTCTTCAGTCCTTCTCCCGCAAGATAATCTGCCGCGCAAGCAGCAAAATGCCCGGATAGATCTCCGATCGATCCGGCCAGGTATATGCCCTTGAGGTTCTTATTGGCTTCTGTCTCAGCGTTGAGGTAATCGTCAAGAGAGTTGGACACGTTACGCAACTCAATCAGCGTACCTAGTGACATGCCGAGCCATCTCAGCGTTCTTTCATGATCCCGGCCAATCTTTTTTAGCAGTTTTGCTTCTGATACCTTATCGGTATTGGATTTGGAAACCGGCTTCACTGTGCTCTTTTCTTGGGCCACGACCGTGAGCTTGTACTCAGGCAAGGTCACACCATTGAAAGATCCTCTCTTTTTTCTGAGTACTGGCTTGAGCACATACTCCATCTCGGATCCCACTATCTTGGTAAACCTTTCGGCAACCTTTGGTGCCGGGATTGTCCTGCCCTCACTCCGGGCCAAGCCAAGCCACCCAGGCAAAAGGTCGGTAAAGATCGATATTGTACTGAGATATGCCCACCTTTGGTGCTGTGCGCCCAATGCGTTTTGCGGCGGTTCGTCCGGGAAGAAGAAGTACTGAGTCGGGAACCGACCCGGATCACTCAAGATGTTTAGGACCATCGCTTGGCCCGGTTTGGTCTGGACTATTCGGTTGCCAATACAGCCCCAGACAAAATAGCAAAGGCTTAGGTCCTCTGCACCTCGGTCCATGGCCGCTTGCTCAACCGCCATGAACTCTTGGCAACCAACACAACTTGAAAGATAGGCACATGCTTTTTCGGCTGTGGTCCGGTGCGTAAGTTCGTCTTCATTGTATTCGTCAAACCACTTGTTGACTTTGTACTTATAGTGGTCGCGATCACCGATATATTCTCGGTATTGTTCGGGACTAGGCAGAAGCTCTTGGCAACGTATCTTTGCTAGCTCGTTTTCAATACCCATCTCATCGCCGGCTTCAACCCAACTCTTCAGCACTGAAGCAACGAATAACTTCTCTGGCCGATCCTCATCTTCCAGTTGCCAATGCTGCCACTGCTCAAGGGCCGGAATGTAATATTGTTCGTGGGCATCTAACGCCCAACGAAAGGGATCCGAGATAGCCAAATATTCCGGAGCCACTTTTTCTGGATCCAGGTGAACCACCGACTGTGCGAAGCTGCGTTCCTCGGTAAGAATGTCCAAGGAGTCCTTGGTCATGCGGATCGGACTCAGGAAAAACGCGTAGGTTTTGCTGGCTGTGGGCAGGGGTACGAAACCGGAGTCTATTGGGATTGGTTCATCTTCGCCTTCGGTATAGCT
>JAUVBB010000109.1 GCA_030591445.1 Deltaproteobacteria bacterium | reverse complement strand
CATTGGCCTGGAGTTGGTTGTGAGCGGGCCTTGACCACCGGGGAGCAAATGCACGGAACTTGGTACGATCGAACGGCATTTTATGACGCAGAGAGAAAAGGGAAAAAGGTCCATCCCGACGACTTTACCAAGAGGTATCCAGTGCCTCTAACCCCATTGCCATTTTTGGCCGCAAAGACAGAATCACAGCGGCAGACCTATTTCCGTCACCTGATAAAAGAACTCAGAGAAGAGACATTCCAGAGACTTGCTGCCAAGAACAAGCAGGTGCTTGGTGTTGAATCTATCTTGGCCCAAGATCCGTACAGTTGTCCCCGAAAATTCAAGAAGAGCCCAGCACCGCTGTGTCATGCCTCTACCGCAGCCAGGCGCAAAGCCTATCGGCGATCATATCGAATGTTCGTAGCTGCCTATCGCTGGGCGGCGGAAAAGCTGCGCCGGGGCGAACAAAACGTAAAATTTCCCGATAACTGTTTCCCTCCACCGCTGGCATTTTGTCAGCCTAGGTCCGGAGCATCACCTCCTGGGTAACAAACAGAAGTCAAAAAGTTAGAATGTCGCCTTGACCTTGCAACCACAGTCGTTGTGTTGGCTCAGTGTGTCTTCGGATAGCGAAACTTGTTGAAAATCTCTTCTTTTATAAGAGCACTGCCTACTATCGCTCGATTTTGATCGCAAAAAACGGATTGAATCAGATCTGACCGCATGAGGACGGAACATGCTTGTCCTCTTGGGTAAGAAATCGGGTTGGATCTTACTACGTTGGTGGAACCTTTAAAAGAACCTTTAAAAAAGATCGACTGGCCAGCGATGTAAACAATGCAGAGTTCGCACTCGGTCAAAAAGCGACCAGAACGGCGCCGCCGAATCCCAGGATGATGGCGATAACTCTGCGGAGGGTGAGGGGTTCTCTTAGCCATACGGTGGCCAGAATCAGAACGAAGATGGTGCTGAGCTGGTTCAGGACGCCGGCGATGGTGGTGTCGGTGTATTTCATGCCGGAGATCCAGAGGATCATGGCCAGGTAGCCGCCAATGACGGCGGCGGGCATGGTTACTTTCCAGAGCGGGCCGGGGCGAAAGCAACGTCGTACCTCGGCGCGGTGTGTTTTGCGCAGGGCCAGCAATGCCAAGAATGCGACTCCACCCAGCAGGCGCACCATGCTGGCCCAAATCGGGTCGGCGTGATTCAGTACCGGTTTGGCGGTGACGATGCCTACCGCCATTAGGAACATTGATATTGCCCCCAAGGCGACGCCCTGATGCAGCCGCCGGGACATGCGGGCGTCTTCCATTGGTTCTGGCTTCCAGGTGCCGATCAGGATGCCGGTGATCATCAGGGCCAGGGCCAACCACAGGGCGGGACCCATTCTTTCGTCCAGGTAGAGGAAGGAGCACAAGATGATGAAGGGGCTGTAGAGGCAATCGACCACAGCGGAGCGGCCGGCACCAAGTCGGTTCAGGCTGGCGAAGAAAACCGTGTCGGCAATGCCGATACCGATGACCCCAGACAGCAACAAGGCGATCCAATCCCAAAGATTTTGGTCGGCGGGAAAGAAGGCCACTCCTAGCAAGGGCAAGGTGATGACAAAAAGCAACAGGGCCACGGTGTTTTTGAAGAAATTCAGTGGAACCGGGCCCAGCTGTTCGCCACTTTTCTTGAAATAGATTATGCTGATTGCCCACAGCAGGGCGCAAACCGTCGAATAGATCTCGCCAGCGCCAGGAAAGGCGAGGATCTCACTCATTTGAAGACCGCGTTGGAAGTGACCAGGCGCCGGGCGGTGAATTTCAGGCGCGCCAGTCCCATGATTTTTCTGGCGATGGTGGTTGGTAGCTCGACCCGCGAGTCCAAGTCTTCGGTCCATTGCACTGGCAGTTCGACGAGCTTCAGACCGCTGTACTCGGCCAATACCAGCACTTCGGTGTCGAAGAACCAGTGGTGGTCACGTACCCAAGCCAGCAGTGGTCGCAGGCGAGCCAAGCGGAAAGCCTTGAAGCCGCATTGGGCATCGCCGAAAGTTTTGACTGCCAGCAGGTTGCGCAAGACGAGGTTGTAGCCACGGGAAAGCACTTCTCGGTTCCATCGGCGCACGACCCGGGAACGAGGATGATGCCGGGAGCCGACGGCCAGATCGGCTCCCCGGTCGAGGGCCGCCAATAATTTAGGAACCGCGCTCAGTTCGGTGGATAGATCAACGTCCATATACAGCAGGTAGTCACCGCCCGGTAATTGGGCGGCGTGACGCAAGGCACCGCCTCTGCCGGCGGTCTTGAGATCTGCCATTTGTAGCTGGTCGTATTTCGTGGTCAAGTGCTGGGCAATCTTGGCGGTGTCGTCCGAGCAACCATTGGCCACCACTAGAATGTGCCAGCGATAAGCACAGAGCGAACGCCGGCAAAAGGCGTGCAGGCGGGAGACAGTTGCTGTTAGCGTCTGCGCTTCGTTGTACGCCGGGAGCACAATGCGCACACTGGGAAGGGCTTGGTCAATCATGAGATCAGCGGGACTCCCGGACCGGAAAAGGGAGCTCCGTGGAGAGAAAGCAGCGTGGCGGCCAGATCGACCAAACGGGCTTGTTTGGCGTCGATTTTGACATTGCTGGCCAGAAAGCCGGGGGTTTCGTCTACATCCGCCGCCGCGTGATCGCCACACCAGGCCTTGGGGTTGGGCGCAAAGGGGTCGCCGATCGGAGCTCCGCCGAGCGAGGTCTCCCAAGAGCTGCGATACCCAGGAGCAAAGGCCACTTGCAGATCGGGTGCCCGGTGTCGGACTGCCGCACTGGCCTGGTCGTAGACATCGTAGACATTGCGCACCGGCTTTGACCCAGTGGTCGGATCTTTCAGGGCCAGCAGCCGACTGCGAATTTTTTCGATAAATTGGGCGCGCTCGGCACCGGGTGATACCCAGCCCCGGGCCTCGCGACCCTGCATGTTCAGGTAGACTTGGCCGTTGCCCATGGCATAGGCCGGAGTTTTGCCCCAGTTGATCCCGCGCAGAAACTGTACTTTGGCGCCGGCCGATTTACGCGTGAGCAAGCCTTGGGTCTCCAGCCAGGTGTTGACGTGAAGCATGTGGTCGAAGGCATGAAATCCGTGATCGGACAGGAAAAGCAGTCGGGTACCGCGCGGCACCTGGCGCATGACCCGGCCGATAATCTTGTCCATGGCCCGGTAGACAGTTCTTAGCGCGCCGCCGTCTTTTCGGGACAAATCGCGGTAGAAGATATGCGCGGCCCGGTCGGTACCGGTAAAAACCGATAAGATAAGCTGCGAAGCGCCGGCCCGAATCTCGTTCAACAAGATTTGTGCCCGGCCTTCCATGACATCCAGAATTTGAGACAGAAAGATCTCTTTGGGTAGGGCGCCGGCATTGACTGCCGAAGTGTCATGAACCCAGCCCACGGTCGGAAGCCCTCCGTTGACAGCGTAGGCTTTTTCCATCCACTGCTGGGGATGCCCCAGGGGCAAGGCGGGATGGGCCGGATCGAGACTGATCGGCGAGGCATACAAGGCCAGGCGGTCTTTGACTGCCAAGAGAAAAAACCGAATCTTGCCGGCGAGTTCGAAGCCCGGGCCTTGGAAGAGAACCGGAAACCAGCCACTGCGTTTTCCTTCGGCCAGCCGTTCTTTTCGGCCGCCCAGCAGCAAAGTAAGTTTTCGTCTTTTCCGGTCAAGTTCCAGCCGCAAAGGCATCTGTAGGCGTTTTCGGTCTGGTCCGGGTGGGCCGGTCAGGACAGTGTCTACCGTATCGCCGGCGATGCTGAGCCGGACCATGCGCCCGCCCGCCACTCGGTCGGACTGGCCGGATGGGGCCGGATCGGATGTAAAGAAGGTGAAGGAACTATTGGTAAAGCGCAGATCAGGCGTGCCCAGGCCGGCCAGCACCCGTCCGTTTGCCAATTTGGGAGGCGGAAAGGCATAGGGAACGAACAGCATGCTCTGGCTTACCTTTCTTTGGTCTAATAACTCCCAAAAGGCGGCGCCGTGACGGTGGGAGACAGCGCTGGCCGCCTGATAGGCCCCCGCGCGGAAGCGAGGCGGGTTGACCTGAAAAGGTGCGACCCCGGGCAAGTAGTTCTTGGCATCGCGGCGCAGAAAACCAAATACCCCATGTTCGCTTGGCCATTGCCCAGTGGCAAAGGTGCTCCAGGCCACCGGGGAATTGGGCGGACTGGTCGATGCCAGGGGGCACAGGGTTCCTTTTTTGCGCAAAGAGGCCAGGTGGGGCAAATCGCCGGAGGCGATCCAGCGATCGATCAAGCGGGGGTCAACGCCATCGAAACCGACCACCACGGTCCGGGCCGGCTGGGCGTCAGTTTTCTTGGCCAGCGCCGGCACGGGCAGGGAAGCAGCCAACCCGCAGGCGGCTGTGGCTTTGATGAATTGACGTCTAGACTGTTTTCTTTGGGACATGGCAACGCCTGCTTTTCTTTGGTCAACTTTTTGTATGTGCTCTTGCCCCCTCCCTCTAGGTAATGTTATAGAGGATGTGGGCTTGCGGACAAAGGGAAAAATGAACAAGGCAACTGTCAAAGCATTGCGTTGGTTGGTCCGGGTGATAGTAAGTGTGGGTCTTATCGCTTGGCTTCTGTGGCATGCCGACTTGGGTCGCTTGGTCGCTAAGATTTCCGACTTGCATCTGGGCTGGTTCTTGCTGGCGGTGCTCATCAAAGGATCGGGCATTCTGGCCGGGATTGTCCGTTGGCAGCTGATGCTGCGTGGCCAAGAGATTCGAATGAAACTGGCCAACCTGGGTGGTGCCTATCTGGTGGGGCGGTTTTTCGGGTCCTTTTTGCCCAGTACCATTGGTCTCGACGCCTACCGAACCTATTACGCCGCGGTTCGTTCTCGGCTGGTGGCCAAGACCGTGGCGGTTACGGTGGTCGAGAAGGTCATCGGTTTACTGGCCCTGTCGACGCTGGCCCTGGTGGCCTTGCCCTTCGGTGCCCGTATGCTTAACGAGAAAGCGATGTGGTTGCTGGGATTGGGTCTGTGTGCGCCCATCTTGATTGCGGCCTTGATGTTAGCGCGGCCCACCTGGTTTCATACCATCGCCGCCTGGTTGAACAAGCGCGAAAATCGCTTTAGTGGCGGGCTGGCCCACATGAGCGAAGCCGTGGCCCGCTTCGGCACCCAGAAGGGTAGAATCGGCATAGCGATCTTGTTGGGGCTGATTATCCATGGTGCCACCAGCGCCATGTATTTGGCTACTGCTCGCGCCGTGGGCGCGAACATAGCGGCCACGGAGATCCTTTTTGTGGGTCCGCTGATGATCGCGGCGACCCTGGTGCCCATTTCCATTGCTGGTATCGGCGTGCGCGAAGGGGTTTTTGTTTTCTTCTTGGTCTCGGTGGGGGTAGCAACCGAGCAGGCGGTCTTGCTGGGATTTCTTGGTTTCCTGGCCGGCGAGGTTTTCAGCCTGATCGGTGGTTTGTGGTGGGCGCTGGCTCCGTCGGTTCGGCCCGAGGATGATCATCGTCTGGGCGAGGTAGTTATGCGTACGGCCACTTGGTTGAAAGGCGGCAATCAAACTTGTAAGGAGAATGCGCAGTGAGCTTTCGAGGCAACATTTCTCCTGGGCAGATATTGGGGGCCGGGGCCATCGCGGCGGGTCTTCCGCTGGCCTTGTTGGGCTTGGCCGAATCTCAATACTACGCGCCCAAGGATCTGGCGGCCGCCCTGTATGGTTTCAGTCTCTACGGTGCCGCTGGTTTGGTCTATGGTTTCCTGTATGCCTTTCTTTTCGGCGGCAAAGGGCGGCGAAATCACGAGGAATTCGTCCGTTTTGGCGCGCGCACTGCCCTGCTGCCTACCCTGGCACTTTCGGCGCTGGTCGGTGGCTTTCTGGTATACCGGGATCTATGGCAAGAGGTCTTTCCGCCGGCAAGTGTTTGGGGCTGGCTCGCCTTGGTGGTTTTGCCGATTGTCATCTATTTGTTGGTCTTGGTGGCAAGGTTAATTGGCAGGGGATTGTGCGAAGTGGGGCAGCCGGCCTCGTTGGCCTTGGTTTTGTTGGTAGCCGCCGGGCTGACTTTTGGTCCCGGTGGCGACGCCCTGCCCGAACTGGACCCGGCTGTCGGCCAAGCAGCGGACAAGACAGTCTCACACCCGCCCATTATCTTGATAGTGGTCGATGCCTTGCGGGCCGATGCCCTAGGTGTCCATGGCGCCGGCGCCAGTGCTACTCCAAATCTAGATGCCTTTGCGCAAGAGGCGGTTGACTTCACGGAGTGTTGGGCCGCGGCAACTTGGACCCGACCGTCGGTGGCTTCTCTGTTGACCGGTCGCTATCCCAGTGAACATCGCACCATTCACAAGTCCGATCGGTTGCCGGCCGATATGGGCAGTTTGCCCGCTATGCTGCAGGAGCAAGGCTATGTCACCCTGGCCTCGGTGACCAATGTGAACCTGGCGCCGATCTTTGGCATGGGTCGGGGTTTCGATGCTTATGCCTATCATGGTCCTCGTCCGTTCTTTGGCGCGCCGGTCTCGGCCAGCCGCTTGTTCCTGGTGGAACTAGGCCGATTGGCACGACTGCGCTTTTTTTCCGGTCATCGAGAGGTATTTCGATATTATGCTGAAGGAGAGTTGATCAATCGCACGGCCCTGCAGCTAATCACTCCAGTGGCCCAATCTGGGCGCCCTTTCTTTGCCTATTTGCATTATATGGAACCGCATGATCCGTATTTTGCCCATCCCTACGATGGTAACGCGGTCGCCCGGGTTGAAAACCCCAATCCGGCCATCGAGCGAGCCCCCGAATTGCTGGGCTTGTACCAGCAAGAAGTCCGTCACTGGGACAATCTCTTCGGCGAGCTTGCGGCTTCCCTCAAGGCCACTGGGGTCTATGATCGGGCGCTGATCATCGTCACTTCTGATCATGGCGAAGAATTCGGCGACCACGGCGGCTTCTGGCATGGCACCACTTTGTATCAGGAGTTGGTGCATGTGCCCCTGTTGGTGCGCTATCCCGCCGGGCAGCAAGGAGGCAGCAAGCGACACGAACCGGTGTCATTGGTAGACTTGGTGCCCACCATCCTGCAAACTGTGGGGGCGCAAGCTCCCGCCGATTTGCCGGGCCGGTCTCTGCGCCAACCGGCTTCCGCGCGCACAATTTTAGCCGAAGTAGATCACCAAGGCGCCGTGCTAACGGCGGTGCGCAGCGGTCTCTGGAAGCTGGTGGTCTCCTCCGTGTATGATCCGCGCGGCCAGCCCAAGAAACAATTGTTCGATTTGAACGAAGATCCAGCCGAGCGGAAAAACCTGGCCGCTTCCCAGAGCAAAGACTTGGAAAGATTGCTGCAACTGATGCAGGGCCGGCCGGCGGCATCGGCTGCCGAGGGGGCCCAGGCCGAAGAAGTGGAAATCGACCCGGAAACCGAAGAGCAGTTGCGCTCGCTTGGTTACACGGAGTAGGTGCCAATCCCCCATGACTGTTCGCCGTTTGTTGATGGTTGGCTGGGACGGAGCCGAACCGTCGCTCATCGAATCCATGCTTGCGCGCGGACTGCTGCCGGTCTTGGCTTCGCTCAAAGCGCGCGGCGCGTATGGTGGTCTTCATTCCACCTGGCCGCCCAGTTCGCTGCCGGCCTGGACCTCGGCCCTGACCGGGGTATCGCCGGGTCGACACGGCATGGTCGATTTTGTCGCCAAGGCCCGGGGACGCTATTGCCTGGAGTTGGTCTCGGCGGCCCGCCGAGAGTTTCCCACCTTTCTGCAAAGAGCGCATGAGGCCGGCCAGCGAGTGACCAGCCTGGGTATCCCCGGTACCTATCCGCCGGATGCCAATGCCGGATCCGCCATTGCCGGTTTCGATTCGCCGGTGGCCACCCGGGCCGGCAAACAAGCCTGCCACCCGGAGTCTCTCTATACCGACTTGCGTCGGGCCGGGCTGGATTGGCCCTATGGCGAAGCCGATGAGCTGTCGGTCGGACAAAATTGGCACCAAGCGGCTCGCCAGAGTCTCTTTCGTACGATTGATCGTAAGCTCCAGGTAGCGGAGTTTTTGCTGAAACGCGATGAGCACGATTTGTTTTTCATCGTGTTTTCTGAAAGCGATACCGTGGCCCATCATTTCTGGGCTTTTTGTGACCCGCAATCACCGCGAAGCTCAGGGGCTCAGCCAAGCTTGGCCAACACCATTGAAGAGACCTATTGCGCCCTGGACCAGGCTCTGGGCCGACTGCTGGCTTTTACCCAAGCGGATACTTCGGTCATGATCTTTTCCGACCACGGCGCCGGTGGCTCGTCCGACCATGTTGCCTATCTCAATCGCTGGCTGGCCGCCGAGGGATTTCTGCGTTTTCACCCTTTGTACGGACCTTTGTCCATGCTGGCGGGACGTTTTCGGGACCAGGCGGCAAAATATTTGCCGCCGGCGGTGAAACAAGCGCTCTTGCGCGGGCCCTGGTCTCGCCTGGTCATGGCCGGCGATGGCCTGGGTCGCTTTGGCGGTATCGATTTTGCGGGCACCCAGGCTTTCTCCGACGAATTGCCCCAGAACCCGGGTATCTGGCTCAACCTGGCCGGCCGAGAACTAAGGGGCCAAGTTGCCGAGGAGCAATACCAAGCGCTTTGTGCCGCTTTGGGCGAAAAACTTCTGGCTTGGCACGATCCGCTCTCGGGCCGGCCGGTAGTGAAACGCGTGCGCACCAGAGCCAAAGATTTGCCCGGCCCCTACAGCGATCGCGCGCCGGATCTCATGCTTGAGTTATCTAGTTGGGACGGCTACCGCGTGCTTGCCGCTCCCAGTGAGGGGCGGACGGCACCGCTGCTTAGGCGTTTGCCGCCAAACGAATGCCTGGGGGCCAAGGGAACCGGCACCAGTGGTGTTCATAAGTCCCAGGGAATCTTGCTGGCTGCCGGGCCCAAGGTCGAGCAGGCTGCCAGCCTGGACGCCGCCCACCTGGTGGATATTTGTCCCACCGCCATGGCTCTGTTAGGTTTGCCCCTGGTGCCCGATCTCGATGGTCGTTGCCTGGACAAGATTGCCGGACCGGTTGCCCCCGCCGAGCCCGATGCGGTGTCGCTACCGTCAACTACCCATCCGGTTTATTCTAAAGAAGAAGAGCGCCTGGTAGCCAAACGGCTGCAAGACTTAGGTTACCTGTGAGCAAAGCAAGACCAGCGCAATCGGTGCATCCTCTGACCGTGGCCATGGTAGCGGCCATGCCCTATCCCAGTGGCCAAGGCACGCAGGCCCTGGTAGGCGAGATGGCACGTGGCCTAAGCCTGCGTGGTCATCAGGTCCACCTGGTTTGTTATCATCACCAGGCCTTTGCTCGGACGGAGCCATTTACGGTTCATCGCATTCGCCCGGTTCCGTTCTACCAGCGCATCCGATCCGGCCCTGACCTGGTCAAGCCCTTTCTCGATCTGATGCTGGCGCAAAAAGCCGCTTCGGTGGTGCGTAGCCACTGTTGCCAACTGGTTCACGCCCATAACTACGAAGGCGCCTTGGCCGGCTGTTGGGCAGCCAAGCTAAACCGGGTGCCCTTGCTTTACCACGCGCACAATCTCATGGCCGACGAGTTGCCCCGCTATTTCCACTCTGCGCCCGCGAGCAAACTGGCCCAGACATTGGGGGTCGGGCTTGACCATTTTGTGCCTCGACTGGCCGATGCCGGCATTGCCATTCACCAGCGTTTGGCTGCGGCCTTATCTGCGCGGGGACTGGCCGCGCACGTGGTGGAGCCTGGAATCGATACCGCTTTCTGGGCGCCAGCCAAAAACACCGACCGCAGGCATCCCTTGATGATCTACACTGGCAACCTGGATGCCTACCAGGACCTGCCTATTCTTTTTCGGGCTTTGCAAATAGTACGAAACAAGATGCCCGCGGCGCGCTTGTTGATTGCCACTCCCAATGAGATTCAACAAGCCAGGAAAATGGCGGTCGACCACGGCGTCATCGACGGTTGTGAATTTGCCTTTACCTCCGGTGCCGCTGACACCCGCAAACATTTGCATCGGGCATTGCTGGCTGTTACTCCGCGTAGCTCTTGGTCGGGATTCCCCATTAAAAACCTCAACGCCGCCGCCGCTGGCCTGCCCTTGGTTTGCTGTGCCGGCTCGGCCTTCGGGCTTGAGCCCGGTATGACCGGCCTGGTGGTGGACAACGCTGACCCGAAGGCTCTCGCCGACGCCATGATTGATCTGCTGCAGAATCCCGCCCGTGCCCGCCGCATGGGCCAAGCCGGCCGCCGGCTGGCGGAAAACAAGTATTCACTTGCCGGTTCGCTGGACGCTATCGAAAGAGCTTGGCTTTCCTGTTTTACTTCTTGATTAGATCCGGTCCGTGCCCGGCGGTCTTGCGGTAGGAGCCCTGGCTGTCTTTTTGGTAACGCGTGAAGCCCTGGGCCTCTAGGTTGCTTTTCGAAAGTGGGTCGCCGATCCGTGAGTTGATGTTGGCGGCCGAGATCTTTTTGACCACCGGGTTGTGACAAAGAAGACAGGTCTCAACGGGGGGATCGGAAAAAGATCGGATTAGCTCGAAGCCATCACGGCAAGCGGCGCAGGATTTCTCGGGGTCTTTTGCCTGGTACTCGTAAACGGGCATGATGTCTTGTACCTTTGCCGGTAAGGATAGTCAAGACGCAAGGGTCAGAACGGAACGGTGACGCCGGCTGCAAAAATTACGTCCAAGGAACTGGTGTACATATCACTTGCCATGGGCAAGGTCATGCGCACAAAGGGACTGGCTTGGTCGTGAAGCAGGCGGGCGCTGAAGTCTATGGCTAAGTAGTTTTCATTGTTGTCGAAAGTAAGCGTGTATAATCCGCGGACACCCATTCCGGCCACGACCAGATTGCGCATTACCAAACCTACTTCCGCCCCGTACAACAGGAAAGTTTCCATGGTGTCACTGTTGCCGAGATGGTCGTCCGCGTAAGGAAAAACAAAGGAAGTGCCCAATACTGCCTGTAAGAAGATAGAGCCATCGGTGGTATTCAATACCAGCAGAGGATCGATAGAGGCCATCTCGGAGCCGAATTGGCCGAAGCGAAACAGGTTGGTGAGTAAGCCGACGGTGGCTGCCATGGAGTCACTGGTGTCTTCCACCTGGAAAGGACTGAGAGCAGCTTCGACCTTTAACCCATAACAGGTTCGCCACGGACCTTCGTTGCATTTTCTGGTTTTTAGGTTAAGAACTATGCCACCTGGATGGGTTCCTGTGTCATAACCATCCACATCGGCTACCGCAAAGCTCCACTCAATACCCACGGCGAAATTGCCGAATCCATATTGTAGTGAGAACTCGGGCACAAAGCCGATCATGTGATCGTCCATAGGTACCGAGGTCACCATACCCGCCATGGTTTGGGTGGATAGGTCCACCAGCCCAATGGGGTGATAATCCAGGTCGAAATCTATGGCTTTGGCTCCGGTGGAGAAAAGAAAACCGCCTAACAACAAACATCCAATACTTGATCTGAATTTCATTTGTGTTCCCTCTCTTTCAATCAATTCAATCAAGTAAATAATGAGGGAGTTGCCAAAAGATGGCTGTGATAATGATCACTTCCGAAGATTATTTTCCGGATTCGTGGCTGAGCCATTTGACTTTGCGGGTCAAGTACATGAGCAGGGCTAGCACCACGAACAGGGTCCAAGAGCCGACCAGAAGGGCGTAGCGTTCTTCGTTCAGGATGAAGTACATGATGGCATACAAAGCGCTCAGGCCGGCGCCGCAGCTCAGGGCGTGTTGGGTGGTGGCCAGAATGGCGCGGGTGTAGGCGGTCACCATCACAATAGCGGAGCCGGCGGCGATTAGGTAGGACCAGTGGAAGGGCAGGTGTTCGCTGGAAGACAGCAGCAGCAGGTAAAACAAGACCAAGGCAAAGCCAATGAAGAGGTATTGGATGACGTGGATGTGCAGGCCGGTGACTACTTCGAAAAGGAAGAAAACGGCAAAGGTCAGCACGATGATCAGCATGGCATATTTGATGGACCGGGTTATGAGTTGGTATAGCGAGACGTCGTGTACCAGGCGCAGGCCCACGGAAGGAAAGCGGACCAGGGGCAGGGCATCGGCCAGGTAGGGGAAGGAATGACCCAGGACCGAGTAATGCCATTGGGCTTCGAAGCCGGATTTGCTGATCTGTCTTTGGTTGGGCAGGCGGTCGCCGTCGAAACTGGGGCTTTGCCAATTGGAACTCAGTTGGAATTCGACATTCTTGGCCACGGGTCGAAACATGAACTCCAGCGAGCCTAGCGTGGCAATTTGCGCCGAGAAAGAAAAGTCATCGCCCGTGGCCGCTGTTGCCAGGTTCGCCGGCAAGGTCAATGCCAGCCCTTTTCGGTTGAATAGGGAGTGAGTGGGATAGTTGGCCCTTGCTATTTTGGGGCCCTCTGCGGTTTCGAATGTGATTCGAGCCTGAGATGGATCGTCGGCATCCAGGAGAAAAACTAAAAAAGATTGTTCCCAATTTAAGCCCGCTTTGCTTTTATCCACCACGAAAGAGCCCTGGAGATCGAGGCTGCCTTCATAGGTCGGATAGCGGTAAATCCCGCGGTATCGTTCCAGGGTATCGAGTTTGCCCTCGATTTCCATGTGTTCGGGCGCGAAGACATAAGGAATTTTTCTGTCCGTGTGCGGCACCAACAAAAACGGTCCTTCTAGGCGGACGGCTCCTCCCCATTTCTGACTCATCTCTGCTTGCATTTGCTGCATGCGTTCATTGCGTTCCCAGATCAGATCTTCGATAAACTGGATGGGAATCCACATCAGGCCGCACAGACAGGCAATGGCGAATGCCTTGAGCGTACTGCGGTTGGTCAAGATTTGTTGCCAGCTAAATCCACTGTTGTTCATGTCTACTCCCTTTGGGGGACGTTGTTGCGTAAGTAGCTTTGTCAAAGACAAAGCTACTTACGGATTCGTGAGAAGTACCCCCCCCCATGAGTCATCCCCGAAACGTTTCTGTCGGGGACCCATGTTGCCTAACCCACTGGGTTCCCGACAGAAACGTTTCGGGAATGACTTGTTTGTTTAGAACGTTTTTGCAAATTATTGAGTTGCTTCTTAGGAATCCTTACGCAACAACGTCCCCTGATCTTGGACCACTCTTGCCGAGCAGAACGCAAACAGCGTGCCAAGAAGGGCAAGGTGCCGCGGAAGGCAAGCAGAGGCGCTTAGCGCAGGTCTTTGCCCAAGCAAACTGTGTGCTGGCAACCACAGTTGTGGGAGTTGACCGTGTCAGTCAGTCGAATCGAGCTCTTATTGAGAATGAGCTGCTTGGCCGATAGCTTGCAAGATCTGGTCGCCGATATCGGCGAGTTTGGCGGGGCCGATGCCGCTGATGGCGAGTAGGCCGGCATGGTCGCTGGGAGCCATGCGGGCAATTTCGTCGATGGTTTTATTGTGCAGAATGACATAGGCGGGCACGCCGCGTTTGTGGGCGAGTTGCGAGCGCAGGTTCTGTAAGGCGGTTACCATGGCCGTAGGTGCCTCGCAGCTGGACTGCGATCGTGGCTGGGACGGCTGGGTTTTGCGTTTGGCTTTGCTGGGGCCCGGCAGTGAAATTTCGATAGCTTTCTGCTCGCGCAGAGTATCGAGGCCCCGGCGGGTGAGGCGCAGGGTGGGGTACTCGTCGCCCTGGGTCTCGAGCAAGGCTTCATCGTGCAAGAGATCGATGAGTTTGCGCAAATAGGGCTGCGAGCGGCCGGCCAGGCTGGCATAGTGGGTGGATCTTTGCAGGCCGTAGCGCAGGACGGCTTTGTCCTTGGAGCCAGATAACAACTGCACCAGCCGGGATTTGCCGAAGCGTCCCCCTAAGCTGCGGGCGCCTTCGAGGACCTTCAGTATTTCGCGCCACTCCGCCGGGCTAGGCATGCGCTTGGCGGGGGCCGAGCCGCTGCTGGGTTGCACGCAGTTGTCGCATTGTTGGCAGTTGGTCCATTCTCCGTGCGCCGGATCGCCGAAATAGCGCAGAATGGCTGCGTGCCGGCACGAGCGCGAGTCGATGTAGCGCAACAGGCGACGTAGGCGGGCGTAGTCGCGTTCTGCCTTGGCGGGCAAGGGCGTAAGGATTTCGGTCAGATCTAGATCGGCATCAAGCAGGCTGGTTAGCGGGACCGATTGGGTCGGATCGTGGTAGCGCCCAATCATGCCCGCCCGTTCGAGTAGTCTCAGAGCGGTGCCCACGGCCATGGCGTTGACTGATGGTCCCAGGCGGGTGGCCAGATCGCGCTGATCCAGGTTGGCAGGGCCTTGCTCGCAAAGTTCGCGGAGGAGTGCGGCCACGGCTTGGACCAGGCCGGGGCTGGGATTGGCCCCTTCGATGAAGAACTTCTGGGTGCGAATGTCGGCGTGGTTGAACAGCAATTCGCAGTGGGCGGGCTGGCCATCGCGGCCGGCGCGACCGGCCTCTTGATAATAGGCCTCGATGCTGCCGGGGACATCCCAATGGATGACAGAGCGCAGATCGTTGCGGTCGATGCCCATGCCGAAGGCGTTGGTAGCGGCCACCACCGAGGCGCGCCGAGAGAGGAAACGCTCTTGGGTCTGGCGACGCTGGGCGTTGCCCATGCCGCCGTGGTAAGGCAGGCAGCGGATGCCGGCCGCACTGAGTTTGGTGGCAACTTTTTCAGTGCCCGCCCGGGTGGCGCAGTAAATGAGGCCGGTTCGCCACTCGCTCAGAATTTGGCAGCAACGCAGAAGTTTTTCCTGGTGACTGCCCACCCGATGGACTGAAAGCGTCAAGTTGGGTCGGGAAAAGCCGCGCACGACGACCGTCGGGTCGCTAAGACCGAGTTGGCGACCGATGTCTTCGATGACCTCCGGGGTGGCGGTGGCGGTCAGAGCCAGAACCTGAGGGCGGCCGACTTGTTCCCGAATTTGGCGCAGGCGCATATAATCAGGCCGAAAATCGTAGCCCCATTGACTGATGCAGTGGGCTTCGTCCACTGCCAGCAAGGCAACCCGG
This sequence comes from Deltaproteobacteria bacterium, assembly GCA_030591445.1. Classification (GTDB taxonomy): domain Bacteria; phylum Myxococcota; class B64-G9; order B64-G9; family B64-G9; genus JAUVBB01. Next base: position 2,528 of record JAUVBB010000109.1, on the reverse strand, counting down.
GTTCGCGGCAGCATGGCGGCAAAATGACGGTTGCGGAAACGCTCGGGGGCGACATAAACCAGGCGGTAATGCCCATCGGCCATGAGCTGGCAGCGCCGGCGCATTTCGGCAAAATCCAGGGAAGAATTGATATAAGTTGCCTCGATGCCAATGGCTTTCAGGGAGTCTACCTGATCTTTCATCAAGGCCATCAAGGGAGAAATCACCAGGGTCAAGCCCGGCCGGATCAAGGCCGGCAGTTGGAAACAGAGAGATTTGCCTCCGCCGGTAGGCAAGACCGCCACACAGTGCTTTGCTTGCAACACTACGGAAATAATAGTCTTTTGTCCGGGACGAAAGGCCGAGAAGCCAAACTTCGCTTTTAGCGTGGCCAAGAGCGATTCATTTTCCATTTCCATTGGTATCGAAGTCATCACGTCCCGCGTTTAAGCATGAATTGTGCCAGGCAAGGATTAACGTACAACTATCTGAAACACAAGGACTCAAAAAAATGAGTCGGTAAGCCAATCGTCTCGTTTCCGGTCAATTGACCGAAAACCGGACACCGGAATTGATACACCTTCTCCGTATAAAGGGATAACGTGTCCGCTTCGTGACCCCCTAGGAGGCAAACATGAAATTTCGGATCTTTCTAATTCTCACTCTGAGTATCCTTGGCAGTGCGCCCGCCTGGGCAGCCAACTGGACCGTCTGCGCCAGCGGCTGCGATTTTGACCGCATCAGTAGCGCGGTCTCCGCGGCTGCCGCCGGCGATACCCTGGACCTGGCGGCCGAGACCTTCACCGAATACAACATCACCCTGGACAAAGATCTCACCATTGTCGGCGCCGGCGCGGAAGCAACAGTGGTACAGGCTGCTACTGGGCCCGGTACCAATTCTCCCGGCCGGGTTTTTTACATTAATAGTGCGGCGACGGTTGCCATAAGAGACATGACCATACAAAAGGGCTTCACCCAAAGCAACGATAGCACCGGTGGCAACATCCGCAATGAGGGAATCCTGACCATGGAACGGGTTCGGGTGCTCAATGGTCGTGCCTATTATTACGGTGGTAACATTGGCAACAACGGAGAACTGACGCTTCTGCAATGTGTTTCACTCGGAGGCTATGCCTCCTCCAATGGCGGCGGGCTCTACAACACCGGCCCGGCAACGGTAATCCAGACCACCATCAGCGGCAACAGCGCCTCGGAAGGGGGCGGGGTATATAACATCAATAGTACGTTGTCAGTTTTCTCATCGACCATCTCTGGCAATACCGCTAGCGGTTACTCGGGAGGTGGCATTCTAAATTACAGCACGGGAGCGATGCAGATTGTCAATTCGACCGTAAGCAATAACTTCTCCTACCAGCAATCGGGCGGGGGCATCTATAATCGAGGCTATATCAGCCTGAACCATGTGACCATCAATGGCAATTACGCTGCCGAACAGGGTGGTGGCATTTACAACCTTGCTTCCGCCCGACTGGAGTTTCGGAATTCCATCTTGGCGGATAATTTTGTGTTGACCGAACCCAATGATTGCCACGGGGTCATCGACTCTTATGGCTACAATCTGATTGAGAGTCTGAGCTTTTGCGCGGTAGGCACTGACAATAGTCACAATATTTTGGGAATCGAGGCGCGGGTGGGACCCCTGGCTGACAATGGTGGGCTCACTGCCACCCATGCTTTGCCGCCCGAAAGTCCGGCGGTAGATGCTGGCACTTGCGTGGACATGGATGGCAACGACGTGACCGAAGATCAGCGTGGGGTGGCGCGACCTCATAACGGTTTTTGCGACATCGGCGCTTATGAGTACGCCGGTGATCCGCCGGTGCAGAAATACCATTGCTGGGATTTCAACGAGAATGACATCTGTGATGTCGCCCTGGAGGATTTCAACGGCGATGGCGATTGTACCCCCACCGATTGCAAGGGGGAAGATGGTTTGACCTGCTGGGACTTGAACGGCAATCGCGTTTGCGACCCCGCCAGCGAAGATCTCAATGGGGACGGCTCCTGCAATCTGGTCGATTGTCGGGGTGCCACTGGGCACAATGGTTATGCCTGTTGGGATCTCAACACCAACGGCGGTTGTGATGCCGAAGAAGATCAAGATTCCGACGGTCAGTGCAACATCGCCGACTGCCAGGGCGCCGACGGATATAGCTGCTGGGATCTCGATCGCAATTACGTGTGCGGGGCGGCGGAAGATCTCAACGACGACGGTGACTGCACCCCGGTTGACTGTCGCGGGCCGGAAGGGGGACGGGGGGCAAGTTGCTGGGATTTGAGCGCGGACGGGGTTTGTGACTTGGCCAGCGAGGATCTCAATGGCGATGGCGAGTGCACGCTGCTCGACTGTCGGGGTGCCGAAGGTCCGGCCGGATTTAGTTGCTGGGATTTGAACACCAATCATATCTGTGATGCCGGAGAAGACAGCAACAGCGATACGGTTTGCAACGTGCTCGACTGTCAGGGCGCGGACGGGGCCGATGGAGCCGATGGAGCTGACGGAGCTGACGGAGCTGACGGCTTTAGTT
>JAUVBB010000401.1 GCA_030591445.1 Deltaproteobacteria bacterium | reverse complement strand
TCCTCCCGAGAGCAGCGCACTAAACGGTGCCGACGTAAAGATCCCATCCGACGCCAACAAGTCCTCACCCAGGCCGTCATCGAGCAGCTGCAATGTCGTGCCGTTCAGCCCCAGACCAGTTAGGTCTACCTCAATGGAATCCAACGGAGTGATTTCTTGTACGTCAATCGAGAAGACCTGATCGACGATACCATTGTCCGGCATCAATGGTGAATGCGCCGTCAAGGCGATATCTGCGCAGCCGAGGCCACCGATCGTGAACGTCTCGCCAGAAACCGAAACTGTGTGGTCGTACTCCCAGGTCTGGCCCGAGCCATCGAAGAGCTCAAAGACAACCGGTGCAGAGGGCGTGCCTTCGATTACGATTGTACCGCTAGAAACAAATTCGATTTCGTTGGGATCTGTCCCGGCTGACAGCAGGTCGTCTTGTGCGACATGCACTGTCAGACCCTGTGAAATGGTTACGGTCTTGCCCGCCGGAACCAGTACGTCCCCACCGATCCAGATGTCACTAGCCCAGACCGTGTCTGTGCTGGCGGCGACAACATCGCCGTAAAACGTTATGGCCTTGTAAGCGTTGACCCGGCCAGTGCCAAGAAGTCCGTCAAACCCTGGGTTCATGCCGTTACTGTAGATATCATCGACCGAGGCCTTGACCTTGTTGATGATGTCGTCCCTTGTGTAATGTGGATAGACGGACTTCACCAACGCTGCGACACCGCCAACCATTGGCCCTGAAATAGATGTGCCAGGGGTGGTGGGGTAAGCAAGATTCGGATCTGGACATCGCGTTACTGCTGGTGCTATCGCAAAATACCCTGCCGCAACATCAACCCAATCCCCATAGCTTGTCTTCGACCACCTCTCACCCTCGGGACCAACCCCCGCAACGAGAAGACTGGGCGTCACGTCGACAAAACCCGGCGGAACTGAGCTATTAAAGTTGCCCGCACCATTCACAAAAACGATACCTAAATCTACGGCGGATTGAACCATATTCGAAAATTGTGAGCCCGGGTCTTTGCCAAGCGCTGTTACAATGATATCGACGCCCATTTCTATACAGTATGCAACTCCAACAATGTAATCACCAACCTCGGGTTGCGTCTGTGGGCATCCAGAAGAATCTTCGTAAGCATATCCGGCCCTTACAGGCAGCACCTTCACTCCAGGCGCAACGCCTAACATTTTACCGCGGTTGGATGCCGATGCTACCTGGCAAGCAACAGCAGTCCCATGATTGGCATACGAAAACACATCGTTGTCTGGCACGTCGTTGTCTTCGTTGGGGTACAAATTACCCGCAACAATTGGGCGAGTGTGACCGATAAAATCATAACCATGATAGTCGTCGACAAGGCCATTTTCATCGTCATCATTGACGAAGTCATTTGTCCAACCCGAGTCATCTATGGAGTCGTCGGGCCAAGTCTCATTGTTGTTTATCCCGTCCCCTACGCGATACTCGCCCCCTAGTTCGATTTCACCCACATCGAGGACATCCTCCCACGAAAACACACCAGGAACAGGGGGTTCGGTTGTGATCGTCGTAGCGGTATTTGAAGTGATCATCGCAGAGAGTCTTTCAACTTTGCCATCGATCCCATAGAAAATAAGACTGTCGAGACTGCCTGGGATAAGGCTCAGTGTCAAATCAGAGATCGTGTTCTCAGATATCGAATCGAAATTTGACAGCCAAACATCGGTCTCCCCGTCATTTCGGTAGTCAAAATCATTTGAGTCCTCATCGATCTTACCGTCGTTATCGTCATCTACAAAGGCGACACCCGGCCTGCCGTCGCCATTGCTGTCGCCCTTCGGATCATTGATGTTGGTGAAGAGCACCCCATTCGTGTAGTAGAAAATTGAATCTTCAGGCGCAACCGCTACCGGGGGGCCGTCGCCGCCCAGATCAGGTAGCGCCCAACCAAATCCACCGTCAATGACCCCAACCAATACATCCGGGCTCCCCAATGAGATCCCCCACGCTTGCGGTAGGTCCATATCGTGGTCTCCGACTGACGGATCGTTTTCCAAAGAGCACCAGTCATCCGGATGCCTAGTCTCACCACCAACGCGCCTCTGCAGTTGCCACTGGTCACAAAATCTAGCCTGCTGTGTATCCGGGAACCACTGCTGCGTATTTTCGGAAATAACCTCTGAATATCCCGCTCCAAGTTCGGCATACGCGATGTCTGGGTTGCCAGCTAAATTTTGAACATACAGATCAATGTCTTGCACGTCGAAAACGTCGCAAATGTAAGGACCATCTATGCTATAAACTTTCCACCCTTTAGGAATCAAGTTTCTAATGCTTATGACATTTGAGAACTGAATCAGCGACGTCTTACCGACTGATGTACTGATTGCAACGTTTCCAGCATTAACCGTGGGTGCTTCAAGAAGCACATTCTGTTGGAAAGTGACTATAATCTGTTCCGTCTCAAATGCGTACACTTGCGCACCCGAGACAAGTACTAGAGCAAGCAACATAAAAGCTGCGCCCACTGGAAATTTCTGTCCACACCGGTTCATAATTTTCCTCCAAAAATGAATCAAATAAAATCAGTCACTCGTCACCACCGTACTACGCCCCATACCCCTTCCATCCAGATGCCCGTATCGGTATTTCTAAGTCCGACCAATCAGCGCAAAAAATAGCAATTGTGCTGATTAGTACTTGTAAATTCGCGATATCAGGCCCCGGAATTTAAATCTATAACTGACCTCAACCTCAACCTCAAGCAACACCGAACCTCTTGAATTGTCAGAACTGTCGTTACCAATTGATTTGGTCCGGTCCGAATCATCGCGAGATTCGAAAAACACAGAAAGCACTCGCGCCGTTCGAATGCCCCAATTTAAAACCAATTCGATCGGTTCGTGTCAACGACTATGAGACACCCAGCTTCCATATTTGGTGAGCAATCACCTCCTCCTTCGCCGGCTTGATCTCCAGTTCCTGCAAAATCTCTTCGGCCTTTTCTTAGTCCCGCGGATTGATCCACGCTGCCCGTGGTTCGTCGCACTGATTCTGCCACTACCCGATCACACGTTATTGTTAGACACACAGGCTTGTCGAAAGCCTCCCGACGATCGAGGAACAATGCTGACACCGGTTTTTCAAAAGGCGAGAGAGCTTTTTCTGGTCTATTTTGAAATATCTCACTGGCTCCACTAACCTCCTCCTGCGCGGCTACCATAACCATCACAGTCGCTGCCACATACATAAGCATGCGCAACAGATCACGAGATTGTTTGGCCGACTCCCCAAAATACCCACAAGGACCAACTACCCTCCCGGACCGCCATCAGTGTGACCGGCCTACCATTTTTTGTGAGGCCCTGATCGTGTCCAGCGAATAAGAGAAGTGCGCTCCAACCTAAACCGACCGGCCCCAAGCCCATCAGTCAAAAGCAGGGTTGCATTCGGCCACCCGCCGACGCATTATCCCCCTCCAAATCACTCTCAATCCACCCACGGAGGGCCCATGAGTTCGGCACCGGAAACCACCACCACCCAGATCGCCGCCCACATCCAGACCATCGCCGGCGAGCTCTCCGTGGGCCGGGGACAAGTCCAGGCCACAGCCTTGCTCATTGCCGAAGGCGCCACCGTGCCCTTCATCAGCCGCTACCGCAAGGAAGCCACCGGCAGCCTGGACGAAGTCGCCATCATGGCCATCCGGGATCGCCTCGAGCAACTGGCCGAGCTGGACAAACGCCGCGCCGCGATCCTCAAATCCCTCGACGAGCGGGACCTGTTGACCCCCGAATTGAAGGCCAAGGTTTTAGCAGCCACCGCCCTCAGCACCCTGGAAGACATCTACTTGCCGTTTCGGCCCAAACGCCGCACCCGGGCCACGATTGCCCGTGAAAAAGGCCTCGCGCCGCTGGCGGAACATTTGTTTGCCCAAGCCCAATTGCGCCCCGCCGAAGCGGCTGGCGAGGACCCCATGCAACTGGCAGCGGCCTACGTGAGTCCGGAAAAAGAGGTCGCCACCGCCGATGAGGCCCTGTCCGGGGCCCGCGATATCATCGCCGAGCTCATCAGTGAGGACCAGGTCTGCCGCGCCGCTATGCGCCAGCTCTTCATTGACCAGGGCACCATCCAGTCCAAGATGCTCAAGGGCAAAGAAACCGAGGGTGCCAAGTTCCGGGACTATTTCGCGTGGGAAGAACCCGTGCGCACGGCACCTGGTCACCGCGTCCTGGCTATGCGTCGTGGTGAGAAGGAAAAATTCCTCAGCCTGAAAGTCGCCCCCAGCGAAGAGACGGCCGTGATGATGATTGAGCGGCAGTTCGTGCACAACCCCTCCCCTTGTGCCCGCGAAGTCGCCCTCGCGGCCGCCGGCAGTTACCGCCGCCTGCTCTCGCTCGCGATGGAAACCGAAATCCGCTTGGAGATGAAAAAGCATGCCGACGAAGAAGCCATCGGCGTCTTTGCCGAGAATCTGCGCGAGTTGCTGCTCGCCGCACCCTTGGGTCGCAAACGCATGCTCGCTCTGGATCCCGGCTTTCGCACCGGCTGCAAGCTGGTGGTGCTCGATGCCCAGGGAAAACTGCTGCACCACGATACGATCTACCCACACACCGGCGGCGCCCGCGTGCCTGAAGCCGCCAGCCTGGTCAAGAATCTGGTGCGCAAACACAAGGTCGAAGCGATCGCCATCGGCAACGGCACCGCCGGACGTGAAACCGAAACTTTTGTGCGCAGCCTCGACCTTGGCACCGATGTCGCCGTCGTGATGGTGAACGAAGCCGGTGCCTCGATCTACTCGGCCAGTGCCGCGGCGCGCGACGAATTTCCGGACCACGACCTGACTGTGCGCGGCTCCGTCAGCATCGGCCGCCGCCTGATGGACCCCTTGGCTGAACTGGTGAAGCTCGACCCCAAAAGCATCGGCGTCGGCCAGTACCAGCACGACGTGGATCAGCGCGCGCTCAAGCGCAGCCTCGACGACACGGTGGGTAGCTGCGTCAACGCTGTGGGGGTCGATTTGAACACCGCCAGCAAAGAGCTATTGACCTATGTCTCGGGTCTGGGGCCGCAACTGGCCGGCAATGTGATCACCTACCGCAACGAGAACGGAGCGTTCACCAACCGCAACCAGCTGAAGAAGGTGCCACGCCTGGGGCCCAAGGCCTACGAGCAGGCGGCTGGGTTTCTGCGCGTGCACGGCGGCAAGAATCCCCTGGACGCCAGCGCCGTGCACCCCGAGAGCTACGCCATCGTCAAGGCCATGGCCAAGGATCGCGGTTGTGCGGTGAAGGAGATGGTCGGCAATGAACAAGCGGCCGCCGGACTGCGCCTCGACGACTATGTTTCGGAGACTGTCGGGCTGCCGACCCTGCGCGATATTGTGGCCGAGCTGGGCAAGCCCGGTCGCGATCCGCGTGAAAAATTCGAGCTCTTCAGCTTTGCCGACGGTGTCGAGAAGATGGAAGATCTGCGCGAGGGCATGACCCTGCCCGGCATCGTCACCAACGTGACGAACTTCGGCGCTTTTATTGATGTCGGGGTGCACCAGGACGGCCTGGCTCACATCAGCCAACTGGCCGACCGCTTCGTGCGTGATCCCAATGAAGTGGTCAAAGTGGGACAAAAAGTTCGCGCCCGGGTCCTGGAAGTGGACCACGAGCGCAAACGGATTTCACTGACTCTCAAGGAAGGCTAGATCAATAGCCGACTACTGGCCCGGGTGCCGTGCCCGGGCCTTGAACCCCAGACCTTCGATCGCCGTGACAACGGCAGATTCATCCAGGGCATCGCCCTCGACCACAGCCAGTCCCTCATCCAGGCGAACCTGACACGTACTCACACCGGAGAGCTCGCGCAAGGCACGGTCGACACTGCTGGAACAGTGGCTGCAGCTCATGCCCTCCACGTCGAATTCCTGCTTCAGCATCGTCGTTTCCGTTGCGGTCAATCCCGTTGGGGATGTTTCACAGGTGCCCTCGTCACAGCCACAGTCGTGCTGGCGGGCTTTCCACCAGCTCCAGGTCATCACCAGCACCAACACCAGTCCGCTCAGATGATCGAACCAGCCCACACTGCCGTGGTCGTGCCCCACGCCCACCAACGCCGGGATAGCGTCGGCCGCCCGGGGAATCAACCAGTCCAGCAGCAGCCCACCACCGAAGGCGGACACCGCCACGGTCAGCAGATAGATCACCATGGTGCGGCGGCCCAGCACGCGACTGATGGTCGTCAGGGTTGCGGCGTTGGTCGCCGGTCCGGCCACCAAAAACGCCAGGGCGGCGCCAGGAGTGGCCCCCATGGCAATAAAGCCTGCCGCCAAAGGCACGCTGGCGGTGGCGCAGACATAGATGGGAATGCCGACAATCATCATCAAGGCAATTGAGAGTGGTCCGGCCCCCAGAAATCCGCCCAGAAAATCTTCGGGCACCACCGCGGCGATCAGGCCCGCGATCAGGATGCCGATCAGCAAGGCCCGCCCGATATCTCCGGGCAAGGTCACGGTGCCGTAGTCGAAAGCCGCCTTGAGCCGGGCCCGCCACCCGTGCGGCCGGGTATCAACGGTCTCGGTGGCTCCCGCCAGGCCCTTGCCGTTGGCGGAACTCTTATGCTCGTCGGGCACAAAGGCCTGGACCAGACTGCCGCCGAGCACGCCGGTCAACAGGGCGATCAC
>JAUVBB010000391.1 GCA_030591445.1 Deltaproteobacteria bacterium | reverse complement strand
GCAAAGACGAGTACACCTGCCCGGAGGGCGTATGTTGCACGGACAATTGCTGGTATGTGGCCAACTCGGCACAGATAGATTCGGATGGCGACCGGACGGGCGACGCCTGCGACAACATCCCCTACATCCGAAATCCGGGCCAGTTCGACGTGGACAGAGATGGTATCGGCGACATGGTGGACCCGGACATTGACGGCGACGGCATTGACAACGTGAACGACGTCTGCCCCTACAAAGCCACCGAGCGTTGCCAGTCCCATGATGACTGTCCTGCCAGCGGCGTGTGCATGGAGCACGGTTATTGCCAAGAGGCCTTCGACGAAGACGGGGATGGCAAGGGCAACAACTGCGATCCCTGTCCCGGCGTGCCCGACGAAGACCCAAGGCAGGATGCGGATGGGGATAGGGTGCCGGACGCCTGCGACCTCTGCCCGACTGTTTTCGATCCGAAAAACGAAGACGCAAACGGCGACGGCATGGGGGATGCGTGCTACGACACGGACGGTGATGGACTGAGCGATTACGAAGAATTGAATCGCGCATTAGACGGATCGGTCACCAATCCCAACAACCCGGACTCAGATGGTGATGGAATAGACGACGGGCAGGAAGCCCAAGCCGGTTCGGATCCCAACGCATCTGGTTCGGCTGCTGAGTTCACCAAGCCTCCGCGAGTCCTATTCGCAAGCCTGGAATCGTTCATGGTTGCTGGAACCCCCAACAACCCGGAAGACGACCCATACCTCGACATCAGCATCGATGGTTCGGACACCTATTTCAAACTGACCTACTACGAGAACGAAAGCACTGAAACCTACGGCCTCAATTTCTCCGATCCACACAATAAAAACCTGTTCTTGCTGAAGTCCGAGGATTTCAGCATAGAGGGCCCTGATGACAACTACGATCACAAGTGGGAAAAGGGCGTCCACGCCCTGGGTCTGCCAATCATCCTGACGGGCAAGCACGTCAAAGGCGAGGCCTTCTGGTATTTCAATCTGCAGGTCTACTTCCCGGGACCTGCCGCGGTGAGCACGGACCATCACATCATCACCAGCAAGAATTCGGACTGGAAGGATGAACTGGATGTCTCTTCCATCGCCCTATGGGGCGGCTATCTCCATCCGGGGGATCCCAATCTGCCCGTCGACGAAGCGCCTTTCAGCCATTTGCCTGAGTCCCACTACTCATTCCAAGTCAGTGATGAGGAAATTCGAAATCTGAGAGAAATCGAGGTGGGTTTCCAGGGCCATGGATACCAAGATCCTGGGGAGGCGATGACCACCATGATTTCGGGTGTGGTCAAATTCTCATCTGTCGCTTTCTACCCATGGCGACGAATTATCCCGCAAAAGCCTGACACCACCGAAGGCGACTATGCGGCAGGAGACACATTTGAACCGCTGAAAATCATGGTCGGGCAGAATTATTGGGATTACTGCACGGCAGAAGAAATTTGGCTAAAAGTTGAAGGAAGCTCAGCAGGGGCAACACCAAGCGCAAAGTTGCTAGAATCGACAATCCCAAAAACCGAAATCAATGTACCCGAGGATCAGTTTAGCTCGGATGAATACACAATCCATATGTCGACGCAAGAATACCCTATCGAGCTGCAAAATCTTGTGACCATTTCTGCAGGATGCAGTGGTGCAACAGAAACACATGCTGATTACTCTTTCAATGTCTGTGCACATGTGATCAATTTTGAAACAATAGAATTACCTACGCCTCCTGCTTGGGCAGTGTTTTGTGGCTATGTGCTCCCTTCTGGTGCCTGTGGCAATCTTGAAACAATTGGGATCATGGTTGAACACACATGGATGTCGGATTCTGGAGATTACTTAGACTTGGCTCCATCTAACCAAGTGGTGAAAGAAAACTACAAAACACTAAACGGAAATAACCAAGCAGATTCGGACTGGCCAGCGCATAATCTGGCTGGATACGATTACAGGCGCCTACGAGCAAATGTGATGGATAACCTAGTCTCAGGGTCTGGATACAATTCTTGGATAATGTATAGCTATGGTGGTCATGAATTTAAATGCAACCGCTGTGGACAGAATGTCAAGCTAGATTTTGATACCATTCGTCTCCAATACACTCTTCTGCCTGGCGTCCGAGAGCTGGCTGTAAGAGAAACTGGGGCATGCCAATATCCACCTGGTTCAAACTGCCCTGCAAGCCACTATTGGGACATTGAGGAGGAGAGGACCTGCATCTCCGGACCTGCAGGTCATTGCTCAAATACAATAATGGATTGCGATGAAACAGGTCCAAACTGCGGCGGCGAAGATTGCGGTCCTTGTCCATGACTCTCAGATGCGTGATACCGCTGGTCTTGGCACTATTCTTCTGCGGCTGCGCGCGGAATCAAGCCGGCTTTGACGTCAAGCCCGATGTGGTAACGATGGTTCCTGAATGGAAGGACTTTATCGGTATCGAGCCGTCCATGGGATGGACCCTGCCGGTCTGGCATCGATGGAAAATCACCTGCGAGGCCTTCGACACGATTCAAGTCAGGCGGGAGTTCAGAATCGAGCCATGGCGAAAATGGATGAAGGAGTCCGAAAAGGACTTCTACAGGGACTGGGATGAGCAGATCTGCGGACTCATCAAAACTTGCAACACGGATTCGGGTCTTGCTTGTGTCGAGGAATTCTATCAAGCACAAGAATTCCTGTCCGAGCATCATGAGCACCCCGCCAAAAGGGTCCGCCAGGACACCCTGTACTATCGTGGAGTGCTGTCCTATCAAGCGGGCACCCTCCGCGATGCTTATAGCAGCTTTCTTGCGGTGACCAACACCGACCATCTCGCCAACCCCTGCAACGCGGGTGACGTTTGGATAGGGATGGGCCTCATCATGCTGCGCTCCGGTCATGTCCAGCAGGCTGTTGCTTTGCTGCACAAGGCCACGCAAGAGAGTCGATTCAAAGAAGATCGTGACATGGCAAATAGCCTCGAAATTTACTATGGCTACCGGCCGGGCAATGAATTCTATGTCACTTCATGCATAAACCGACTAAGAAACGGGATGCCTTCCGACTATGGATTCAAACCCTGGCATCGACTTGAGGATCCAGTCAGCATGAAGATGAAAGAGGTGGGCGCACTCCTTTCTTCTCATGGATTCTTGCTGACAAAGCAATTAATAAAACCGCTGTATTCTGCCAGAGAAGTCTTCAATCCCATGAAGCATCGAAGCCGTTGCCTTGACCGCGACATCCCTAAAGACTGGCTTCCTGGGTGGCAAAAACTAGCAAAAGACCAGCCGGTATCTGACGGCATCGATCACCCACTGAAGGGGAAGCTACAAGCTTATTCCAGGTGGCACACTCCACCGAATTACGGAAGACTCGCCAATAAGGAGAAGCTGACCGAAGCCGGTCAAGTGGCTTTAGGTTCAGGAATGCTGCAGGAGGCGATCAGCTATTTCTCCGCCTGTCTACGCGATCCGCCCGTAGTGGATAAGGGGCTAGCCTGCGCTATCGGAATGGGACAAAGCCTGCTGCGGGCCGGCGTGCCGGAGTCGGCCCACGATGCGCTGGAAAAAGCCAGGTCCCTGTTGCCACCCGGAGATGATCGGAGAGTGCTGGTAGACTACCTTGATGCCTGGGCCCTGAGACACGCCGGGAAAACTGAGGCGGCTCAGGGTGCCATAAAGGCCCTATGCCAGGCAAAACCGAAAGACAGTGAGAACAAAGTCTTCGATTGGATACCAGCCTGGGCCTGTTACGAGGCCAAGAAGTTTTAGCCTGAAGTTCCCTATAAAAACGAGCGAAAAATCTCTTTGATTCTATGGTATTCGTTGACGTCATAACTGCGCCGTTCTGTCTACATTGATATCTGCGCGATCAAGTCGAGTGCCTTTTGCTGGGACTGGCTTGGCGTCGTGTCGATTGAGAAGCTGCCTTCCGAGTCCTCCGCGTCTTCTCGTCGACAGGTTGCTTAACGTCAACTACATTTTCCCAACGATGTGGCGGTGTAATTGTCGTCGAGCAGGGGTTCTACAGGAACACTTTCAGATATGCCCTGAGTGATCAGGGGACGACCTTTGGGTAGTTTGCTGCTGAAGAAATCTGTCTTTGCGGCACTGGCGATGAGAAGCGGCTCCTGCCCGCGGTGCCGGAAAAAAAATAGAAACTGGCCACGGTTTTGGGGGTACCAAACTTGGTGCCAGGCGAATAGTTGGCGGCCTGGTGTTTACTTGTGTCCAAAAAACCGGGTGCGGTACAGTATGAGGATGTTCGATATGCGACAAATGCGAGTTCGAGTTGGAAAATCTAGACATGAAAACCTTGCGGCCTGGAAAAAGGAAATCAGCATGAAGACACCAATATTCTCTATTTTGGTGATGGTGTTGGTCTTGAGCTCGATACCGACCGGGTGCTCAAATTCTTCGGCTACTTCTGATGCCGGACTGGATGCTGCGCAAGATGCCGGTCTGGATGCGGACCACGATGGTGACGCAGATTGCCAGGATGGTCCACCGATCCACTGCCTGCTCCAAGAACTCACCGCAAGCTCTGTGAATCCAGACTACTCGCCGGGCAAGGCGATTGGCCTTGTGGTAGGTGTGGCTACGCCTGGCTCTCGATATGTGACCGGCTTCGGTGCGACTACGCCAGGCGGAAGTACCCCACCAGGAGCCGACTCTATTTACGAGATCGGCTCAGTGACCAAGGTTTACTCCGGATACCTCCTGGCCCGGGGTATCGACCGGAATGAGGTAGCGCTCACCGACAGTCTGGAGGATACTTTCGGTCTGAACGTGCCCACCGGGACCCAGCGCCCCATCACCTTGCTGGATCTCGCGACCCACACCTCAGGTCTGAAAAACTTTCCTGACAATGTGCTTTACCCTGGTGCTATCAACCCAGCCCGAAACTACACTGTGGCCTTGCTTGAAGAGTACCTTTCTACCGCCACGCTTTTACACGAGCCTGGAACGACCTATGCGTACTCTAACCTTGGTGCCGGCATCTTGGGCTACATTGCAGTCACGGCCTCTGGAGAGGTCACTTTCGATGCGCTGGTTCATCGTGAGATCTGCGAACCCTTTGGTCTTGTTGACACGACTACTGTACTCGACACCATCCAGCTCCCGCGCAAAGCAATGGGGTACAGCAACGGTGCGGAAGCGCCCCCCGTGGACATCGGTGAGCCTTTACATGGTAGCGGCATGCTACGTTCCACAGGAGATGAGGTGTTGCGCTTCTTCGAGGGTGCGCTCTTAGGAACAGACCCGGCCTGGACCCTGGTGATAACCCCATACCGCGACAGCCCCAACGGAGTTAACGCCAAAACCGGCCTCCTTATTAACATCGAGGATCCCGAAGGCAAGGCTTACTACTCCAAGAACGGGGATGTGCCAGGCTTCACCAGCCAGGTGGTATTCACCCTGAATCCCCCTGCCGTGGCGGTGTTACTGTCCAACACAGCGAACACTCGGGGGCTCTATTCCCTGGCCAAAACCATCCTTGCAGAGCTGGAAACCTTCCCCGATTTCTAAGCCCGAAACTTGGTGCCAGGCGCTTCGTTTTGGGGGGTGCCGAAAGGCGATTTTTTGGCCTTCAAAATTGGCTCCAAACGTCCCAGCGCTGGGACGCGGTTTCGACATATAATACGTAGTCTTACGGGTTTGTCCGTTGAATTTTGCTTACATTGACCTACATGCTGGTTTTTGGGTGCTTTTGGTGACTATTTCGCCCCTGCTTTGAATAGGTCCTGTGCTTCTCTTGGCTGGCCTCAAAGAAAGATATCTTTCGCAGCAAACTCCACTGATAAAGCATCCTTCCTTAGTCGAAGAAAGGCGCAGCCTACAGGAAGTCGGCTTCTTCTTTGGCTTTCAGGATTTTTTTGGAGAAATGTTGTTCGGGTAGGCGGAAGGAACGAAATCGTTTGCGGATTCTTTTGAGGAAGTACATGAGCTGGGGGGTTTTTACGTTGCCCTCTACGTCCAGGTTGTCGAAACGGTAGACCCGGACGGAGCCTGCCTTGGGCTTTTTGGTCTTGGCCTGGGCTTGATCGGGGGCAAAGATGAGGCTTAGCAAGATCAGGCTGGCTAGCAACAATCGGCTGATAAACCTCATGGGCTTTTGCTCCCTTTGCCGCATTTCTTTGGGTGATTCAAGCGCAGGTCTTCCAAGAAGCCTTTGGCGCGTTTGGCTTGTTCCTTGGTGATTCTTTTTGAGTTCAGGGCCTTCTTGAAGGCCTCGCAGGCCCAGGCTGGTTTTTCCTTGTGGCGCATGTAAAGCAAGCCCAGGTTGAAGAGGCTTTCGGTGTTGTCGGCATCGAGGCCTAAGATTTGCTGATAGGCTTTTTCCGCCTGGTTGAAGCGTCCCATGGCTCTTTCCGCCACAGCCTGACCCACCAAAGCGGGCAAGAAACCGGGGACGGAGCGGGCCACCTTGCGATAGGCCAAACGAGCGCGGTTGTAAGCACCGGAGGCCATGAAGACGACCGCGGCGTTCAGGCCGGCCTCGGTCAGGCGGGGGTTGGCCTTGATGGCCTTTTCGAACATTTCCAAGCCTTCTTGGACCTTGCCCTGCTTCAGACGCGCCAGGCCCAGGTTGTTCAGCACCCGGGGGTTGTTGGGCTCTAAGGCCAGGGCGCGACGGAACAAGTCCTCGGCCATTTCATGGCGACCTTGCTCACTGAAGATGGTGGCCAGGTTGTTGTAGGCCATGACTTGCTTGGGGTTGCGGTCGAGCACATAGCGAGCCTGTTTTGTGGCTTTTTTGTGGTCGCCTTTGAGTCGGTAGATGACGGCCAGATTGTTTCGGGCTTCTTGGTCTCCCGGGTTGTCTTCAACCAGGGCTTCCAAGACCTCCACCGCCGCATCATAGCGCTTCAGTGATACGAAGAGCTCGGTCAGATTGAAGATGGCCTTG
>JAUVBB010000185.1 GCA_030591445.1 Deltaproteobacteria bacterium | reverse complement strand
CGAGACCTCGAGTCTCTTCCTGGTGGGCGCGGGCCTCGCCGCGGTGGGCTTCGGCTTCAAGATCGCGGCCGTGCCCTTCCATATGTGGACGCCCGACGTCTACGAGGGCGCCCCCACCCCGTATTGGCGCTGGGCTTCGGTCTCTGATAGGGCATCGTCCTGGCGATTCTTGCCCTTGGAAAAATCACGCGGAATATACATGACCGGATTGCCGTCTTGATCGCGGGCACTGCGGGCATTGTCCTGGGCGAAGGCTGTGTTTGCCTTGCCTTCAATCAAGCGAACTCGTTTGCGGGCACTCGGGTGGAAAGAGTTGATGAGCGTTTGCATCTCGGCCAGGTCGGTTCCTTGATTCACCATGACAATCACTGGTACCGAAGAGTCGGTGTTTCGCAGAAGATCGCGAATCAGAATCAGGGCGTAAGGAATGTAGCCGGGATGATGGGAAAGCTGAAGTCGTAGCGTGCCCAGGGGCTTACCGGCGCCGGTGGGAGTGGGCCGCAGGCCGAAGCTCCGAGGCTTGAATCCAGCCCGAGAACCGCGCCGCCAGTTGGGAAAGAATTGCAGCAAGTCGATCGGCAAACCGGCCGCGGCCAAGTCTTCTTTTTTGGCGCCTAGATCTTTGCTTAGGGTATGGGCCACTTTTACCAGGTGCGTTTCAGCAAGCGCGGCCCGGCACAATTTTCGTGCTTGTTCGAGAGTATCTGTATGGGTAGCCAATTTCGAGAATGACTGGGACGGCGCCTGCTTAAGTATGCGGTTGAGAGCTTGCCGTTTTTGGTTTTTCATAGTCCGGCCATGGTAGGTAGCCGGGTTGTCAAAGTCAACGCAGTGCTAGTTATTTACGGTATGAAAGAAGTTGTTGTTGGGGTAGGCGTGGATCCAGCGGGTGCCGCCATCTTGGGTGAAGATGAGGATGGCGTAGGAGAGGAGGGTGCCGGGGGGGATGTGGCCTAGGTCGCATAGGGGGAGGCCGTTTGTTAGGGGGCATTCTACGGCGTGGGGGGTGTTCCAGCCGTCGGTGGCGTAGTAGAGGCGGGCGCCTTGGCTTTGGGCTTCGTTGAGGGTCATGAGCAGGGAGCCTGCGCAAGTGCGGTCGAAGGTGGCGGAGGGGTAGGTGGCCCAGGGGAACATATCTAGTTGGGTTTGGACGAAGTTGCGCATGGGGTCGAAGATGCCGGGTTCGAAATTGGCGCCGGCGGCGGCAAGGTCGTCGAACTCACGTAACAAGGGGCGGATGACTTCGGGGTCGTGGACGGCGTAGCCGCCTTCCCAGGTGATTTCTTCTACCAGCAGGTTGAACTCGGCGCTGGAGATGGTGGTGCCGGCGGGGGAGGCGGGGTGCTGGAAAGTGCGTAGCAGTTGGACGAAGGCGGGGGCGCTGGGGGGTAGGCGGAAGCCGGAGGCGGCGGGCAATTCAAAGGAGTAGTTGAGCCAGAAGCGGCCGCCGTAGATGCCTTGCTCGCGGCCGTTGTTGAGCCAGAAATCGCGGCCGTCGGTTCCCCAGATGTGCAGGGCATAAGCCATGCGGCCGTTGGCGGGCAGATTTTCGGCGTGGGCGAGCCAGCTGCCGAAGAATCCTTCTTCGAAGGTGACGGCCCGAGCGCTGGCCCAGTTGTCGGTGGTAAAAACGAAGTCGATTTGCTGGTAGCTTATGCCTTGCGGATCAAAGTACATGAACATACGGCCGGATTCGGGGCAGCGAAAGAACCACATGCCGGGGGCTTGGCGCAGGCTCATGGCCAGGCCTTCGACCTGATAGCGCAGAAAGCGGATCAAGGTCGCATAGGCTTCGTCGGAGGCGAAAACGCCTTGGGCGCGCAGCTTGCCGGCGATGACGATGGCCAAGATGGCTTCATCGGCAGGGTAGAATTGGGCCAACTGGGCGAAGCTGTTGACTTCGGCCAGCGTGATCATGGCTGCTTGGTCGCCGGCATCGTTTTGGAGTGTGCCCAGGTCGGAGGCGGCGTCTGGCTGGCAGAATATTTCCTGCTGAGCTTCCGTGAAGGTATTGCTGAGGTCGGCGCCGCCGCAAGCAGATACGGTCAAGGCCATCAAAGCTAGACCGGCAGTGATCATGGTCAGGTTTCTCTTTTTCATTTTCATTCCTCTTTCTGGGTTGCAATTTTTCATCGACTCAGCTAGTATCCAGCAGTGACTCACTGGTGAGTTACTACTAGGCCGGTAAGAGTTGCAGGTCAAGAGAAAAGTGCATCGTGATCCCTGCTGTGATTTCCAACATCCTGCTTGACCTGGCCCGCTTGGATCCGCCAGAGTCGTATGCTCACAGGCGCGCGGTAGGAGTTGTGATTTCATGAGAGAAAGATGTTTGGCGGTAGTTGCATTGTTGCTTTTTTCGGTTTTTGGCTTGGCTTGCCCGACCGCCGATCCTTTGTGCGGCGGGGTGGATTGTTCCGGCCACGGTCTTTGCGTGATTTCAGATGGGGCGGCGGCTTGTGTTTGTGAAGATGGCTATCTGTCCAGTGGCGCAAACTGCACGCCCGACCCTTGTGTAGAGCTAGGCTGTGTCCACGGGACTTGTCGGCGTAGTGATGCCGGGGTCACCTGTGCTTGTGAGCTTGGGTATGCCGGTCAGACTTGCGAGCAATGTGCCGATGGATATCGATGGGAGCAACTGGCTTGTGTGCCGGTGAGTTCATGTGATGACTTGCATTGTATTCACGGTGAATGTCGGGTGGTAGACGGTGCCGGTATTTGCGTTTGTGAGCCGAGCTATGATGGCGAGCTCTGCGATGCTTGTGCGCTGGGTTATCACCCGGTGGGTTTGCAATGTCTGCCCGATATCGCCTGTGATCCCGACCCTTGTGTCCATGGTGCCTGTACCGAGCTGGGTGGGGTGGCCGTTTGTGATTGTGAGACCGGCTACGTGGGTGACCGCTGCCAGCTTTGTGCCGAGGGCTATGAACCAGATGGTCTGCGCTGTGTGCCGGTAGCGGCCAACCCCTGTGTGCCCAATCCTTGTACCGACATTGGCCAGACCCGCTGTGTGGTAGACGGGGACCAAGCGCAATGCTTGTGCGACCCGGGCTACCAAGACCACGACGGCGATGATGTCTGTGCGCCCAGCTGTGCCCAGGCACAGTTGTCATGTCCGGAAGGCGAGATTTGCTCAGACGCCGATGGTCTGGCCCGCTGTGTAGTGGGGACCAAGCCTCCCATCTATATTTCCTTCCATTGGCACATGCATCAGCCCATCTACTGGCCCTATGAGAGCGTGGTGGAAACCCAAGCCTCGGGGGCCATGGGCATGGATTTGTATGCCATCCATAACGATCGAAGCGGGCCCTACACCGGCTGGCCCCGGGATGCCATTGGTCTGGGCCGCGACTTGCCCCACCTGGGCGCGCAGGTATCGTTTTCGGCTTCGCTGATGGAGAACTTGAACGCGCTGCAGACGGCTGGCGCGGGTTTCGCGGACTGGACCGCCCCCTGGATCGAGGCCATGAATTGGCTTACTCAAGAAGGCAATCCGCGTCTGGATCTGGTTCACTTCGGCTATCATCATCCGCTGATGGGGCTGATCGATGAGGCGGACATGCGTATGCAAGTCCAGGCCCACCGGGAGGCAGTGGTGCGTACCTTCGGCCAGCAGAGTTCTCGCGGCATTTTTCCGCCCGAGTGTGCTTTTTCCGAGCGCATGATCCCGGCGCTGGTTGCCGAGGGCATCGAGTGGGCCTTGGTAGATAATGTTCACTTCGATCGGGCCCACCAGGACTATCCCTTTCGTCCCGAATCGAATTTGCCCGCGCCCAACCGGGCCGACCAGATAAATGCCCAAGTCACCAGCTGGTTGTCGCTCACCGATTTGTGGGCGCCTTCGCCGGTCTCGGCTCCTTGGGGATACCAACCCCATTGGGTCGAACATCGCGATCCTGCCACCGGGGCCAAGAGTCGGATGATCGCGGTGCCGGCGGCTCGTTACGAGGGCAACGAAGATGCCCGCGGTGGCTTCGGCGCCTTGCAGTACGAGACGGTGCTGAGCCAGTATGAACATCTCAATACCGATCCGGCTCATCCCATGCTGATCGTGCTTCACCACGATGGCGATAACTATGGTGGCGGCACCGACAGTTATTATCACGGTAACTTCCAGGCCTTTGTCGATTGGGTTCGCGCCCGGCCGGCGCGCTTTGTACCCACCACCATTCAGGATTACCTCGATCGCTTTCCGCCGGCCGCAGACGACGTGATTCACGTCGAAGACGGGTCCTGGTCGGGCGCCGACAACGGGGACCCCGAGTTTCAGAAATGGAACGGGGATCCGGCCGCCGATGGCTATTCGCCCGACCGCAATTCTTGGGCCGTGATCACGGCGGCCAAGAACCGGGTACTGACGGCGGAAAGCATCGAATCCCACAGCTCCATCGCGGCGGTGGTAGACGGCAATGGCAATAACACCGATCGGGCCTGGCACTATCTGCTCAATGCCCAGACCTCTTGTTACTGGTACTGGGATAACTCCCAAGACGGCATCTGGGACAGCCATCCCACCCGGGCCGCCAATCCGGCGGCCACCTACGCGGACCAAGTCATTGTCGGCGGCACCGACACCGTCGGTCCCACCATCTATCTGCCCCAGCGCGAGCCCTACAATCCGGGCCTGGGCTCGGAACCGGTCGATTTTTTGGTCTGGACCTATGTCTACGATGTGTCGGCACTGAAGGAAGTATGGCTACACTACCGCGTCGACGCCGATGGTCAGCGCGATGCGGCCAATGAGATCATCCAGGGTGGAAGTTTCACCACCATGGCCATGAGTGGCCAAAGTCTGGCCGCCCGCACCGACCCGCTGCCCAACTATCAAGCGCAGCAGTTTACCGCCGAAATCAAGGGCCAGGCGGGCCGATTGCTTGATTACTATGTGTCAGCCGAAGACAACCTGGGCAACCAGTCCATTTCGCCGCTGATGCACGTTTATGTCGAGGTGCCAGAATGAAACGATTGCTGCTCTTGTTGTCGGTCTTGGGTCCCATCTCTTGTGCTTCGGGCTCTGGAGACGATGTCTGCCAATCCATTTCCTGTGAGGAACACGGCCATTGTGTGGAGATGGACGGCCGGGCCGTGTGTCTGTGCGAGACGGGGTATGTGTTCGACGGCGAGGCCTGCATCACCGACCCCTGCCTCGGGGCTCCCTGTGTTTTTGGCACTTGCCACCCGGACGGTCGCAATGCCATCTGTGACTGCGATCCGGGCTATGCCGGCGCCCTGTGCGACGTTTGTGCTCCGGGCTATCGGGTCGAAGGGCTCACCTGCGTGGAGGGTTCTCCTTGCCAAGACGATCCGTGCGTTTACGGCGTTTGCCATGACGAGGGCGGCAAGCCGGTCTGTGATTGTGAGCCCGGCTATACCGGCGCCATCTGTGATGACTGTGCGCCCGGCTACCATGCCGACAATCTCCGCTGCGTCTCGGATACCCCCTGCGATCCCGACCCCTGCGCGCACGGCAGCTGCCAGGTCGAGGGTGGCGAGGCCCATTGTGCCTGCGATGTGGGCTACCAAGGCGATCGTTGCGAGGCTTGCGCCACGGACTATCACGAAGAAGGACTGATTTGCGTACCGGATCGGGTGGGTCCCTGTGATCCGAATCCCTGCGCGGACGCCCATCGCAGTATTTGTCAGGTCGATGGCAGCAACTACCTTTGTCATTGCGATCCGGGTTATCACTTGTCTGACGACAGCTGTGTTGCCGATACCGTTTGTGCGCCCAATCCTTGCACCGAAGCCAATCGGAGTACTTGCAGCGACGATGGCCAAGGCGGTTTTGTTTGCCAATGCGATGCCGGTTTTCATCAAGAAGGCGCCGATTGTGTGGCCGACAGCACTTGCCTGCCCAATCCTTGCCAAGTGGTCAACCGCAGCGTGTGCCAGGACGACGGCCAGGGCCTTTACACTTGCCTTTGTGATGTCGGTTATCATATCGAGGATGATCTTTGCCTGTTGGACAGCGCTTGCAGCCCCAATCCCTGTCAAGAGCTCAACAAGACGGTATGCACCATCGACGGGGCCGGCTATGTTTGCTCTTGCCAACCGGGTAGCCACGACGAAGGTGGCGTGTGCGTAGTCGACAGTAGTTGTGACCCGCAAAGCACCTGTGCCGGACATGGCTCCTGCACCGGCGTGGGGCTGGAATGCGATTGTGACTTAGGTTACGCTGGCGCGCATTGCGATCAATGCGAGTCAGGTTATCACGATGACGGCGGTAGTTGCGTAGCGGATACCGCTTGCGAACCGAACCCATGCACCACCCTGCACCAAACCGTATGCAGCCTCGAAAACCAGCAAGTGATCTGTCTATGCGATGCCGGCTACCAAGACCAAGACGGCAACGATAGCTGCCTGGCCGATTGCGATACCGCCGCGCTTTTGTGCTCTGACCATGGGGTCTGTGCCATTGTTCTAGGCCAAGCTACCTGCGCCTGCGATAGCGGCTATACCGGGGCTGCCTGTGCCGACTGCGCCACCGGCTATCAAGACCACGATAACGACGGTTCGTGTCGGCCAAACTGTGATACCGCCGGGCTCGATTGTCAGGGATTGGTCTGTGATGACTCGGGCGGAGAGGCCATCTGCGAAGGCGCGCGCGCCTGTGGTGTGACCCTGGCCTATGATCCTGACGGGGAGCAGATCTCGGCGCTCTACATTCGGGGGGAGTTCAACGACTGGACCTTGACCCATCCGCTGGTCAAGCAGGCAGACGGCATCTTTCGCATTAGCCTGGACTTGCCCATGGGTGATTATGCTTACAAGCTCTACGATCAGGGCCGTGATCTCTGGTTCGAAGACGCGGCCAATCCCTACTTCAAATGGGTCGATGGCTCGCGCAATTCACGCCTGCGCGTGGCCGATTGCGATCAGCCCTTGATGTTGCTGACCGCGACCCCCGAGGTCCAGGGCGGGGACGTGTTCTTTCAGGCCTTGTACATCGACGGGGCCCAGGAGGCCGGCGCCGATGCGGCCTCGGTGCAGGTTACCCGCAACGGGCTGACTCTGGCTGGCACCTTTGATGCAAGCGCGGGAACCTTCACCATCGACGATACTGGCTTGGCGGCCGGCAAGCATACCTATCGGTTGCACATTGCCGATTTGAGCGGCCGGCCGGCAGAAGAACTTTATGTGCCGGTCTGGGTGGAAGAGAAAGAATTTCAGTGGCAAGACGCCGTGCTTTATTTCGCGCTGACCGATCGCTTTGCTGATGGCGATGCTGGCAACAATGCTCCAGTGGCGGATGTAGACTTCAAGGCCAACTGGCAAGGCGGCGACTTCGCCGGGCTCAAGGCCAAGATCGAAGAAGGCTATTTTGACGATCTGGGGGTCAACGCCATCTGGATTTCATCGATTTCCGAAAACACCGCCGGTGCCGGCAAGGGCATGGGTTCGGATTGGCGTAAGTACTCGGCCTATCATTCCTACTGGCCCATCTCGACCGGTTGGCGAGACGGCCATGAGTTTTCGGGCTTGCACGCCGCCGATCCCCATTTTGGCTCGCTGGCCGAGTTCAAGGAACTGGTCCAGGCTGCCCACGCGCGCGGCATTCGGATATTGGTAGACCTGGTGGCCAACCATGTGCACAGCGACAGTCCCCTATGGCAAGACCATCAGGGCGCCGAGCCGCCCTGGTTTCACGATCTGTATACTTGCGGTTGGGATCAACCTATCAACTGCTGGTTTACCGACTACCTGCCCGACTTCGAGTACAAAAACCTCGAGGTGATGAACGAGGTGGTTGAGCACGCCATTTGGATGATTCAGGAAACCGATGTGGACGGATTTCGCCTCGACGCGGTCAAGCACATGATCGACGACTTTTCCTATGCCATCCGCGCGCGCATCGACGAAAGCGTCAGCACCACCGGTTTGCGTTTTTATATGGTGGGGGAGACCTTCACCGGCGAGGGTGAGGGGGCAGCCGATTTGATCAAGCATTACGTGCGGCCCGAGATGCTCGATGGCCAGTTCGATTTTCCCTTGTACTGGCAAGTGGTCAAGACCTTCCTGCGCGAAGAGCAAGACTTCCGCGGCCTGGAGGGCATGCTGCAGTGGAACCAGAGCTACTACGGAGATTGGGCGGTTATGTCCAACTTCCTGGGCAATCACGATGTCTGCCGGGCACTGTCGCATGCCAATGGTGACATCGCCGATATGTGGGGCAATGGGTCCAAAGATCAGGGTTGGGACAACCCGCCCGGACTGCCGGCGGCGGTAGAGCCCTTCCAACGCCTGCGTATGGCCTGGACCTTCTTGATGACCATTCCCGGCGTGCCCCTGATTTATTACGGCGACGAATATGGTATGCCCGGGGCCGGTGATCCGGACAACCGGCGGTTTATGCAGTTCGATGCCGAACTGGCCGCCGCTCAACTCGACACCTTGGCCCACGTGCGCAGCCTGACCGCGGCCCGGCTGGCCCATCCCTGCTTTCGCTACGGGGTCCGTTCCGAGTTGCACATGGACGATGACGGCCTGGTGTGGGCCTACGGCTTGACCGACGGCAGTGACCGGGCGGTGGTGGTATTCAATCGCCGTGACAGCTCACAGACCCGTAGCTTCAACGTGGGCGGTTTGGGTTTGACCGACGGCACTCGTTTGCGTGATGTCTTGCACGACACCACGCTCACGGTGAGCGGCGGTAGCATCTCGGTTACCCTCGGTGCCCGAGATTCGGCGGTTTGGGTATTGGATTGAAATGAGGCTGATGGGCAAATTGATAAAGCGATGGTTCTGGACCTGTTCTCTGCTTTCCTTGGCGGCTTGTAGCGCTGAGCGCGAGCCTACACCAGGTACGCAACGTGATTGCAGCCAGCGCTTGTTTTTTACGCCCGCGCCAGGCGTGAGCACGGTGACGGTGGCGGGCGATTTCAACGACTGGGATACCGAAGCGACCCAATTGCTCGATCACGATGGCGATGGTACTTACTCAGTTCTAGTGCAAGCGCCGGCCGGCAGCTATACCTATCGCATTTATGCTGGTGGACAGTCTTTTCTCGATCCCTTCAATCCCCTGACCCTCTTCGATGCCGCGGGGCAGGAAAACTCTGTATTACACATTGCCAATTGTGCGCAGCCGGCCTTCGAATCGGTCGAGTTGAAGACGAACGCCGCCGGTGATTTCGAGCTTGGTCTTCGCTTTTTGCGGGCGACGACCGGATCGGCCCTGGAGCCAAAAACCCTGCGGGCGAGTCTGGAAGATGGCCAAGTCTTTTCGGTAAACTTTGTGGCTAGCTCCGGCGAGATTCAGATAGGGGCGCAGGGCTTGGCCACCGGCAAGCATCGCCTGACCGTGACCGCTCGTGATCGCCAAGGGGCCGAAGCTGAAAGTTTCATTCTGCCTTTCTGGATTGAGCCCCGTCCTTTTTCCTGGCAAGACGCAGTCATTTACCAGGTGATGGTGGATCGCTTTGGCAAGGGCGGCGGATCGCTATCAACAACGGCGTCTATCTCTCATTATCACGGCGGTGATTTGGCCGGCATTATCGAGGCCATCGAAGCCGGCTATTTCCAGCGGATGGGGGCCAAGGTGCTGTGGCTGTCTCCGGCCAACGAGAACCCAGAAGGAGAGTTCATCGGCCGGGACGGGCATCTGGCCGAGGCCTATCACGGCTACTGGCCGTCTGCAGCCCGCGCGGTTGAATCCCGCTTTGGGGGCGCCCACGCCCTCGAGGCTTTGATCGATTCTGCCCATCGCCATGGTTTGCGGGTGATCATCGACGCGGTGCTCAATCACATTCACCAAGAGCATCCCTATGCCGAGCGAGGCCCGAGCTGGTTCAATCATCCCGAGGGCGATTGCATCTGCGGTTTTAGCTGCTCCTGGGCCGGGCACATGGAGCAATGCTGGTTCGATCCTTTCCTGCCCGATTTGTCGTTTCACAATGAAGCCGTGGTTGCGCAAATGACGGCCGACGCCACTTGGTGGATCGAGCGCTTCGATCTGGACGGGCTGCGCATCGACGCCGTGCCCATGATGCCCCGGTTGGCCATCCGTCATCTGCGCGATCGGATTCAGAAACGCTTGGCGACCGGTACGGAACCGGTTTTTTTGTTGGGTGAGACTTATACCGGCCAGGGCGGCCAAGATATTCTCCGTTGGTATCTGGGCCCGCACAGTCTTTCGGGGCAATTCGACTATCCGGTCATGTGGGCCTTGCGCGCCGCTTTGGCCGAACGCATTCCCCTGAGCGATCTGGATGCCGAGGTCAAAGCCAGCCAAAGAGCCTGGCAGGGATCGGGCGCGGTGATGGCGCCCATCCTGGGCAGTCACGACGTGTCCCGCTTTGTCTCCGACGTCAACGGGGACCCGGTTTACCAGCCGCGGGACAATCCGCCGCCGCCGCCGAGTCGGGACAAGCCTTACCAACTGTTGCAGATGGCCTGGACCTTTCTGCTTACCCAGCCCGGCGCCCCGGTGATTTATTACGGCGACGAGTTTGGTATGCCCGGGGGCTACGACCCCGACAATCGCCGCAATATGCGTTTTGGTGACCAGTTGAGCGCGCGCGAGCAGGCCGTGTGGCAGCAGGTGGCCCGCCTAGGTCAAGCGCGTGATTGCTCCCTGGCCCTGCGCCGTGGTGAGCGTGAGACCTTGCTGGTTCATGACAATCTTTATGTGTACGGCCGAGATGCCGCCGACGGCTATCCGGCGGTGGTGGCGCTCAACCGGGCCACTGTTGCTCGCGAATTGACCCTGGCTTTGCCGGCCGATTGGGATTTGGCCGCCGAAGCGCAATTCGTCGATGTGTTGGGTGCGCCCGCACAAACGGATGGCAGAAACATTCATGTGACCGTACCCCCTCGCGGTTCGGTTTTGCTGCTGGCCGAAGCGGCTTGTACGGAGGTTTTGCCATGAAATACTTGGGCGTGGTGCTGGCTTTGTTATTGGGCTTGCTGTGGGGAGCCTGCGCCGGCGATCCTACCGCCGATGCCGATGCCGGCTGGGAATTCGACGGTGATTGGCGGCCGCCGGACTATTGGGAGCCCGGCGATAAACCCGCGGGCGGTTGTGTGGCCGACGGTGGCGATGGCTGTAGCCAGGCCGGTGGGCTTGATTGCGCAGACGACCCTTGCATCCACGGCCTGTGCCTGGAGGTCGAAGACAGCTCGGACTATTGCCAGTGTCATCCGGGCTACGCCGGCCTTCTTTGTGATAGCTGTGCTCCCGGCTTTGAGGCCGAGGGGCTGACTTGTGTTGCGGTAGATTTGTGCGGGGATGCACCTTGTGTACACGGAACCTGTCGCGTCGACGGGGCCGATGAAACTTGTGATTGTGATAGCGGATACACCGGCGAGTATTGCGACCGCTGCGCGCCCGGGTATCATGTGGAGGGAACACAATGCGTGTCAGACTGATTTGGCTGACTTGTACTGGCTGCTTGTTATTGCTTTTGCCCACGGTCTTGCACGCTGAGACGCCGACCGAAGCGGCTACCCCAGTGGCCGAGGCGACCATGGACGAGCATTTCCAATTTGGCTCCTATGGCCGGGTAGCGGTAGGCTCTGACCTGGAAGGCGGCACTGGTCGGCGGGTTTGGATTGTGGCTCACCCGCCCAGATTGCTGGAGGCTTCCTACGCCGAAATCGACCTGGCCTACTACTTTCGGCCCGCGTCTACCGGAACTACCTTCCAGACCCAGCTCACCTTGGCTCTGGGGGAGAAGCTCTTTCATTTAACCGGGGACTTTGATGCCGACCTGGCCATTCGCAACCTCTATCTGGAGGCGCGCGATGTGTTTTTGCCCGGGCTCAGTCTTTGGGCCGGTTCGCGCATGTACCGGGGCGATGATATCTATCTGCTGGATTTCTGGCCACTGGATGAGCAAAACACGGTGGGGGCCGGGGTGGCTTTTGCCCATGGTGATGGCCAGCTGCGCTTGCATGTGGGTATGAACCGGCTCAATGATCTCTTCCAGACCCAACACATCCTGGTGCCCGGCGAAGAATTCGGTACCCGAGAAGTCTTGTTCATGGACCGGCAGCGGACGGTGGCCACCCTGCGCGGAGAGATGCATTTTGATCTGGTCAATTCCCTGCGGCTCAAGACCGTGCTTTACGGCGAGAGCCACACCTTGCCCGCCGGTTTGCGTCGCACCGAAGACGACCGCGAGGAGAAGCTACCGGCCGACGTGGGCTGGCTGATAGGTTCGGAACTGAGTCTCTATGGCTTTGGCGACACCAGTCATGTGAACCTATTCTTGCGTTATGCCACCGGCCTGGCCGCCTATGATGAGATGGGCATTCCTTACGGGGTCGATCGCGAAAAAAAGGCGGCCGGGGCCACGGAGTTGCTTTTGGGTCTTTCGGCCAATTACGAGTGGGCCCAAACAGTGGGATTCTTGTTGGGCGCCTATACCCGCTACTTTGTCGACGCCGATCCCAATGTATACGATCGCGACGATGCCTGGGAGACGGGTCTGGCGCTCAGGCCGGCCTGGTTTATCCACGAGCACTTCCAACTCATTGCCGAGGCCAATTTACAATACCTGCGGCCCAACGGTCTGTCCCCCGAAACCGGTGCCCACGAGGTGCCGCTGGTTTTCGAGATGGGTCTGATGCCGACCATCTCGCTGGGCAAGGGCAGCTACGCCCGGCCGCAGCTACGCTTGATTTATGCCGTCTCTTTCTTGAACGATGCCGCTCTGAAAACATTTGCTCCGGACGATCCACAACGCTTGCACTCACAGCGCCACTACCTGGGAATCAGTGTGGAGTGGTGGTTCCATAGCTCGAGGTATT
>JAUVBB010000515.1 GCA_030591445.1 Deltaproteobacteria bacterium | reverse complement strand
AGCATATCCTGGACCGCATCATCGTCCAGGTATCCATGTCGCCTTTATTCCTGCTGATTAAGTACTGCGGAGAGCTTTTGCATCAAGGTCTGAACTTCATAGGGCTTCTGAATGAAACCGGCCAGGCCTTTGCCGGCAAAATAACTGGTGGCATCCTGCTCGTTATATCCGGACGAGAGAATCACGGGCAAGTCACTATGAATACGGCGTATTTCCCGAAAAGTCTCGACACCATCCTTTCTGGGCATGGCCAGATCAAGCAGGACAATGTCAACCAAATCTTCTTGTGTTTCCAGCAGTTCAACAGCTTCTTGGCCATCGCAGGCGGTCCTAACTTCAAAACCTAGTTTTTCTAACATCATGCGCGCCACTGCGCGAACGGTCTCTTCATCATCGACCACCAACACCCGGCCCCGGCCGTGGGCAATGTTAATCGGCCGATTTTTAGCATCGGCAAGCGGTACCTGTTTTTCGGAACAAGGAAGCAGCACCTTGAAGGTGCTCCCCCGGCTGGGCTCGCTATAAACTTTAATGGCCCCGCCATGGCCGCGAATGATGCCAATGACCGCCGCCAAGCCCAAGCCTCGACCGGCAAACTTGGTGGAAAAAAACGGGTCGAAGATCTTCTCCCGCGTCTCGGTATCCATCCCGCACCCGGTATCCGATACCTCCAAAAACACATAACAACCTTTCTCCAACTCATCATTGAGAAAGGTATCGGCCAAGTACTTACTATCAACGTCAGCCACCCCGGTGCGTACTGACACCACTCCGCTGCTAGAACCGATAGCTTCGGCGGCGTTTGAGATCAAATTCATGATGACCTGCCGCAACTGACTGGTATCAGCCTCGACCGCGGGTAAATCTGGAATCAGCTCGTACTTGATGACCACTTTTTTTGAGGTGGTCACCGCCAGGAGGTGCTCCATTTCACTGACCATGCGTGACAAATCCACCGGCTCTACAATGAACTTTCCCTTGCCGGAATAAGCCAACATCTGGTTGGTGAGTTCGCTCAAGCGAATGGCGGTGGTC
This sequence comes from Deltaproteobacteria bacterium, assembly GCA_030591445.1. Lineage (GTDB taxonomy): Bacteria > Myxococcota > B64-G9 > B64-G9 > B64-G9 > JAUVBB01. The sequence goes on along the minus strand of JAUVBB010000515.1, from coordinate 3,404 downwards.
CGGATGTCCCGCAAGCGCGGTGTGGCCGGAGATTCGGGTGCCGTGTCCAGCAAAGCCAAATCCACGTTACCCAGCACCCCCATCAGTAAGTTATTGAAATCATGTGCTATTCCGCCAGCCAATACGCCCAGACTTTCCATTTTCTGCGCTTTCTGGATTTGTTGCTCCAGCTGGCGGCGCTCCTGCTCTGCCTCTTGGCGTCGGCTAACGTCACGCACCAGACCCTGGACCACAGTCTTGCCCGAGAGCTCAAACATACTGGCTGAGACCTCGGCAGGAAAAAGCGTGCCATCCTTTTTTTTGAAAGTTATCTCAAAATGGACCCGCCCCTCTTTTTGGATGGCGGCAAAGGCCGCTTTCGATTGCTCCATGACTTCCGGCGGGTGGATGGCAAAAACTTTCAGCGCCATCATCTCCGATTGCAGGTAGCCCAACTGCTCAGCCGCCCGCTTATTGGCGTCGATAATATTACCTTCCAGGTCGTGGAGGTAGATGCCATCGTTGGATTGCTCAAAAAGTTTGTTGTACTTTTCCGCTTGATTGGCAAGATCTTGCTCTGCCTGGGCCAGACGACTGGTCAAGTCCTGCTGTTCACTCGCTAACCCGGGTTCTGCTTGCTTGTCGTCTTTCATGGCGCCCCCAGCTACAAAGATATGATGCTATCCCCCCGCGGTCAAGACCGGGGTAAAAACTCGCCTAATTTTACGACGTCAGTCCCTTGTTCAGTACTTCGTGATAGGCGGAGACCACATCGGAACGGCTAAGGATCGCCAGCGGTCGTTCTGGATCCTGGTCGTCTACCACCAACAAATCATCCACCCAATTGGAGGCCATTTGTTGCACGGCAACGAAAAGGTCTTCGTTCTTTCGGATGGTGACGGGAGCATGAGCCAAATCGGCAGCCACCACCAAGGGTTCCAGAGAAGGATCCGCCACCACCGAGCGTAGATCCCGGCTATGAATCATCGATATTAACTTACCGTCCTCGTCGACCACCGGGAAGCTAGACGACGAAGAACCCGCAAACAATTCCAGCAACTTACGCAGGTTGGTTCCCTCCCGAACCTGCACAAAATCGCTGTCGGTCTGGCGGGCAATCACATCCACCACCGGAATCTTGAGCAACACCGCCTTCATCATGTTGCCGGTGTTGGCCGGCGCATCAAAGCGGGTGGCGATCTGATTTTCGTAAAGGGTGTACTTTTTACACAACATAAAAGCCACGAAACAAACAAACATGGACGGCACCAGCAGATGATAGTTACCAGTCATTTCGCTGACCATGATCAGCGTGGAGATGGGGGTATTGGCCGCGGCGGCAAAAAACCCGGCCATACCCACCAGGGCAAAAGCCCCCGGCTGTAAGTTCATCCAGGGAAACAACTGTGCCATCAGCAAACCCACCGCGCCGCCCAGAGCACCCCCAATCACAATCGCCGGTCCGAACACTCCACCGCTACCGCCCGAGCCAATGGTAAAGGAGGTGGTCACCATCTTCAGGAAAGCCACCGCCAACAGAGTGCCTACTCCCATCTTGGCGAAGAAGGCTTCCTGGATGACTCCATAGCCGGTACCGATGGCTTCGGGTACAAAATAGCCAACCGCACCGACCACCAAGCCCCCCAGGGCCGGCTTGACGTGGTTGGGAATGCGCAGGCCCACGAAACCGTCGCGGGTGGTATAAAACACCTTCACGAAGATGCTCGCTCCGGCTGCCACCACCAGAGCCAGAATAAAATAGGGCCCCAACTCGGCTGGGTTTTGAAATACAAATTTCGGGGTAACGAACAGCGGCTGCCAACCGAATTTAGATGCAAACACGGCATAGGCCGTGATCGAGGAAATCACCGTGGGCACCAGAACTTCATACTCCAAGTCTAGCTCCCGATAGAGTACCTCGGCGGCAAACAGGGCCCCGGCCAGGGGGGCGTGAAAGATGGCGCCCACGCCGGCGCCCATACCCGCTGCCATCAACACGCGGCGTTCGTGCGGTCTGAGTTTAAGCCAGTTGGCAAACATGGAACCAAAACCCGAACCAATCTGGGCAATGGGACCTTCTCTTCCCCCGGAACCACCCGAACCGATGGTAAGGGCAGCCGTGATGGCCTTAACCCAGGGTACCCGGGCACGAACTTTTCCGCCCCGATTGTGGTAGGAATCAATGGCAGCATCGGTGCCATGGCCTTCAGCTTCCGGGGCCAAGGAAAACACGATAATGCCACTCAATAAGCCACCGGCCGCCGGCACCAGAAACAATACCCAGCGGCGAAATTCTGTCTCTGGCAAAGGAATAAGCCGGTGTTCGCCTCCCGGCAAAGCAGGATGGTAGCCGGCCAGAAACTCCAGAAAGAACCAGCGGCCGGCATCGAGCATCATGTAGAAGACGATGGCACCCAGGCCCGCTATCAAACCCACCACGGCGCACAAGAACAGCAAGCGCCATAGTTCGCGCAACATGGTGGTGGGAAAAGCCTGCTTAAACTCGCGCAATGAAAATTGCATGGTCCTCATCCGGTCATCAAGGCGGCTTCATTCTATGGAGAGCGCGAGAAATTACAAGAGCTGAGTGCTCGGATTTTGCGTTTTTTTAGTCACCCAGGCCGTCGCTGGCCGAGACGGATTCGGAGGTGTGATCCTTGCCGTCGTAGCGCAAGATGGTGGGTTTGTCATCTAGCACGGTGCGCAACAACACTGGCCGGGTCCAAATGCGGTGGAGGGCCTCCATGGTCAACTGGGCCCAATCAAGTTTCAAATCCTTTTCCTCGTGGCGGTGAACCAGCAACAATTCAGCGCGGTTCTGGTAGTTCAAATCCACCACTTCGATGATGGGTTGGCCGAAGTTGGTCAGGGAAAATAGCAAGCGTGATTTAACCTCGCGGAAGGTGCGGGTGTCGATCTCCCAGTTACCAGACCGCTTGTTGTAGTGATAACCGAACAGTTTCTGCTCCAGGCAGAACTCCTCATCCAAGAACTCGTCGATAAAGGTCACATCATTGTGTAATTTACGCACCTCGAATATCTTCTCGCGCCCCAGGCCCAGTTTCTTGTCCCAACGCCGCTTCTTGTCCATGTCGGTACACTCGTCGTACTCCTTGCCGAAACGGCCACGATTCCACTTGTCCTCGATATAGCGGTAGAGTTCGAGGCCAATCTTGTAAGGATTCAAGCGACCGGGCTGGGTGCCCAAGATCCCGGCGTGGTGATCGGCAAAATCGATGATTTCGGCATCGGTCAGCGCCTTCTGTGTGCAAATGGTCGAGTGCCAATAAACCGCCCATCCCTCGTTCAGGATTTTGGTCTGGCCCTGCGGAGTGAGGTAATAGGACTCTTCGCGAATAATGCCCATCAAGTCCCGCTGCCACCGGTTGAGCGGCGCATGCTCCATCAGGAACAACATGACATCT
>JAUVBB010000481.1 GCA_030591445.1 Deltaproteobacteria bacterium | reverse complement strand
GGAGATCCCGTTCTGCTTACCGGCAACAGCGCGCTTACCCAACAACTTATCTTGGCAGTTCTCTCCACCACGCTAAGCCCATTTTTCGTCTTGTTTGTAGATACGCGCGGCGATACCCTGGATATGGCGCTAATTCTGGAAAGTTTCACCACCGATAGAATTCTGGCAGCCATGGCCAAGGCGAAACTGGCCGAGAAAGCAGCCAACAGCCCGCTTATTCTGCCTGGCTTGGCCCGCGAACTTGCGCCGACCTTGCAATCTATGACGACCGGTTTTCAGGTGGCGCTAGGACCGGTGTGCGCGGCGGAGATGCCCCTTTACTTTGGCGAGCGTTGGAGCTTGTCCACCAAGTGACTTTGTTCATGGGCAAAACGTAGTGCCTTGCCCATGGCGATAGCCTTTTTGACCTTGCCTGCGGCTACTGCCCAGGGGACGATACGCGGAAGACGCAGTGTTTTTACTTCGGCCTCGGCCTCGTCCTCGGTGGCGAGACGTACCAGCAGCATGGACAGCACGTTGGCTGGTGCCGGCTGCTTGTGCGTGACAATGGCCAGGCTGCGATAGCCGGCCAGTGAGGCCGCGTTGGCGACATCAGCCACCTGATACCAGAAAATCTGATCCGAGATTGCCAAACGCAGAATGGCGGATTCTTCGCCAGTTTTTCTAGCTCTGCGTACCATGATCAAGGCTTTCACAAAGGAAGCATCAGCTTTTTGGAAGCTAAGGGTGTCGAGATGGATTTGGTTTTGCTTGATCTCAACTTGTAGCGGTGGCGCCGGTTTTTCTGACTCCGAACAGCCGGCCCAGCAAAGCAAACAAGCGAAGCCCAGAGAGGAACAGCGCATTGTTAGTGAAACAGGGTTGCAGACCAGCGGGCGGCGGTGGCCAGGGGTTGCCAGAAGAGGCCAAGAAATAGGGTAGCAAATGACAGAGCGGTGGCCGTGACGGCAGCGGGATTGCGAATTGGAATGGTGGGCAAGTCGGTATCGGCTTTCTCCATGTACATCGATTTGAGCACTCGAGCATAAAAGTAAAGAGAGACGACCGAGTTTGTTACTCCGACCAAGGCCAACATCAGGAACCAGAAACCGCCGCGTTCCAACAAGGCGGCAAACAAGTACAGTTTGCCGATAAAGCCGGCGGTGGGCGGCAGGCCGGCCAAGGAAATCAAGAAAATGGTCATGACCAGTGCCACCAAGGGCGCTCGTTTGCCCAGGCCTCTAAAGACTTGCAGTTCCTCGGAGCCGCTGGCTTTTTCCACCAAGGACACCACCGCAAAGGCGCCCATGTTCATAATCAGGTAGACCGCCATGTAAAGCGATACCGCTTCGAAGCCTTCCTGGCCGCCGGCGGTGACACCCATGAGAATGTAGCCGGCGTGGGCGATGCTGGAGTAGGCCAGCAGGCGCTTCACATTGTTTTGCACCAGGGCGGCCAGATTGCCCAGGGTCATGGTGACGGCAGACACGATGCCGATAAGCAACAGCCAGGGAATTTGGCCGGAGGCACCGATGACAGTTTCCATCGAGCCCGGGAACAAGAAAATGCTGTAGAAGAAGCGCAGAATCAGGGCCATGCCCACGGCCTTGGGTCCTACCGAAAGCAAGGCGGTAAAGGGGGTAGGCGCGCCTTCATAGACGTCTGGGCACCACATGTGAAAGGGGGTGGCCGCAATCTTGTAACCAAAGCCGGCAAACATGAAAACGACACTCAGCGTAGCAGCCCACTGACCCATGGCGCCGCTGAGGGCACCGGATCCTTGCAAGGCCAGGTGCAGGCCTTGGAAGGACAGATCGCCGAACAGGCCGTAAAAGAGTGACATGCCAAAGAGCATGACGCCGGAGGCCACGCCGCCGAACAGCACGTATTTCATACCCGCTTCCCGCGAGCGACACTTGCGGGCGTCCCAGCCGGTGAGCAAGTAGGAACATAGGCTGACCGTTTCCATGGCCACGTAAACCATCAGTAGATGGTTGGCGGCTGAAAGCAGACACATGCCCAGGCACATGACCAGCAACAGGCCATGGTACTCTCCGGTGCGGCCCTTGGGCAGCGCCGGGCTGCCTATTGATATCAAGACACATATCGTGGTGGCCGAGATGACCAGGATGCGGAAGAAATCGGCCAGCGGGTCGGTGGCCAGAAGGCCGAAAAACAAGCTGCATCCGCTGATGCAGCCCGGATCACCGCCGAAAATTCCGCCGCTGGTCCTGTTGACCAGCACCGAGAGGGCGGCCATCAGTCCCAGGATGGCCAGGCCGGGAAAGATCGTTTTGCGCAATAAATTCCGGCGACGCATGGCAGACAACAAAAACAGAATAACAGCCATGGCCCCGAGCAGGAGCTCGGGAACGATGTAACCAAAGCTAACCAGGTTTGACACCGGCTCCTCCGCTCTTACAAGCCAGCTGCTTGCGCCAGCGGCTTGATCAATCCATGCAGGGTTTTGTTCATGAGATCGAGAATGGGCATGGGGTAGAATCCGAGAACGATAATCATGGCTCCCAGCGGATACAAGCAGAGGCGTTCCCGCCAGTTGACATCGGGCAAGTGAGCATATTTCTCATTTAAGGGCCCCAGGAACATGCGCTGGATGGTCCACAAGTAGTAGGCAGCGGTGATAATCACGCCCAGGGCGGAAATCACGGTCAAGGTGGTGAAAACCGGGAAGGCGCCCAGGAAGACCAGGGCTTCGGAAATGAAACCGCACAAGCCCGGAAGCCCCAAGCTGGCCATGAAGGCCAGGCCCATCAGGGCGGTGTACTCCGGCATTTGTTTGGCCAGGCCGCCGAAGCCTTCAATCCGACGGTGATGAGCCCGATCGTAGATGACCCCGGCGATTAAGAACAGAGATGCGCTGACAATGCCGTGGGTCCACATCTGGTAGACCGCGCCGCTGATTCCTTGTTCGGTGAAGGCGGCCATGCCCAAGAGGCAAAAGCCCATGTGGCTGACCGAGGAGTAGGCGATGAGCTTTTTCAAGTCGGTCTGGGCCATGCAGACAAAGGCGGCATAGACAATGTTGATGGTTCCAAAGACCGCCATACCCGTTTGGGCCCAGAGCGTGGCTTCGGGCAGGATAGCAAAGTTCATGCGCAAGATGCCATAGATGCCCATTTTCAGCAGCACGCCGGCCAGAATCACCGAAATCGGCGTGGGGGCCTCGACGTGGGCGTCTGGCAACCAGGTGTGGAAGGGGAACATCGGTATCTTAATGGCGAAGGCAATGAACATGCCTATAAAGACCACCTTGGGAAAGGCCATCCCTAGCAAGTTGCCCGCAGTGCCAAAATCGTTCTCATTGGCCAGTTTGATCAGGTTGAAGGTATGGGCGCAATGGGTGCCGTCGATCAGGGTGGAGGGGTTGGAGGCGAAGTACAGGGCAATCATGCCTAACAGCATCAGCACCGAACCGGCCAAGGTAAAAAGAAAGAACTTGATGGCCGCGTACTCTTTGCGGGGTCCGCCCCAGATACCAATCAGGAAGTACATGGGCAGCAGCATCACTTCCCAGAACACGTAGAACATAAAGAAGTCCAGCGAGCAAAACACGCCGAACATGCCCGCTTCCAGCAGCAGAATCAGCGCCATATAGCCGGGAACCGCGCGCTTGGAGAAGTGGTGGTCATCATCCTTGGCTATGCCCCAGGGCAGAGACGCAATGATAGCCACGAAAGAGATCAGACCGGTGAGCATGATCATGGTGATGCTCAGGCCATCGACGCCCATGAAATACTCGATATTGAAAGCGCGGATCCAGACGAAGTGGTGCGCAAACTGTATGCCGGTGTTGGAGGGATCAAATTCCTTCCACAGCATTAACACCAGCCCCAAGGAGATGGCGGAACAAACCACGGCCACCACACGTGACAGGTTGTCCATCGCGGCCTTGGGCAGTTTGAGCAGCGGGTTGAGCATAAGAAACAGCCCAATGAATCCCATGCCAATGGCGGGAACAAAGGTTATCCAAGTCAGCAGCGTCGATTCGGCCATAGACCACTCCTCAGCTGTACAAGTCCGAGAGGAACCGGGTTAATACGGTAAGCAAGATCGCTCCCACGAGCGCTCCGGCTAAATAGGAAGGCAAACGGCCGGTCTGGAGGCGCCGAACGCGCCCTCCCAAAGCCTCGGTTGCGTTGGCGATCCAATTGACGAACCCGTCCACAAGATATTTATCAATAGCGCCGTCGATCCAAGCCAGCGATCGGGTCAGCGCCCCGGCACCGTTGACCAACATGTCGATGATATTTATATCGAACCAGTTGGAGATACGGCTTAATGACATAAATCCCTTTATTGCCGTGGCGTCATAGATTTCGTCCACGTAATATTTGTTATAGACCACCCGATGAATACGCGGGAAGCGCTCCAATATGCGGCCGGGCAGGGGGTTGGTGCGCCCCTGGTAGAGCCATTTGGCCACAAAAATTCCAATCAGAGCGATGGTGATCGATGCCCCCATCAGCAGCCATTCGGTTCCGTGTCCGTGACCCGCGCTCTTCAAGTTCTCAGCGGCCCGAAACACGGGTGACAGAAAATGCTCGATCACCGAATGCTGGTGGGTCCACAGGTGCGGCAAACCGATAAAAGACAGTACCACCGCGCCCAGGGCCAGCACGGCCAAAACTCCGACCATGGATTTTGGCTGCTCCTCCGGATCGTGACCATGCACCTTGGGTGTTTCCCCGGTGAAGGTCATGAAATAGGAGCGGAACATGTAAAAGGCGGTCAGGCCGGCGGCGATGAAGCCAAAGAGCCAAGGCACCCAGCCCGGCACTAACAGGGCATCGCTATTGAAGGCTTTCCAGAGAATTTCGTCTTTTGAGAAAAATCCAGAGGCCACCGGTAGCCCGGCGATGGCAATGCAAGCGATGAGGTAAGTCCAGCGGGTGATGGGCATGGGTTTGGCCAAACCGCCCATCTTGCGCATGTCTTGCTCGTGGTGCATGCCCAGGATGACCGAGCCGGCGCCCAGGAACAAGCAGGCTTTGAAGAATGCATGGGTCAGCAGATGGTAGGAACCGGCCCAGAAGGCACCGACACCTACGCCGATGAACATGTAGCCGAGCTGAGAGACGGTGGAATAGGCCAGCACCTTTTTGATGTCGTTCTGGAAGCAGCCGATGGT
>JAUVBB010000298.1 GCA_030591445.1 Deltaproteobacteria bacterium | reverse complement strand
TTGACCTCCACCGAACCCACGCTCCAGTTGCAGGCTGACAGGCTCAAACTCAGACAAAGCCCGGCAATAATCCCCGCCCCCAGAGCGTGTCGCAAAAGGCAATACCTGCGAATCAACCTGTAGGGCTGGGGTTTATCCCCAGCCGGAAGTTGATTGAGCGCAAACAAATGCGGGCGGGGATAAACCCCGCACCCTACGGACAAAACTGAACCAAACACTTTTACAACACTCTCCCCCAGGGAGAGGATGCGGTCAAAAGACATGAACGTCCACCACGTCTTTGCGATATACGGTCAGCGGCAAAGCCACCGCGGTGCCAATCACGGCGGCGGCAATGGGCCAGATGTACCAATAGCGGCGGTACCAAGGCGTCGGATCCTCTTGCGTTCCCCCGGCCATCCCATCGGGCATATCCATACCGCCATCGGGGATCGATACCGAAGCGATAACGCTGATACCGGTGACGGCGGCTACCGAATCAAGCATGCGCTCGGCCACTTTCCGGCCTGCGTCCTCGGCGTCGGTCTCACTGACTACGGCCGTCTCCACCTTGCGAAAACTTCGTAGCCGGGCATCGTACAAGGCCAGCCGCAACAAGGGTCGATCCCCCATGCGCTCTAGTGAAACCACCACCATGCCCATCAAACCCGCGGCAGAGCAAAGACGCTCAAACTCGGCCGGCGTCGGGGGGGCGGGCGCTTGGGTGCCCATCTCGGCCTGGGCCTTGGCAAATGCTTCCCGCACCCGGGGGCTGTAATAGCCCTCGGACAATTGCAAAGAGGGAACCAGGGCCGCGGCCTGCTTGAAGATCTTTCGGGCCTCGTCCTTTTTGCCGGCTTGAAATAAGGCCACGCCCAGCTGCAAAACCGGCTCGGCCAACAGTCCTGGATCATAGTAGCGGGCAAAACCGGACTCCCAAATTTCGACGGCCCGGCGATAGCGCTCGGCCGCTTGGCCGATCTTCATGCCCAGCAAGAGCGCGCGGCCGGCGGCCAGTTCGGCTTGGGCCCGTTTGGCCAGCCCGCGCCGTTGATCGATCTCGCGCAGGAAAGATTTTAACTCGGTCGAGGTCACCAGCCGCAGGGCTTGGCGCTGTAGGCTAGCCCGGGCAGCATCGATGGCCGGCCGGGCCACCGACAGGCCGTTGACCTCCACTTCGTACCAACCCAGAGGAGGTAGGTGTCCCTGCTCTTCTGCCCAGGCAAGCTTCGGAAGAGAAAGAACAATTAGGATCGTGCCCAAAAGTCGTAAGATCATGCCAGGCTTAGTTTAAGCGAGCCCCCGGGGAGTGTCAATTTGAACTGCGGGTCCGATGCAGGCGACCCATGAAATATTGCAGTTGCCGGAGGCGTTGGCTTTGGGCCTCGTCCGCGGGCGCGGCCAGCGGCGACTGGTTGCGCCCACTGGTAAAGGGCATACTGCGCTCCTGCCAATCGGGTGCGCCGTCGGCCCACTCGGGACTGTCATGGGGCGCGTCGTACTTGCCGTTGCCGTCCACATCCAAGAATACCGGATTGGTAACCGCATAGGGCAAAACCCGAAACACCCGGGGAATGGCCATGCCCTCAAGATCAAAAGGAACCGGCACCGAGGAAAACGAGCGCGACAAGACATCGCCGATTTGCAGCTTTAGATAAGGATGCTGGCTGTAAACCGGGGTTAGATCACGGCCATCGAGGCCCATGGCGATGACCACATACCAGGCGTCTTGCTCGGTCACCGGCGTGCTGATCATGGCATCGAGATTGACCACCCGAGGATTGGGCAGCTGCAGTCCGCTGGTATCCAGCTTGGATTGCGGCGCCAACTCATCACCGGCCCCGGTCAGAACATGAATCAACTCGCCCGAGCGGTAGATTTCCACCCGGTCCACGTCGAACCAGGACGGCGACTGGACCCGAATGCGCATGGGCACCGTGTCCCGGCTGCCGGCGGCATAAATACCGCCCAGTTCCTGATCGCCGATCCACAGCTGCACGAAGGGCCCGTAAGAAGTCACCACTCGGCCTTCCAAAACCATGCGTGCCAGCTCGCGCCGGTCGAAACCCTTGGGGCTCTCGGCGCTGAACTTGACGAAGTTACGCGGGCAGCCCGCCTCGGTCTGGGTGAAACGCTGATGGGTATCGGAGTTGCCGATGCCGGTTCGAACCACCCCGTAGTCAAGCAGTCGGAACCAGTCATCAACCACGCCTTCGTGCGCGGTGCAGGGAGAATCGGCGGCGGTATAGCCGGGATCGCACCAACCATCGAGGCAAAGTTTGTCGCCGCAGTCCGGGTCGCCGGTGCAGGCTTTCTCGCAAGTCAGGCGCTCTGGATTGCAACTCCAGCCCGAGGGGCAATCCTGGTCGTGGGTACAAAAATCCATGCGTGGGCAATCTTCGGAGCCGTCGGAGTTCCAGATGGCTTGCTGCTCGGCCGGCGTTCGGCGCAAGATGTCCTTGACAAACACCTGATCCAGCTCGACCAGCTGTCGTTCCACGCTCTCGGGGGAAGCGCCCTGATCGGCCTGGGCCTGGATGATGGCCCGCTGATGGTTGTAATGCCGCAGCTCCCCGGCCGAGGGAGTACGGATGAGATCGAATCGTTTGGAGTTGAAAAGCTCCAGGGCATCGAAACGCCCACTGAACAGGGCCGGATCTGCCAGGGGATTTTCGACAAAGGGCGGCAGCCACTCGAACAAAGTGCCGGTGACCTGATTGGGGTCGTAAGAACTCATCCCGTACTGATCGAAATAGCCAAAGAAAGAGTCGCGCGGGTGCGCTACCACCACCACGGTTTCGTCCGGGGAGAATTCACCCAGGGCATGCATTTGTTCAAAGACGCGATCGGGCACCTTGCCGGTCCAGTCGAACGCGCCTTGCTCTTGTACCCGCACGCCCTCCTGCCATTCCTGATAGCGATAGGGAAAACCCAAGAAGTGGCCCAGCTCTATGGTGGATAACTCCAGACCCACTTGGGTCCCCAGCCAGCGTTCGAGGCCCATTTCGTGCACGTAGGGAGCCAAGTCGGTGATGTAGTCGTGATCGGTGGTGGTAAGAATCTCCACCCCTTCGCCGGCAAAGGCAACCACCTGATCGCGGTGCCGGGTGACCGCGTCATAGGAATTCTGGCCATGGACATGAAAATCGGCGGAGATCCAGCCACTGGTATCAACCTCGCGCACCAATCGCGCAGTCAGCAGCGCGGTCTGGCCGGAGACCAAACTTAGCTGCTGCTTGCTCACCGAGTATTCGAAACCACGGCTGGCCCAAACATCGTAGGTGCCCGGCTCGATCTCCACTTCGCCAAAACCGCTTTGACTGTAGGCATAGCGGCCCAGCCCGGCGGGATAGGAACCTTCTCCGATGGCCGCCTGGCGGGCAAAAGTCGGCACGCAGCTGCAGTGGGCAACCTCGGCACCCGGCCGCACCAGGCATTGTTCCAAGGGTCCGCACTCAACATCGCCGGCGCAGGTGGCCCGCGGAATGCAGCGATCTTGCTCCAGATCGCACATCTGGGAATCGGCACAGTTGTCCACCAGGCATTGTTTGGCCCCGGCGGCCCCAGGAACCGCTTCGCACTTGCCCGCGGCACATTGGGTATCAACCGTGCAGGCATTGGTCCAACGACCGGCACAATTGGCAAAACACTGGCCGATGGTCAGTTTGGCCGGGATGCGCTGGTTGCTCTCGTCGACAATTTCATACTGAATGCGAGCCGGGGGCACCAAGTGCAGAGCCACTTGCATGCTTTGCCCTTCGGTGATTTCTACGGCCACCACTTGGCTGGCCGGGCGATGGACTTTCTTGGCCAGCAGGTAGTAACGCCCCACCGGCAGTTCCCCGTCGAAGGCCCCCACCGGCAAGTCGGTCAGGCGCCGGTCGGTACGAAAGTGGCTGTAGGCACCCAGGTAGGCGCTGGGTTCGAGACACTGGGCCACAAAACCCTCGGCGCCGCCTTGATAGGCTTGGAGCGGATCTCCGCCCGGAAGGCAATCGGCCATGGACGGGGGAACGCGATAGACGTGCACTTGGGCATCGGTGACCGGCTCGCCGCTGCGCCGGTCATAGACATGTCCCTTGATCTGACCCCGGGGGGTTTGCCAGGCTTGGTAAAGTGCCTGGGCCGCCGAGCCCACGTCACCATCGCCCACCGCGAACAGTCTTTCAAAATACACTCCGCGCAAGTTCGAGCAGTCGAGCACGTTACTACATTGCTCTTCGGTGCCCAAACAAGGGCCAATGCTGCAATGAGCCCCGTGGGTATAACCGGCGGTGACCGCCCCCGAATAAAGCGGCAAGAGGAAGCGACCCTCGGCATCGGCACTGGCGATGGCGTAGGAGACATGATCACCCACGCCGGCGATGAAATCGGATACCACCGGATCGTTGAGCGAGTCCTGACCCACGGCATATTTGTTGCGAATGATCTTGTAGATGTCGAAACCCACGTTGGGGGCAAAATTCTTCAAGCGCGCGCCCAAAAAGAGAAAGTCTCCGCCCGCCAATCCCGGTTGCATGTTGGGCAACTCGGTCTCGAAGAAATCGCTGCCCAGCAAGATGCCGAACAAGGCCGTCGAGCGGGTCAAGGGCGGCAAGGCCACCACTTCGCCGGCCGGGTGCAAGACCTGGCCGCTATCGGCATCGGTCTCAATCAGAAAGGTGCGGATGCGAATGTGGGCCGCTCCCGGTTCCAGGATATAATCGGTGCGCATGCGGAAACTGGCCTTCACGCTGGCAATCGACATCAGTTGCAGCGCTTCGAGGTAGTTGCCAGACATGGCTTCTACCCGAATGACCGCGGCCCCCGCCGAGGGAACCCGACCGTCATCTTTGTAATCGGCGTTCTTGCGCTCGTCCAGGTTCAATTCACAAGAGCCGGAACCGTCGCAAAGAATCTCGACGCTAGGCTCTCTGCCCTCCGGCAGTTGCTGGCAATATTCGGAGATTTTGCCTTTCTCGCCTTCTAGGCAAACCGCCGGCGTGGACAGATTGCCGATGGTGAATATCTCCGTGAGTTGATCCTGGCCTAGACCCGCCCGGTGGGCGGCCTCGGGTCGGCGGACATCGGCGTCCATGATGCTGCCACCAAACACGCCCGGACCCACGCTGTCCCCACGCTTGGCAATGCCGATGCGAATACGATCGTTTTCCAGAATCAGGTCGCCCAACTCAGCCAGGGCAGCCGGGCCACCGACAATCTGGGCGCGGTGGGTAATGGGATAGGCCCGGGAAAAAGGCGCGTCGTCTCGGCAGGCCGCTAGCCCGGCCGAAAGCCCAAGCAGAACCAAAACCGGAAGCCACCTAGGGGTCTTCATAGTGCACCTGGGGACCGGCATCAGAAAGCCAGTTGCAGCATAGCCAGCAGCGCGTCGTCAGCGCGATTGAGGCCTTCGCGTTGTTCTTTCATCACGTAATTGACCATGAGCTTGACCCCGCCCTCGTGCAAATAAGCGTTGAGCCCGGCGGTCAATTCCCAAAGATCGCCCTCGTTATCCAGGTGCACATGATCATCCATGAGCGCAAAGCGACAAGCCAACTCCAGGTCGGCAAAGGCAAAGGGCAAAATATAACCTAGCTGGGCCGACATGCCCCAGCGTTCGGTCTCGTCCAGAATCGAAGCCATGGATTCCGGGCGGGTAGCCGGAATGGATTTGGCCCAGACCGTTTCGGCGAAAAAACTCAGGCCGCGAAACTTGGCCCCCATATCCAAGCCGGCCGCCCGAATGTCGGCTGCCGGCGCCTGGTTGAGGTAACCGTTCAATCCCACGGTCCAGCGCAAATCGCCGCCGTCGAGATCGGCCTCGCTGGCACCCATTTCGCCCATGCCGGCCTCCAGGCGGGCCACATACATCAACCCGTCGTTCAGGTCACCGGTCGAAATTCCCGAAGAGCCGTTGTAGACGCCTACGGCATAGCGAAGCAGATAGGCCTGTCCGCCCATAGTCAGACCCACTTGCCGGCCCGGGTCGAGCATTCTGGCCCCGGTGGCCGCCTCCAGGCTCACCCAAGGGGCACGCTCGATAAACTGCATGTGGGCCGAAGACACCATCAACGATCGGCTAAAGGGCAACTTGCCAGCGCCGATTTGTAGCCAGGCGTGGTCACAGGCCCGCCAGGTAACGGCGGCATCGAGCAGGGCGTTGCCACCGCTGTCTTCGTCGATCAAGTCCAGTTCCAGCTCGTAGTCCCAGTTGCGCACCAATTGTCCGGCCACGCCCAGCCGGGCCCGCCGCAGGCGAAAGCCATCTCGGCTCAGCACATCCCCGTTGCTAACATGAGCGTCGTCACCCACCATGCCCAGCAAGGTCTGGATGCGGGCATGCACGCCAAGGTTGAAACCGCCGTATTCGTACATCGGCCCCGCATCCCCCGCCCCTTCCTCGGCACCCGCCGTAGGCGCGGGCGGCATCACCTCTCCGGCCGGCTGCCACTTGCCCGGCGCGGGCACGGTGTCTTTCTTTTCTTCTTGGGCAAAAGCCAAAGCCGAGCAAAACAACGACCCGACCCACAGTAGCAAAGCCAAACGACCAGCGTTCATGTATTTCCTCCCATTGCGGAGCCTCTTAATGATAGCTCGGGCGGCATACTACGACCCCCCATCGGGCCGATCAAGCGATTTCCCGCCGTCGCCTTGTTGTCCTACCAAACACGAGAATCTTTGCGTCCGGCAAAGATTCTCCGTAGTACTGCGCGGTTTTTTGCTTGCGGCCAGTCCGAGCTGTGATAGCTTTCTCAATCGATCCTGTTTCAACTGGTCGGGAGGATGTAGTCATCAAAGATTTGTTTGGAAATACCCAGGGGCTCAAACCCAACCAGCTCAAGCGCATCCAGAAGTTTTATGAGCGGCGGGTACGGCCCTGGCAATTGATCAGCCCCGAGCTGGGGCGGGCCTTGTGCGAGCTTTCCCGGGAGGTTGGCCGGCAACTAGGGATCTTGCTGACCCGGCGGGGGCACGTGGAATGGGTCATTGTGGGCAACGCCCACCGCCTGGTCTTGCCGGACGTGGGCCGGCTGCGTGGTGGCCGGTCTCACTTTCGCGGCTTGCGCCTGGTGCATACCCATCTGCGTAACGAGGTCTTGACCCGTGATGACTTGACCGATCTCTCCTTGCTACGCCTAGACTATCTGGCCGCCATCTGCGTAAGCGCCGACGGTGAGCCGGCCAAGGTTCACGGGGCCCACCTTTTGCCGGCGGGCTCGGCGAGCAATCCTTGGCAAAAAGAAGAGTTCGACAGCATCCATGACCTGGAAATGGACTTCCTGGCCATGGTTACGGCCCTGGAAGAAGAGTTTTCCCGCAAAATCGAAATGGCGGAGGTAGAGCCGGATCGTCCGCGCGCGGTACTGGTGGTGGTAAGCAAACGGGTCACCATCGGCGAGGACATCCTGGCCGAGCTGGCCGAACTGGCCCATACCGCCGGGGTCGAAGTGGTAAGCAAAGTAGTACAAGTACGGCCCAAGCCCGACCCGCGGTATCTGGTGGGCAAAGGCCGACTCGAAGATCTGGTGGTCGAGACCATGCAGAAAGGCGCTGAGCACATCATCTTCGGCCAGGACTTGACGCCCAACCAGGCCCGGGCCATTGCCGACTTTACCGAATTGATGGTGCTGGATCGCACCCAGCTCATTCTAGACATCTTCGCCCAAAGGGCCCAAAGCCGCGACGGCAAACTCCAGGTAGAGCTGGCCCAACTCAAATACCGGATGCCGCGCCTAACCGCCCAGGACTCCGGTCTAAGCCGCCTGACCGGCGAGATCGGCGGCCGGGGCCCGGGAGAGACCAAGCTGGAAATCGACCGCCGCCGCGCCCGTGAACGCGTAAGGCGGCTAGAACGCGACATCGACAAACTCTCCCGCCAACGGGCAGTCCGCCGCGCCCAACGAGCCCGCAATCGCCTGCCAGTGGTCTCCATTGTGGGTTACACCAATGCCGGCAAGTCCACCCTACTCAACAAACTCACCCATTCGAAAGTATTCGTCGAGGACAAGCTCTTCGCCACCCTGGATCCCACCAGCCGCCGCTTGCGCTTTCCCCGCGATCGCGCCGTCATCATCACCGACACCGTCGGTTTCATCCGCGATCTACCCGCCGACCTGGCCAACGCCTTCCGCGCCACCCTAGAAGAACTAAGCCACGCCGACCTGCTGCTCCACGTCGTCGATGCCTCAGACCCGCGCATGCAAGAGCAAATCGAAGCGGTCCTAAAGATCCTGACCGAACTAAAACTCATCAAGACTCCCCGCCTGCTCTTGCTCAACAAATGCGACCTGCTCAACCCCGGCCTAGGCTCCGCCCTGGCCCGCCGCCTAAAAGGCCTGCTCATCTCCGCCACCCACAAAACCGGCTTTACCCAACTCATGGCCGCCACCGAACAAAAACTCTGGCAAAAAGGCAGCAGCAAAAAGGGCGCCATCGTCAAAAGCTAGCGGCAATCTTTGATTTTGGACAATTTGTCAAAATAAGACCGCTGGGCATTTATTTTTGACAAGAGATCCCGAATACCCACCTTAGGTATCGCAGGCCAGAAAAACAACCCGGGCAGTTTTGTCACTAAATTCAACCAACTGCGAAATCCTACCCAGCCCTCTGCTGCTTTCCCGGACCTGGTACGAAAGTTGCAAATTACTGTGATCAGCTGGAGGGAAAATGAAAAGACATGTACCTGTGATTTGCCTGCTATTCGTCTCCCAAACACTTGCCGGCTGTGGTCTCGACGGCGAATGCTGGACAGATGATCCTCGGGTCTGCCCCCAGCTTTACCAACAAGCAGAACCCGAGAGTGAGTTTGAACAACAAGTTTGGGCAAATACAGACTTTGCTCTCGATTTCTATCGGAGCCTAAGCAACAAAACCAATGACAACATTTTCTTCTCTCCCCACAGTATCGAGGTCATGTTGGCCATGCTATGGGCCGGCGCAGGTGGTCAGACGGAAGCAGAAATGGCGGACACGCTCGGCTACCAGATGGATCGAAGCGCCTTGCATGAACTGTTCAGACAACTAAACCAGATTGAGCCATATGGTGTGGGTGACGAAGAAGAACCATCTGATCAGATGCGTTTCAATCTGGCCAACTCGCTTTGGCTGCAAGAAGGCTACAAGATCAAGCAATCTTACTTCGATGACCTGGAAGCCTACTATCAAAGTGGTGTTTGGTTGACCGACTTCGTCCGCTTTCCTGAACATGCCCAGGAGACCATCAATGGCTGGGTCCATGTTCAAACCGAAGGCCTGATTAAAGACCTGATAC
>JAUVBB010000608.1 GCA_030591445.1 Deltaproteobacteria bacterium | reverse complement strand
TCCATGAAGCCCTCGTGAGCGGTTTCGGGGGAAGCGGTCAGCGAGACATTTTCCATGGCCCGGGCGAAAACAACGCCTGCTTTGCGCAATCGGTCGGCCAGGGTGCCCGAGCGTTTGGAGCGATGGCTGGCATGTCTGGCCATCAACAGGCCCATGGCATGCTCACGAGCCAGATCGCTGAGTTTCTGATCGAGCGCGAGCGCCGGCAGGCCCACTCGGGAGCGAGCCCGGTTGGTTAGCGCCAACATGGCCGTCTCGGCGTCATCGGGGTTTCGGTATCTGCCGGGAGCTGGATGAATCTTGGTTTGGGGTAGCAGGGGACGGGGCACCCCGGCATACAGGGGGAAGAGGGCGGCAATTTCCGGGCCCTCTGGACCAAGCACCATGATCTCCAGGCGGTACTCGCCGGCGCCGGCATCCAGGGGAACTTCTCCGTGCCACGCGCCTTCTTCATACAAAAACGCGTCTTTGGTAACCTGGCCCTCTGGGGTGATCATGAGCCAGTAGGGATGACGATAGCTGCGCAACAAGCGCAGGCGCACCGGCAGGCGGTTGCCCGGCAAGGGGCAGACCGGCATGGGGTCGATAATGGCCGGCCGCCGGCCGAGCAGCAGGGTGCTGACCATCTGTTTCTGATTGGGGAAGCGCGCCACGCCTACGGCAAAATGGGTGGCCCGGCTCTTTTTGCCTTCTTGATCCAGGAAATAGATCAGTCCCTCGGGGAGCTTTTCGGACTTGCTGTTGACCGAGAAAGGGATCACGGTGGCATCGGTAAGCCCCTGCGCCCGCAATTCGAAAGCCAGCCGGTCCATCGGGATGGGCCGGTCGGGGTCAATTTTGTCTTCGACCAAGCGGGTGCTCCAAAGTCGGGCCACCTGGGCGTAGCCTTCGTCCCACAGCAGCCGGTTCTGGTTATTGCGGCACCAGCCGATAACGCCGGCGATCAATACCGACTCATCCGGGTTGGCCAGGAACTTGGACGGGGTATGGTATCGCTCGGAGCAGGTCGGCGCCGGCTCGGTGGCGAAGACCGACAGCGGAAAACAAAGGGCAAGTGCGAAGGCAATCTTGGGCATGTCGGTGGTTCGTCCTCTTTAATGCACCGGGAAAGTAGGTTGGATCCACCAGCCTGATTCCAGCGCTTTTTTCTTCAGGTCGGCGTAACCATGGTCAATCAGGATGGCATGCTCGCCATAGGCCAGCATCTCGGCGTCGGTCCAGGAGTCGCCCAGAACCAAGACCGGCTTCTGGCCGATGTATTTCTTGATGGCCTGGACCTTTCCTTCCCTAAATGTGGTCGGCGGCTCGATTTCTGCCGAAAGCTGGCCATCGACCAGTCGGCTGCGCATGCCGATTACCTGGCCCGGGGGCATGGCAAATTGCTTGGCGGCACCCTTGACCACCCACTGGGGGCCAGCGGTGATGACCCAGGTCTTGAAACCTTGTCGACGCAGGAAAAACATCAGCTCGCGAATTTCCTCGTGGACGCGGATGCCCACCCCGGTGATGGAAGGAGAAGTGTCCTCGGGGCCGATGCGAATCTGCTCCGAGCCCAGGCTTCGCTTGATCTCCCGCTTCATGACCTCGGCGGCCATCCGCGTGATCTCGTCGGGACGGTAGCCGGCATAGAAGCGCACCTGCCAGGGATAGCACTTCTCCGCCTCGGTCGAGGAGCACAAACTCCAGTACATTTTGTGCATCAGCTTACGATATTGCTGCAGGGCAGCCGAGGTGGCCGCGGTGGCCGGATCGAGGGCGGACAGATCCTTCCAGGCGGCTTTGATGCCGGCGCGCTGATCGGCTGGGATGGCGGCCCAAATCTTCTCGCTGAATCGGATCTTGCGTTCGGTCACCATGAAATCGAAAAACGAACGACCGATGTCGCCGTGGATGCAAGTGTTGTCAAAGTCGAACACCACCACCGGTTGTTTCTGGGCATCATAAGTTGGCGAAGCACTGCCTTTGGTATCGACCAGTTGCAACAAATGCTTTCGCACCGCCGGATCCCAGGCGCCGGGTAAACGAGGCGCCGGGGCGGCCAGCGTTTTCTGGGTTGTCTCGGTGACGGCCTTCGTTGTTTCAGCTGCTTGTTTTTTCTCCGAACAGCCGGCCCAGGCCAGGACCAGAACCAGCCAAACACTGCTGATAGCTACCAGGTCGAGTTTGCTAGTGCGCACGACATCGTCTCCTGCTGATGTTTTGGTCGAAAAATACTAGACCATGTATCTGGCCGAGTGCAAAGATCTTTCGCAGGCGCTGTTGGACTATGCAAAGAAAAAACGCTACAAT
>JAUVBB010000382.1 GCA_030591445.1 Deltaproteobacteria bacterium | reverse complement strand
GGGGCATTGGCTCCCCAGCGGATCTTGACCAAGCCGCTGATGGTGAGGCTGCCGTTTTGCCGCAAATTAGTTGACCATCCGCGGGGAAGAGCCCTCCGTAGGTTCTTGCATAATAAAATGGCTTGAACTGAAGTTGGATTCTGGTCATCAAGTGAACAAGTAGAAGGGCAGGGGGCGATTCCGGTCTTCAGCTTTAGCAGAGTGCCGTCAGGTTCTTCCCAATAGGCAAGGCCAAGCCGCACCGCCTCTTGGGCTTTGACGGCAACGATGGGAACATGTCGGAACCTGCCGGTGAGACTTCCAGTGGAACTGCAGCCGGCGACGAAGAACACAATCTTTTCATTTTGTATCTTGAGCTTTGGTTCAAAATAAAAGCCCATACTTCCAACCCGGTAGGCAAGGTAAGGTTGATTCCCACAATTGATAATTCGTGGAGCTTCCTGCAAAAGCCCTTTGTCGTTCATTGAAAAACGGCCATCACCTGCAGCAGCTATGGTTGGCGCAAGCAGGAGAATAAACGGGAGTGCGAAAACAGCGCCAAGGAAAACCGGAGATCTCACTTAATGCCTACCTAACTTGAACTTTCCAGTCTTCGGGCAGATGGATGGTGTAGGTCAGGTCGATGGATTTTTCTTGGCCGGAGTCTAGGTAGGGGGTCCAGGTGATGAAGCCGCGGTGGGTGTCTAGTTGGTAGTGGGGGGCGGTTTTCTTTTTGACCAGTTCCACTTTGACGTCTTCGGTCTTGGAGACGGGGATGTTTTCGCGGATTTCGATTTTTTGGCGGCGGGTGCTGCGATTGGCCAGGGTGATGCGAAAGGCGCGCTCGAGGTGTTTGGTGCTGGAGAGGAAGCTGGCGCTGCGGTTGGTCTTGTTGAGTTCTTGGCGCTCGACACTGAACTCTTCGTCTATGCCCAGGGAGATCTCCATGGGCTCGCCCGGGGCCCGGTATTTGATGTGGCTATCGCCGATATAGGAGCCGCCCCGATAGACATGGATGCGGCCGGCCAGCAGGGGATAGGCGGCCGGGTTTTTCAGGTTGACCATCTGGTAGACGAAGGGTTTCAATTTGGCTATGGCCACTAGCTTGGCTTCGGCCTTGCCGGAGGCGACATCCACCGGCATCCAGTAGGGCCGGCCGTCGGCCAGGACGGTGACCTTGCGGGGCAAGACCAGGGCGAAGGACTGGCCGCGATCTTCTAAGGCCACACTGGCCGGGGCGGCATCGAGAGGCTTGGCCGGGCCGGCTAGTTTTTCGCGGCGTTCTTGTTTGGCTACCAGGGTTTTGTTTTCACCCACCTCGCGGCCGTTGATGTACATGGGCGCGGGGTAGGGGGCCTCGGAGCCTAGCCGGGGTTTGGCGGTAGACAGCACCAACTTGGCGTCGGTCCAGTCTTCGCCGGTGGCTTGTTGCACCACCGCCGAGACGGTCAGTTCGACCCGGCCCTTGCCGACTTTGGCTTTGCCGCGGGGCAAAAAGCGCAGATCGTATTCAGGATGCCAGGTGGCGCCGGCCAAGACATAGGAGAGACGGACCCGGGGGCGGGCCTCGCCTCGGCAATCGATGGCCACCGTGACCTCGATCGCCTGATTGCGCTGCCGGGGCTGCAAGGCGGCGAGCCGGTTGCGCAGCAGTTCTGCTTGCCGGCTTAGTTTGCGTTGCTCGATGTTCAGTCGGCCTTGCTTTTTGAGACCATCCAGGCGCTCACCGCGCATGGTGTCGAGGGCGCGGTCCCATTGGGTGGAATCGGGGCGCGGGGCGCGAACCTGTTCATGGAGCAGGTTTTGAACATAGGCGCCGAACTCGGCCACCCGTGTGACTCGCTTGCTGATTCCGGCCTGGGTTTCGCCCAAGGCCCGCAGTTGATCTTGTACCTGAGTAAGTTCTTTTTGCACCGCGGCTACGCGGGCGTCGCGGTCTTCGGCCAGGTTGATGGTTCGGACCGTGGTGCCGATGGCCGTGGCTTTGCTGCCGGTCTCGGCGCGCAGGGTGCGCTGGTCCAGCGACAAGGGCAGCATGCCAAATACGGCGGTGGCCTGGTTGTCTTTACAGACAACGGGAGTGGCCCGGCTTACTTCGGCCCGATCGGCATATACGGTTACTTTCTCGATGGGGGGCACATTTTCGTTGGCCCGCAGGGGTTGTGCCAGCAAGAGCGACCAGAAGGAGAGCAGGAGTCCGGTTTTCATGATCCACCTCCTCATTGACTGAGTTGCCAGTTTTCCGGGCGCTTGATGCGATAGGAAAACTGAATGGTTTTGGTTTGGCCGGCCGGGATGGCCAGTTTCCAGCGCATGACGCCGAGGGCGTCGGGGCCGTGCTCGGGGGCGGGGCTCATCTTGCCCTTCTCGATCTCGATGTCTTCGTTGCGGGTCTTGGGAATTTGATCGTGGATCAGGATGGTGACCGCCTTCTTCTTGTAATTGCCGATTTCGATGGTGGTGGTGTAGGTGGTGATTTCATCCTTGCTGATCAGTCCCTTGGTGA
This sequence comes from Deltaproteobacteria bacterium, assembly GCA_030591445.1. Lineage (GTDB taxonomy): Bacteria > Myxococcota > B64-G9 > B64-G9 > B64-G9 > JAUVBB01. The sequence goes on along the minus strand of JAUVBB010000382.1, from coordinate 4,601 downwards.
CGGTTTTGGGGGTGACCTGATGCAAGATGCGAATGTTTTCGTCGGCGCCCAGGGGCAACTCAATAATGCCGCCCGGGCCGGTGGTTGCGAGTTGGCCTTGGCCGGCAAAGTCGCGACCCATGAAGATATTGGCCGGGCCTCTTAAAATGGGTCGCTGGCCACGATTGGTGACTTGAGCCCGTAGGTAAGCCATTTTCTTTAGCGAGGGGGTGGCTTCGTAGAAAGTCTTAGCCGGATAGGTCTCGGCCGCCAGCGGTACCCGTAGCCATTGGCCGTCGGCGGGGATGGTGGTGCGGGTGGGCGAACGGTAGATAAAGTCGAGCCCGCCGGCCACCACCGCCGGTAGATTGCGGTCGCTAAAGCGAGGCGGCTGGTAATAAGTAGGTTCGAACAAACCCAAGGAAGTGGCTTGTGCCAAAGGCTTGGAGCTTGTGCGCCGCGTGCGTCTTTGCCCCGGCCGCAGGGATACCGACTCCGCGGTAACCATTGCCCCGGATACTTCGGCGTCAGCAAAGTCATAAGCCGGAGTCGGGCTGTTTTGGACCGGCATCGGCGGCGGAGGACTGGGCCGGGCTCGTTTTTTGCGTGATGGGCGGGGACGAGCGGACATCGAGGCCGAGCCCCGCCCACGGACGCTGCCGACCGCGGCGCCGTAGCCCTGCCCGGAACTTACCAGGCCATCGAGACTGGGGGTGATGGTGGCCAGGGACTGATTCAGGTTCATGCTGGTCAGCGATTGCAACTGCGCGATGCGCTGCTGCAAGACGTTTCTGCGGGCCTGGCGTTCGGCCTCCAGGGTGGAGGCTTGGGGTTGAGGGGCGGCAAAAGGGGTGACGGTTTTTGGCCGGCGTGCCGGTCGGGGTCGCGGGATGAACTCGCGTTTTTCGCCCAAGGTCCAGCTAAGCAGTTCGGGCAATTCAATGCCCTGGCCCGGGATAGCGGTCGATAGCGCCACGGCGGCGTCGGTCCAGTCTTCGCCGGTAGCCTGACGCACCATGCCGGCGGTCTCCAGGCTTACCCGATTGCGAGCGGAGTCGAACTGAATGTTGTAAGTGGGCAGCCAGCTGGCGCCGGGAACGAAATACTCGAGATCGAGGGTGACCGCGCCCGCGCGTTTGGCCGAGACGATGGCCAGGACCTGAATCTTACGATCGCTAAAGGCGCCCAGGTTGTGCGCTTGGACCTCGCGCTGTAGCCCGGTCATTTTCTCGACCAGGTCTCGGCGCTGCACCTGCAGCTTGCGCAAGGCCACCCGGTCTGCTGCCACCCGCCGGTCGAGGTAATCGAGCACCTTGCGAAAAGTGGGCAACCAGATGGGCGGAGTAGCTTTGCCCACCCGCTTCGATTCATCTACTGATAAGCGCGGTTTAATCTGATCGAGGAAGCCGAGTTCCCAGCTGTATACCGTGGTCTTGCCATCCAGCGCGGTCAATTGGTCCCGGGCCGTTTCGAGTTTGGCGATTTGTTCCTCTACCTGATCGATCGAAAACCGCTCTCGGGTTACCGGCACCGCTTCGATTCTAAGCACTCGGGCTTGTTGGCAATCGACCCGGATCGTGTTGACCATCACCGCCCCGGGCAAATCGGGCAGGGCCAGTTTGTGGATGCCCGCCCCGAGCTCTAGCCGGGCCCGGCGGCGCACCTTGGCCCGGTCGCTATAAACGATGATTTCCGAAAACGGCGCTTCGACCGCGCGCGCCTCTTCGGCCAGGGCCGGGCCGGCGGTTACCTCCGGTACGGCTGTGGCTGCCAGCATAACCAGTGCAATTACGATCATATCGCTGCTCCCTCTGGAGTTTGGGTCGCCATTGAGACGAAGGAGATAGGGTTCATATTCAAAGCAACGGTTGCCCGAAAGGCTAATGGGGCCCGGCCAGGCTGTCAAGCGTCCGCGCTGGAAATAAAACGGGTACTGAGCTTGTTGCAGCCTTGGGAGTAAGAAAGATTGCGTGCCGTGGAGAAAATTTTGTACCTGGGCAGTCTGCTCATGGCGCCGTCTTGGGCGCTTGCCGAGGACGTCGAGCAGCCTAAAATCTACATTTCGCCCCCTCGGCCCCAGAAAAAGCCCAGTCCCCAGCCTTCTGCCGCGCTTGATCCCCCCGTCCGCCGTCAGCAGACCCTGCTAGACGGTCCCCGCCGCTTCCATTTCGACATGCTGCCCCAGTCGCCCACGCCCCTGCCCGAGCCGGCACCGCCGCTCAGCGAATCCGAACAAGTCAAACAGAGAATCGACGGCTACTTCCGTGAAATAGCCGCCCGGCACCGAGCCCAACGCGGCAACTATGATCCCGGCTGGATGTACCTGGTGCGCCGCGTCGATCATTATTGGCAACCCGACTTCTCCCAAGTTCGCGACGCCGAAATCACCGAAATCTCCGGCGCCTGGGTCCGTCGCCAACTAAAGGATTGGCTCGGTGGCTGGTATCAACAAGCCCGCCGAAGCAATGCCGACGGCCTATTGCCCGCAAGCGAAGACCCCTACCGCCAAATCGACACCACCATGTTTGACCTGATGAACGAAAGCATCCAAAACCTAGGCACTTGGGTAAGCACCCTGGTCGAAGTGCGCCTGGGCAGCCAAGGCGATCTCCAAGCCCGTCTCTTGCGCGGCTCCGGCCATCCCCTCTACGACCAAGCCGCCGTCGAAAGCGTCCTCCGAGGCCTACGCCACACCCTCGCCGACGATCTCCCTCCCGGCCCCGCCCGCGCCCACTTCGAAGTCAGCGCCCGCTACACCATCCTGCCCCCCATGCCCGTAGTAGGCTTCGGCTTCGACCTCATGCTGGGCTACTTCGAACTGATGTACCCCCTGAAAAAAATGGTCCAAGGCCAAGTCCGCATGGTGGCACTCTACCGGGAAGCCAGAAAACCCTAGTATTTATGGTGGTTACAATCCTGGCAATGTGGCGAGAAGCCTCCTCCACATGGGTATCTTGGGTTGCACGTAAGGATTTGAAATGCGGACGAAACCGATTTGGCCATCTTCTGTTTGGTATCGAGCCCACAGCACACCGCCCAAACCAAAGGCAGCGTCGCCAAGGTAATGTAATTCAATGCCTTCTTTGGGAATTGGTAGTCGCTGCTTGATTGGCCCGTCGACAGATTCGTGTAGGCAAAGACCTTGGCAATAATCGCAAGGTAAATCTGAATCGGATTCACAAAATACTGCCGGGTAAACTTTGCCGTAGAGCGATGCCAAGTGCTCGCGGATTTTTGGTAGCGCTTGAAGGTAATTCGATCGTATCTCTTGGCTCAAATAGGGAAATTCAAATTCATTGTCGTCTGCGGTGACTGGAAAATCTATGGAACTGCTCAGATAATCAAAGAGGATGTTATCTAACTGTCCGATAATATATTCTCGAGAAGGGAAAGCCTCATCTTGATTTTCCGCCAACCAGAACGGTTCGTGTTCAAAGTTGCTGATTCTTTCTTTCAGAGCCTTGTCAAGAAGGATATCAAGGCGTCGGCGTGCTTCGGCCAAGTCCCACGATTCCAGTGACCAGAGGCCGAATACTATCTGACGGACCGCAATATCCTGCCGGGCAAGACTTTTTTGTGCCTGACCCTGATTAAAGCCCATGACCGATCCGGATAAGAAACCGCTTAAGAATAGGAAGACACCCAGGAGCATCAAACTAAGCACAAGCAGGAATTTTCTCAATCGCTTTCTTTTCACGGTCTGCATTTGTTTACTCTCTCTCGAATGACTGACTCTCCAGGCGGAATGGGTCAGTGATTTCCTGTGGTCCAATCAAAGGTCATGCCGGTAATAAACTCGATTCGGTACAGAGAGGGTTGGGGAAAAACTTCCACCGCGGAATTGTCACTCATTTCCTGAAGGCGATGGAATACGCCGCTTACTTCAGAAAACAACCAGCAACGGTTCGATATTCGATGTCGGAACCCGAAAGTAAGGCCAGTGTTCCAGCCAATGAAATCCTTTGACCAATTGGCGATGTGATCATCTTTATTGGTGGTGAAGGAGGTGACTCCCAGGGAGGAGAATCCGTGAAGGTTCCAGTTTCGTGAAATCGGAATACTCACACCCAATCGAATCCCGACCTCGATAAGGTGGGTGCCTTCATTGCCGAGCAGGCCGAAAAAACCACCGAGCATCAGGTAGCGGAGTAAACGGCCATCGAGAGCGAGCCGCGTTCCGTACTGATCCAGTAGCTTTCGGTTGGTCTGTTCGTCGTCGTAGGAACCGTGCAGCCAGGGAGCCGGTGCGTAGACCAAGCCTACCGAGAATGGAAAACGGAGCCGGTCCTCATGCGTTTGCACAGGCTTGGCTTGCTCGGTTTTCGGCAAGTCTCCTAGCACCGACGTGCTGGCAAGCAATGTTAGCAAGACACCAATTGACATCTTTTTTGCCTTCATTGGTTGTTCCTTTCGGGATCTGGATTCGTCTACTACATAAGAGGCCACGAAAGCGATAAAATGATCGCCGCTGGGCCAGATTATGTTGTTTGATAGAAAAAAGGCTAGGCGGCCTGACGGGATTAACTCTGGGGGCGGGAATGTGGTAGGAGCTGGCGTATAGCTGGCCCGTTCATTACCTCATGTGTCAGTAGAGCCACTTCATGATTTTTCTCCCTTTTCGC
>JAUVBB010000601.1 GCA_030591445.1 Deltaproteobacteria bacterium | reverse complement strand
ATACTCGGCCGCGTAGCTAGTGCGAACCAAGGAGAATGCAATGGATGTACGAGCGTTGGCGTCTGGTCTGCTGGGATGCTTGCTGTTGTCGGTTCTGCTGGCCGGCTGCCCGCCCGGGACCGTGGTTATCCGCGATGGTGACGGCAAGTTGCGTGAGGTTCCGGTGGCCGAGGCCGCGAATTTGGCCTATGCCGAGGCCCTGCGGGATTTGAAAGCGGACCAGCTGGCAGAGGCGGAGAAAAAATTCCAGGCGATCTTACAGGACTTTCCCGGCCAAGATCCCATTGATGATACCTTGCTGGCCCTTGGCGAATTGGCGACTCGGAACCAACGTCCGGAACAAGCGGCAGCCTACTATCGGCAGATAGTGGCCGATCATCCGCAGAGCCCGCATTACGTAAAAGCGGCCGTGGGCCTGGGTATGGCCCTGGTCAAGGCTGGGCGCACGCAGGAAGCTTTGCCCACTTTGCAGTCGGTTTTTGATCGCTTGCCCTCAAAGCAACGCCAGGCCGAAGTGGCCGGTATGTTGGCCGAGTCTTATTTGCAAGCCCGGGCGCCGGTCGAGGCCCTGCGCTGGTTTACCCGCTTGTACCACTTGACTCAAATCGCCGGGGCCCAAGAGATGATCCGCGAGCAAGTCTTGTCGCTGATCGATCATCAGCTTACTTTCACCCAGGTACGCGAGGCGCTCGAAATTCTGGAGCAAATGGATCATCGCGGTTTCCCGCTGGATTTGCTGCAATTCAAATTGGCGAAAATTTTCTATCATGTGCACGATTTCATCCGGGCCCAGGAGGGTTTGGAGAAATTTGTGGCCGCCTATCCTGGCCATACCTTGGCGATGAGTGCCGGGGTGTTGTTAAAAAAAATCATGGACCGAAACAAGGTCAACCCGGAAGCCATCGGTGTCTTGTTGCCCCTGACCGGCGAGTACCGCGAATACGGGCGTCGGGCCCTGGAAGGCATCCAACTCGGCGCCGGTATCTTTGACCCGGCCGGCGCGAATTCCAGCCGGGGCCCGCTGCTGGTGATCCGCGACACCGAAGGAGATCCGGATCGGGCCGTCAAGCAACTCGAAGATCTGGTCTTCAACGAGCACGTGGCGGCTGTGATTGGCCCCATGGTGGCCAAGGAGGCTTATGCCGCGGCGATCAAGGCCGAGGAGCTGGAAGTTCCTATCGTGACCCTGAGTTTTCGCAAGGACTTGCCGCCGGTGGGTCGTTACGTTTTTCGCAACTTCCTGACCCTGGCCGCCCAAGCCCAATCCTTGGTGGCCCATGCCATGGACCAATTGGGAGTCAAGCGATTCGCCCTGCTCTATCCCAACGACACCTATGGGGTGGAGTTTGCCAATGCTTTGTGGGATGAGGTGGATAAACGACAGGGCGAAATTCGGGCTGCCCAACGCTACGAGCCCGACGAGAAGAACTTCGGCAAGCATATCAAGAAAATGGTCGGTCGTTACTATCTGGATGCTCGCCGCGACTTCATTCAGAAGCGCAACCGAATACGGGCCGAAATCAAAAACCCGCTGGCGCGTAAGCGGGCCATGGAGAAACTGGTCAAGAGCTTGGCTCCCATCGTTGATTTTGATGCCATCTTCGTGCCCGATTACGTGGACAAGGTGGTCCTGATCGCACCGGCGCTGGCCTTTGAGGACATCATCCTGCACACCGAGAGCCGTTGGCATATCGATCGTATGAAAAAGAGCCTGGACCGGAAAAAGTTAGACATGATCTATCTCTTGGGCGGCAACGGTTGGAACGATCCCAAGGTCATCGAGTGGGCCAAGCGCTATGTGCAGGGCGCGATTTTTTGCGATGGATTTTTCCTGCAAAGCAAGCGCCCGGCCACCCAACTTTTTGTCGGCAAGTTCAAGGCCGAATTCGACGCCGAACCATCCATGGTCGAAGCCCATGCCTATGACACTGCCCTGATGCTGCGTCAGATCGTGGAAAAGGATGCGCCGGCCGACCGTCGTCAGTTCCGCCAACGCTTGCTCTCTCTGCGCAATTTCCCCGGTGCCACCGGTGATATCTCCTTTTTGCCCACCGGAGAGTCTAGCAAAAATTTGTTTCTGCTTACCATCGAGAAAGAAACCATCGAAGAAATCCAGACCGGCCCCGCGCCGGCGGCTGATCCTTCCTGAGCTGGTGCTTTCGGCTGCGGGTGGCACCGGCATGTGTTATGCTCGTGACACATGACCCAAGAACAGCAGCGCCCGATAAAATCTGACCAAGATCCGCAGGTCGTCGAGGGAAACCGCACCTGGTTGCACGGGCTTCTTTTTTTGGCTACTTGTGCCACCACTTTCTATGCTGGGGGATCGTTTTTTGCAACCGCCAACGAGCCCTTTGCGGTCGGGGCCGGGCTAATGTTTTCGGCGGCTATCATGGGGATCTTGCTGGTGCACGAAATGGGTCATTTCATTGCCGCCCGCCTGCACCGGGTCGATGCCTCTTTGCCCTACTTTTTACCGGTGCCCTTTCCTCCCATTGGTACCTTCGGCGCCATCATTCGCATGCGGCGGCCGCCACGCACCCGGGCCTCTTTGTTGGATATCGGCTGCGCCGGTCCCTT
>JAUVBB010000252.1 GCA_030591445.1 Deltaproteobacteria bacterium | reverse complement strand
CCGGCGTCATGGAAGCGGCCAGCCGGGGCGCGCATCAGGCCGGGGGCTTGGTGGTGGGCGTGCTGCCCGGCGCAAACCCGGATGAGGCATCGCCCTACGTTCACCTAGCTTTGGCTACGGCTCTTGCCGATGGGCGCAATCTGATCAATGTATTGTCCTCCGATGTGGTGGTGGCCTGTCCCGGCGGGGCAGGCACTCTGAGCGAGGTCGCCCTAGCCATAAAAAACCAGCGCCCGCTGGTACTGTTGCGATTTGATCCGGGCCCGATAGCTGCCGAGGCAGAGAAAACTGGTCTGGTAGTCCGCGCAAACTCGCCCGCCCAGGCGGCCGACCAAATCCACAAGTTCTTATTGCGGAAAACGCTTTGATGCTTGTACCCGAAGCTCGGCCGGGATACACTCGCCTCGATCCAGTGAGTTCCACAAGGAGGTAGCCGTGTCTGATTCAGATATCGACCGTGCCAAAATTCAGCGTAGCGGAAATGTTTCCACCCCCCCGGAGGATGCCCATTTCAAAGAAGTGGACAATGTCATTGTCCAGGTCACCCAGGCTTACTGCCCCCAGGGCCACAATCTAGTCCTGGAAAAAGAGGAATTGTTCGATGGTGCCCCCGGAATCACCCTGCTGGTTTCAGCCGGCGGCCCGGCAAAAAAACTTACCCTAAGCCCTTTTCACGGCGACCATCGCCGCTATGGTTTCACCGATTATTCGGAATGTGCGCGCCTGGAAATTTCTTGCCCCATTTGCCAAACCAAATTGCCGGAACTTTCTGCTTGTGCCTGCAGTACCGAGGGCAAGTTAATTAAACTTTATCTGACCCCAGACCTAAACGACGCCCACGTCGTCGGTCTGTGCAATATCTGGGGTTGCCACCGCTCCAAGCTATTCGACCAAGCCGAGTTGCTGGCCTCCTACCTTCAAGATTGATTCGTACCCCCGCCCTTTCTTCGGGCCAGTAAAAAATACCAACCCTTGGTTCGATCGCGCACCTGGTACGCAATCCGAAAGTGCTTGTCCAGATAGGAACGAAAACCCGGAACGGAGGCGAATTTGCCATAGCGAACTTGGCTACGACCGGCAGAGTCCCGTACCGGCCGGCCGCTGACCAGCACAAATGCCAAGTCGGCCGCATCAATTTTGGCAATGGTGCTTGCTACCGAAGTAAGGCCCGAACGAAAACGCAGAGTATTGGTGTCGGCAAAATCCGCAACCAGACGCCGTTTGGAAAGCAGAGCCACCAGTCCAGCGGTGGCTGAATCACCAAAAATAACCTGTTCAGGCCGGCTGTGCTCTTGCACATAAGACGCCAAGGCTTGGGCTTGCTCAAAATACTGACTCTCATGGAAAAGAATCTCGGTTACGGTGCCATACTCGGCAAAAGCCCGGGCCCGATCCTCCCAGCAACAGGCCCGCAACAGAGCATTGGCAAAACCGGGCAGAGCGCCGTCGGCCCACTGCATGGGCCGATCACTTCGCCGCACATAGTCGGGCAGCAAAGCCCGTTGGGTCGTCAAGCGAAAACCGTAGGCCACACCCACCACCAACATGACCAACAGCACCCAAGCCAATTTTCGTCGCCAAGTTCTCGATCCTTGCCGCCAATGACGAATCAGGTCCGCGGCTTGGCTTTGAAAAATCTTTGCCGCATAACCACCGGTCATGGCCATGGCCGGAAACAAGAGCAAAAAATAAAAAGGAAATACGCGGGGCAACAACGCAATATTAACCAGATAACCGCAAGTCCAAAGTGCCCCATCCCGTGCCAGCCCCCGGGCTTCATCTTGCCAAAGCCATCGTCGCCAATGGGCCCAGAAGCGCTGCCAAACCGAATCTTTTGTTTCTTGGCTCGCCTCCGCTTGCCGGCTCACCCAGGTCGAAGCCAAACCCAACACCAAACCTAAAAAAAGCGCAAAATTGTCGGTAAACACCCGCGCCGTCATCTTCCAACTCGCGCCGGCTGCTTGCGGCTTGTTGAAATGATCACGATAGACCGCATCGATGTACTCCCCGCCGGCCAGGCACAAACCCAGACCCTGGATGGCAGTCCACAGAGCGGCAAAAGCGCCAAGATAGCGCAGCCCTTCCCGCCGGGAGGAGACAAATGCCAACATGCCGGTCATGACCGCGGCCGGCAAAACGTAGTTGCCCGTGCCTACCCCCATGGCCATACAAGCGCCGGCAATCCCCATCTTTTTTTCAAACAAGTAATAAAGTCCGATCGCAACCCACATCACCGATAGATTGATGCCAGTCCAATGACTCGACGCGCGCAGCAAAGAGTAGGCAGTCAAAAAAAGAAACACCGCCGCCACCGCACCTACCCGGCCCAGCCGCCGCCGGCACAAGCGGAACAAGAACCAGGCACTTACCAGGCTGGCCACCACCGGAATCAAACGAGCCGTCATCGGCCCAAAACCGGACAAAGCAAACCACAGAATGCCAGGAATCAAATGACCGGGCGGATGGGCGAAGAAATAGTCATGGTAGGGTAAAGCCCCGTGATCCAAGGTGGCCCAGGCCATGTAGAAATATATGTTCTCGTCGCCTACCTGCCAGTGGAGAGAAAACGATTTCAACACCAGGAAAAACAGCGCCAGACCAGCCAACAGACCCCAGGTCAACACATCAGGCCATCTCTGCGCCCACTTCCTTTCGGCTTTAGTCAGGGCGACGATTTTTGACACCATAGGCACAATCTTGCCAAACGAGGCAGTCTCCGCAAAGGGGTCGCTGGGGCCGGCAAATGGTCTTGCCATGGTGAACCAGCAAATCGTTCACCCTCGACCACCAGTTTTTGGCCACCACCGCACGAAGGGCAAGCTCGGTCGCGTCTGGGTTACTGGTTTTGACCCAAGCCAATCGATTGGAAATACGATGCACATGGGTATCGACCGGCAGGGCCGCTTGGCCAAAAGCATAGACCATCACACAGCCGGCCGTTTTGCGCCCCACCCCCGGCAGTTGAATCAGGGCGTCAAAATCCGATGGTACCCTACCCCCATGATCGCGCATCAGTTGCTTGGCCACTTCGACCAAGCGCACGCTCTTGACCCGGTACAAACCGATACGCCGAATGACCTGCTCTACCTGATGGGGACTTGCCACCGCCAGTGATTCAGCATCAGGCCAGCGTTCCAGTACCCGGGGCACCACTTGCTCGGTCACCTCGTCGCGTACCCGCGCAGAAAGAATCGTGGCCACCAAGGTACGAAAAGGCTGCCCACCGCCAATCCGCGCCAGCATGGTTGAGCCATGAATGGCACTGAGTTTCTTTAGAACCCGGATGATTCTCTTCGCTAATTCCGGCTCGGCCATGGCCCCATCATGAAGTTTGCCTCCCTGGCTGTCAAATCCTACCGGCAAGCCTTGACAGCGTGAAGCCAAATCGCTTGAATGGATTGCGAGGCCTGCACGTCCAAACTAGGTGACGGGCAAGAAAGGAACCGAGACATCATGAAAACCACAATAATTTTATCCAGTTGGGCATTTTGCTTGATTCTTTGTTGGGCGGGTCCGGCTCTCTCCAGCCCTTCCCCGCAACAGGTTATCCAGAACGGTGCCGAAGAAGTTCGCGGTATTTTGAACAAGAAGGTAAAAAAAGGTTCGGCGGCAGAAAGCAAACAAAAGGAAAATCTAAAGAAAGTCGTGGACGGCTTTCTGGATTATACCGAGCTGGCCAAGCGTTCTTTGGGACCCCACTGGAAAGATCGCAGCCAAGAACAACAAATCGAATTCACCAAGATTTTGCGCGATCTCATCGAAGCTTCCTATACTTCCACCATTCGCGACAACATCAAATTCACCATGGAATATGACGAAGAAGAGATCGAAGAAGATGGCGCCCGCGCTACGGTCTTGGCGGTAGCCAGTTCGAAGACCAAAAAAGGCAAAACGGTCAGTGAGGATCTCTCCTTCCATCTGTACTTACACAAACGGGCTTGGCTCATTTACGATGTAGAGTTTGGCGACGTAAGTTTGGTGCGCCATTACCGCGGCGAATTCAACCGGAAAATCAAGAAGGAATCGTACCCAGCCTTGCTGGCGGCCATGGGCAAAAAGCTAGACGAGATCAAATCGGGCAAAGCCAAGGTCGACAAGAAACCCAGCCTGTGACAAAACTGCTCCTGGCCAGTTGCTCAATGCTTGTTTTCTTTTAACTTCAGATCGGCGGTGTTGTAGGGCAGGCTTCTGGGGTGGGTCATTTTCTTGACCAAGCGCCATAACTTGACCGCTCCCTTGATTTGGCCTCTACCCTCACGTTGCTCGGCAGCCTCCAAAGCTTCTTGCGCCACTTCTTCTAATTTGATGGTGCCTTCTTTGCAATCGATGTCATCTGGATTGACCTCCAGACACTCTTTCCAGTACCCATAACAATCCACCCAGTGCTTGCGGCCAAATTTCTCTACACCCAGCTTGTGTAGCCGGGCAGAGAGCTGAGTCTTGATGTTCTTTCGGTACAGACTCTCTATGCGGCTGGGTACAATGTTTCCGTCGATTTCCAAAACCGCGTTAAAACTCTCACGGGCGGCCGCCAAGTTTCCGGACAGTAAGAAAGTAGTGCCCGAGCTAAACTTAGCAGCGACAATCAGCATCTCGCGCTCCAGCCGGGTGGCAATTTCTGCCACTTGGGCATCCTTTGCGCCTCTCTTAAGCCGACGTAACTTGGGAATGGCCAACTCGGCTTTACCCGTAAAATATATTTTCACTGCCGAGAAAATAGCATCGTGGGGGTATTTTACCCTCAGCACCGCCAGGGGACCCGCCGACTCGGTATTCTCTGGTTTTTCGGTACACTTAGAAGTGTAGGTTTTGAATTTTATGCGGAACCGCTTCATCTTGCGTTCGGTCCTATGGATCAACTTCTCGACTGCCTCATCGCACAAACTCAGATCCATATAGATCAGAAAATGTTGGTGGGCTTTCTTAAATTGTCTGGCCTCATAAAATGACTTGGCCTCTTTCAAGTGAAAAGCCATCAAACGCTTTCTAATACTGGCAGTCAGATATTTCACTTTTTTATAGTAATAACTTTTTTTGTCTATTTTCTGAAACTCATCAAGCGCTTCGTCCAACTTACCGATGTCCAAAAGACTGCGGCCCTGGTTGTAAATCTTCTCCCGGCGCATTTCATCTTCACACACTTTCTTGCGTTTGCGACCATCTACGGATATCGGATGCAGCTTGAGCAATTCATCGAGTTCTTCGATCGCCCGCTGCCACTGTCCTTTCTTCATATACATCTGCGCCATGGTCAGATGACGCTCGACCAAAACGGCTATCGGAATCTCCTTCGGCTTCGCGACCTTTTTGGTTCTGATTTGTCCTGATCCCGAAAACGCCAGGACCACCACCACCAACAAGACCAAGGCCGCAATAGCGGCCACTGCAAATAGCAGTAGTTTCTTCTTTTTTTGTAATTTGGCGCCCTTGGACACGTTATCGCCGTGAAGGAAACGGAAGCTGATTTTGCCAAAACGAACCAAATCGCCGCTGGTCAGAACCGCTGTGTTGATACGCTTTCCATTGACGAGTGTGCCATTGGAACTGCGCATGTCGGTCAAGCTCACCTGCTCTGAACCCACCGTCAACCGCGCATGCAGCCGTGAAATGGAAGGATCGTCGATCACGAGGAACAAAGAAGGATCGCGGCCTATGTCATTGTCGCCTTGTTTGAGTTCAACTTCCAGGCCCTGGGTAGGACCCCGGGTGCCCTGCAAAATGGGGGGAGAGTCCTGCTCTTCGTCAAAATCACCATTTTCAGCCGCACTATCCTTGGCGAGCGGGATTTGAAACAAGAAAACCCCGGCCTCCATCTCGGCCCCGGGCACCAACTCGAAGGTGCCTGACTTCGACTCGCCGTCTAATAACAAACCGCGGCCCTCGGTTAGATCCTCGATCATGACCTTGCCGCCTACCACCCGGCAACTCATATGATGACGTTCCACGCTGCGTGAACCGAGGATGACATCGCTGTCTTCCCCGCGGCCAAACACCTGCGGCTCCGCACCAATCTCGTATTCTTTTTCCCGACCACTGGGATCGGTCATTGTGATTTTGACCATCATAATCCTGTTTCAGGGAGCTTTACTGTTCTCGGAAAATATCCATTCTTACCGGCAAGCCTCGCCGCTGCAAATCATCGTAGAACTTAGGTATAAATCCGGAGGCCACATATCGGCCCTTGACCTTGTTATCCTCGTCAAAACCCTCTTGTTTGAAATAAAAGATGTCCTGCAAGGTGATGATGTCGACTTCTAGCCCGGTGACTTCCGAGATTTGGGTGACTTTGCGCGTACCGTCGGAGAACCGTGTCTGTTGCACAATGATGTTCATGGCCGAGGCGATTTGCTCGCGGATGGCCCGTACTGGCAAATCCATTCCGGCCATCAACACCAGCGTTTCCAAACGCGACAAAGCATCTCGCGGTGAGTTGGCGTGAATGGTGGTCATCGACCCGTCATGACCGGTGTTCATGGCCTGGAGCATATCCAGAGCTTCCCCGCCGCGACACTCGCCGACGATGATACGGTCGGGCCGCATGCGCAAACAGTTGCGAACCAAATCGCGAATGTTAATTTGCCCCGTGCCCTCGATATTGGGCGGGCGTGACTCCAGCGACACCCAGTGTTCTTGCGACAATTTCAGCTCGGCGGCATCTTCGACCGTGACAATGCGTTCGCTAGCCGGGATGAATGCCGACAAACAGTTCAAGGTAGTCGTTTTGCCCGAGCCGGTACCACCGGACACCAGCGTATTCATTCGGGCTTGGATACACATTTCCATGAACTCTGACATGCCCGGCGTAAAAGTACCAAAGCCAACCAACTGTTCGACGCTCATGGCTTCTTTTTTGAACTTACGAATGGTAAGGCAGGGACCCTTCAGCGCCAGCGGAGGAATAATGGCGTTGACCCGGGAACCATCCTTGAGCCGGGCGTCTACCATCGGTGAGCTCTCGTCAATCCGGCGACCGATGGGAGCAACGATGCGCTCGATAACACCCATGACAGCATGATCGGAAGAAAAAGTTTTCTCGGTCTGTTCGAGTTTACCGTCCCGCTCGATATAGATCTGGCTGGCGTGGTTAACCATCACTTCACTGATGGTCGGATCGGCCAAGAAGTCTTCCAGCGGCCCCAGGCCTAGCGCTTCGTTGATGACATCCTTGACCAGGCTTTCGACATCCACCCACTTTTCAATCTCTTTGTCCTCTTCCATCTGCAAGAGGATGTTGCGAATGGCGCGCTCGGTCTGATCCCAAAGCTCATCGTCTTCCAGTTTCTCAAGATCCAGTCTTCTCAAGTCGAGGTATTCGATGAGCCGGGCGTGTACATCTCGTTGGAGCGCCGAGTATTCTTCAATCTTTGGGTCACGCTTCTTTTTCTTTATGGGTTTCGGGGGCGCCGGGGCCGGGGCCGGGGCCGAGACCGGATCGGAATCAATCTCGGTCGAGGAAATCTCTTGGGGTTGCGCGTCTAATGATTCGATCTTCTCGGCGGCCCGCTCCTTGCGCGCGCGGGCCACTGATTTACTTTTGGCTTTCTTCGCTGGGGGGGATTCTTTCTGGCCCTCTTTACTGCGACCACCTGACAGTTGAATCACATAATCGCCAACTTGTATCCGGTCTGTCTCGCGCACTACCTGCGGGCCGGTAATTCTCTTGCCATTGACCAATGTACCATTGGTACTTTTCAGGTCTAGGACCACTACCTTACCATCGCGTTCGACGATGCGGGCATGCTTCTTGGAAATGTTACCCCGCGGCAGGATAATGTCGTTTCCTTGCACCCGGCCAATGGTAATTTCACCCTTGCTGAAATCTCGTTGGCGGGAAATACCCCCCTTCTCGGAGATAATCATGTTGAGCATTGTTTGCTTTCCTCTGTTTTCAATCTAGGACTCTGCCGGGCTCAATCAAAAATACCGAACTGGACCTCGCTCTCGGCCTCTTTGTAATCCCGCTTGATGTCCGCAATCATCTTACGAATTTTGGGAGTGTCAGGATCGACAATGCGTGGCGTGACAAAAACGCACAATTCCGTTTTTTTGTCCTTGAAGGCGCGAGACTTGAAAAGTTCTCCGATAATGGGGATATGCCCAAGCAAGGGCACCTTGGACACCACTTTTTCTTCGGCGCGATGGAACAGATTACCCAGAATGATGGTTTGTCCGTGGCGTACGGTTACATTGGTCTTGGCACTGTCTTTGACAAAACCGGGAACATCGAGGCCTTCGGAGACAAAACCAATCGACCGATCGATGTCACTGACTTCGGTATACACTGCCATTTGGATGTTACCGTGACGATCAGCCGTGGGCGAGATATTGAGGATGATGCCAAAGGGTTTGAATTCGATATGCACTGCCTGCGCGGTCACAACCACAATCGGCACTTCCCCGCCGGCCATGAACTCGGCCTGCTCGCCACTGGCACACACCAAGCGCGGTCGAGCCAAAACCCGCGCGTAGCCGTCTTGCATCATGAAGCCAAAGCCGAAACTCGAGCCACCGGTCACCGTGCCGGTCATCCGGGTCACGTCGATACCCGGACCTTCGAAAACGCGATTGGTGGTCATGACCGCGTTGGCGTTGCCTTGGACATCCAGCGGCCATTTGATACCGATGTGGTCGGTACCGCTCTTTTTGATTTCGATAAAATCAATCTCCACCAGGATCATGCGTTTAATGCCCACCGTGAGCAAGTTGGTTACTTCCTCGCCCAGAGCAGCCGTGATTTCCCGAGCCTTGTTTAGATCGGCCTCCGACTCCACCGAGCCTTCCAGAAAAATTTTGGTCCCAACCACGTTGGCTTCCACATCCTTCAATCCCGAGCGTTTCAATTCCAGGTTGAGCTGATCGGCCATAAGTTTCTTGGCGCTGGCGTTGACTTTAACAAAGCTCTTTACCTGGGGGTACATGGCCACTACTTCGTTTATCCGGCGGAAATCATTGGTGGTAAGCGCAGTCCCGTCTAAAATAACGCGATCTCCCACCGAACGAACCTTGACCCCTTCGATATTGTCTAATAATTTCTTCAGCTCGATCTTCAACTGACTTACGTCCTGCTTGCTGACCACAATTGTATATACAATCTTGGCCTTGCTTTTCCGAAAAATGGTTAAGTTGGTACGGCCACGGGCCTTGCCCCAGATAATAATAGTATTGCGGCCCATGAGCTTTACATCCGCGATACGTTGATTACCCACAATGATGTCAGATACTCCTTTGATGGGAATGGTTTTCTGCTCGCCCACCACCAAAGGAATAATTCTAGACTGCGCAGCCGTTGGTGGAGAAAGGAGAAGCAAGACAGCGACGGCGAGGGTCCCCAAGATCGAGTATTTTTGAAATGCCCGTGATCGATTCATTCGCGTGCCTCCATCTTATTTGCTAAATATTACCTAAAGAATCTCTGATAAACCCAATCAAGTCAAGGTGTGAGCTGAAATCTGATCAAGACCGCCCAGACCGCCCCCAGGGCAATAGCAATTCCATAGGGAACCGTAATGGGCTCGCCTTTACGGTTTTTCCGGCGCTGCACCAGCCGGCGGAAACCCTCCCCACGGTCGCCAAAAAAGGCTATTCGGGCTATCGCCATTATGCCCCCTACCAGGGTGACACACATGGCGATGGTCAGGGCCGGGAGAAAACCAGCCAAAGCGCCGAGGGCCGCCATCAGCTTCACATCACCGCCCCCGAAACCCCTGCCCCACCAACAAAACACGCCAAAAACCAGGGTGCAAAAGGCGGCTCCCAGTAGGGCCGAAATCAAGCCCATTTCAAAAATGCTGCCCCAGCCATAGCCGAGAAATTGCAGGCCGAAACCCAGGCCCAGCGCGGGATAAGTAATCCAGTCGTAGATCTTTCTACGCGCCACATCCGTGATCGCTCCGGCCAGCGCCGTGACCACAATTAAACTATTGAGAAGTATATCGATTCCGCTCATGTGCCTGCATCTTATCTGTCGATCCCCCGGCTGACAAGCTCCTCGGTCATATTAATAAAGAAAAAGCAGCTCCCTTTCGAGAGCTGCCCCAATAATGGTCAAACAGGTGTTGAATTAGCTGGCAGTAGGATCGTTGCCTTCACCAAAGTTCTTCAGGTTCTTGTGATCATACAGATCCTTGGAAGCTTCATTGGTCTCGGCCGAGGCATCTTCGTTTCCGGCCAAGGCGTTGGCGGAGGTGGCGAACAAGGCACGAATGTTGTCACCGAAAAGGGAGACCACACCGATAGCAGCAATCGCGATCAACGCCACAATGATGATGTACTCGGTCATTCCCTGGCCTCTGGTTCCTCTCAGTTTTGCTAACATTGCTCTCTCCTTTTTATACTTCCAGTTAGTATCAGCTCTTCCCGTATGGCTCATTTGTACCAAAGGCTAAGCAAGCCCACAATCGGTCAACTGACGTATGCCGCGTAAGTTTTTGTTTTTAGGCTTGTTTTACGGGATATTATTTTGTTTTTTT
>JAUVBB010000542.1 GCA_030591445.1 Deltaproteobacteria bacterium | reverse complement strand
GGCCTTGATGTGCATGACATTGTTGGCCACCGAGATGTGTACATAGTGGTGTTTGGGTATGGGATCGAAAACCGCCAAACCTTTTTCCTTGGAGCGAAACAGGTAGATAGGATCGCAGGCCGCGCCACCGCCGCCGGATACCAGGTAACAGGTGCCTTCTTCATAAGACGAGACCTGTTGGTTGGCTTTCATGGGGTGGTAACGTTCATAAATATGGTCATGACCATTGAGGACCAGATCGACGTGATGTTTATCGAAAATGGGGATAAAGATAGCATTGTGATCGTCTTCGTTGGAGCCGTGATCGCCGCTGGAGTAGATGGGCACGTGAAAGAAAACAACTTTCCACATCTTGTCAGTGGCGGTGAGATCGGCATCGAGCCAATCCCGTTGGCGTTGATAACGGGTGGTGCCGTCTTTGAATGATTCGGTAGAGATAGCGGCAAAATGGACATTGCCGTAGTCGAAAGAATAGAAATCCTCCACCTGGTTGTCGCTATTGCGGGGGAGGGCGAAGATTCGGTTGTAGATGGCGGCGTCACCATCCACGTTGTCATCGTCATGGTTGCCCAGGCAAGACATGATGGGATACTTCGCCATCAGACCCTCTGACTTGTCGAGAAAGTCCTCCCACTCGTCGTGATTCTTGCCGTCTTCGACCAAATCGCCCGAGTTGATGACAAAGTGGGCGCCCTGATCGGCAATGGCGGAGTATACCTGGGGCCAACAGCCGGAAGATCCGGAAAAATCCGAGCGATTGTCAGCGGCCACCCCGAAAGAGAAGGGCGCGCAGACGTCATCCGGACCGGTTCGGAAAGCATAGTCGGCACTCCAGTCGCCGGAGCCGCCTACCCGGTAGTGGTAAACTGTGTCTGGGCTCAGGCCGGTCAGCGTGGCCTCATGGATCACGCCAATTTCGCCGCCTACCGAGTCGGCGGTCGCCGAAGCGCTGCCGCCGTAGCTGGTGTCGGTGCCGTATTCAACCGTGCCCGCGGCGGGGCCCTCGTTCCAGGTGACCGTCATGGTGTGAGCGGTGTCTCCGGTATAGGATATCCGAACCCACTTAGGCGCGGCCAAGGCCGGTAGAGCCATCGCCACCACCCATAGCCCAAGGACTAAACGAAATGCCTTTTGCATGTCCACCTCCAAGTGCGGCGATACTAGCACAAGCGGAGAGTGGAAAGGTACGACAAATTTCAGCCCAGAAGATTATTCGTAACGCAGCGAGTCGATTGGATCGAGGGCGGCGGCTTTGCGCGCCGGGGCCACGCCAAAAAATACCCCGACCGCCACTGAAAAACCAAATGCCACCAGCAAAATCCACATGGTAATTGCAGTCGGAATCTCGGGGACGGCGGCACTGACTCCGGCCGAGATTATGACGCCCAGCACAAGTCCAAGCAGGCCCCCCATCATACTGACCGTCACCGATTCCATCAGGAATTGGATCAGTATGTCTCGCTTGCGGGCGCCTAAAGCCTTGCGTACCCCGATTTCCCGGGTACGTTCGCGAACGGAAACCAACATGATGTTCATGATGCCAATGCCTCCGACCAGCAGAGAGATACTGGCGATACCCAACAGAACATAAGTCATGGTTTCGGCAATTTGGTTGAAAGTGTCGAGCAAATCAGCCTGGCTGACGATGGTGAAATCTTCCCGGTTGTTGTGTCGTCGCATTAGGATGTTGCGCAACTCGGCAATGGCCGGCTCCAGGTTGGACTTATTGGCCGCCTTGACCGACAAGCGAGTCAAGCCCTCTTGCTCGAAAAGATCCAGCGCGGTTGTGACCGGAATGTAGGCCATGTCGTCAAAATCAAAACCGAGCGATTGGCCCTTGGGTTCCATGATGCCCACCACCCGAAAGCGCGCTTCGGCAATTTTCATTTGTTGGCCCAGCGGCGAGCGATCGCCAAACAGTTCGATGGCCACCGTCTTGCCGATCACCGCCACCCGTTGTTTGTTGGCCACGTTTTCCTTGCGAATAAATCGGCCGGTGGAGACGCCCAGGTTGTGCAAGACCGGAAACTCTTCGTCGGTGCCCATCACCATGATATCGCGGGAACGGGCCCCGCGTTCGACCATGCCGCCGCCCACCACCAAAGGCGCCACGCCGGCGATATTGACCGCGCGCTGTTCCAGGGCCCGGACATCGGCCAGGGTGAGTTTGCGCACCGTAGTCAGCGTACGCCCCTGGCCGCGGGTATCTGACTTGCCCGGGAAAACAAAGAGTAAATTTGAACCCATACCGGCGAAAATATCTGCCAAATACGTGCGCATGCCCTCGCCAATGGATACCAGCAAGATAACCGAGGTCACGCCGATCACCACGCCCAGGGTGGTGAGAAAAGATCTCATTTTGTTGGCCAGAATGGAGTCGACCGATACCCGTAGCTGCTCGGAGAGTTGCAGAGGCATGAGCGCCTATACCTTCTGGTCCGAGACGATGGCGCCGTCGATGATTTTGACCTTGCGTCGGGCCAAGCCGGCCACCTTGTCATCGTGGGTCACCAGAACGATGGTTACCCCAGCATCCTGGTTGAGACTTTCGAAGATGTCCGTGATTTCTTTGCCTACCTTTTGATCCAGGTTGCCGGTCGGTTCGTCGGCCAGCAGAATTGACGGACGGTTGACCAAGGCCCGCGCAATGGCTACCCGCTGTCTTTCCCCACCGCTAAGCTCGGCCGGCCGGTGTTGGGCGCGGTCGGCGAGTTCAACTCTTTCGAGCGCGCCCAAAGAGCGCTCGCGGCGTTCTCTTCGGCTTACGCCGGCATAGAGCAGGGGTAGGGCAACGTTGTCGGCAGCCGATTGGCGCGGCAATAAATTGAAGGTTTGGAAAACAAAGCCGATCTTGCGGTTGCGAATCTCGGCCAGGGCGTCGTCCTTCATGCTCGATACCTGGGTACCATCAAGCTGGTAGCTCCCGCCGGTGGGAGTATCCAGGCAACCAATGATGTTCATCATGGTCGACTTGCCGGAGCCGGAGGGTCCGATGATGGAAATAAATTCCCCGGCGACCACCTGCAAATCCACCCCCCGCAGGGCGTGAACCTCAGTGGTGCCCATTTTGTAGATCTTGGTGACCTGTTGGATATCAATCATGTCAGTAGGCCGTCCGGGCCGAGGGTAGAGTGCCTTTTTCCCGCGCGCGCACGTCGGTTTTGAGTCCCTTGCTTTCGAGAGAGACCACCACCCGTTCTCCTTCGCTCAGTCCGGTCAATATTTCGCTGCGATCCCAATTGGATAAGCCGGTTTTTACCAAACGCTTTTCTATGCGGCCACCGGCCAGCACGTATACTTGCTCGTCGTCTCCATGGCGCATGATGACATTGGAAGGAACGAACAAGACGTCTTTATGCTCTTCGACCACGATCTCGACATCGGCAGACATCCCTACCTTGAGTTGCTCGGCCGGTCCGTCGAGACTAACTTCAATTTCCAGATGGCGGTTTTGACGCAGATCTCGCAAGAGGACCGGCGATATCCAGGCCAGTTTTCCCCAGAAGGGCTGGCCCGGATAGGCATCGCATTCGACCCGGACCTTCATGCCCGGGTGCAAGCGGCCGGCGTCAGCTTCATCTACCGAGGCAAACACCCGCACTTTGTGGTCGTCGACTAGATCGACAACTGGCGTACCCGAAAGCAAGTATTCACCTCGTGCGATATGAACCCGCGTGACCAGGCCCGCGAAAGGCGCCTGCACGCGGGTGTCAGCCAAGGCCGCGTTGGCCAGATCGACGGAGGCCCGTAATTGCGCCAGGTTGGCTTCGCTAGAGATCACCAACTCGGCGGCGACGCCATGTTCGGATTGTATCCGATCGAGCGCCTGGTTGGACAAAACGCCCTTGGCCGCCAATTTAGTGGAACGGTCCAAGGCGCGGCGAGTCGCGTCCCTT
>JAUVBB010000572.1 GCA_030591445.1 Deltaproteobacteria bacterium | reverse complement strand
GTCGCCTGGCCCGGGCACAGGGTACGCCGACTCCCGGTGGGGCGGCTCTGGACTCGGTATTGGATAGATACAGCGATGGCGCCGTGCTTATCGGATTTGCCTGGTTCTACCGAGATAGTTGGGTGCTACTGGCGGTTTTGATGGCATTGCTGGGATCGATGATGGTGTCCTATGTTCGTGCCCGCGGAGAAGGATTGGGCGTAGATGTGAAGGTTGGTCTCATGCAACGGGCCGAGCGAATTGTCTACCTCGGCGCCGCCACTGCATTGAGCCCGATTCTTGAAGTCATTTTGGTGCCGAATGACCCGCACCCGATTCATCGATTGGCGGTTGGGGGAATCGTTTTGCTGGCAGTATCGACACAACTGACTGCTCTGCGGCGATTCATGTTCTTGCTCACCACCCTGGGCAACAATCCTCTGGGCGGTATGTTGCAGACCGGCCAAGGCAGCCTTTTTCGCAACCAGGTAGCCGCGCTGGTGGCCACGGCCGCGGATTTTCTGCTGGTGCTTGCTCTGGTCGCTAACGCCGGCGTCTTCCCCTGGTTCGCAACCATCGTAGGTTGCGGCTTGGGTGCAGTAGTCAATTTCTCAATCAACCGAATATGGGCCTTCAAGAGTGCTGGCCCACTGCTGCCTCAGGTGTCTCGCTATTCCTTCGTGAGCTTGACCAGCGCTCTTCTCAATGGTGGCGGAGTCGCCATTATTCTCCTATTGCCGTCTTTGGATTATCGGTTGGCCTGGATATTGGTGCGGGTAATGGTTGCTTTGGTTTGGAACTATCCCCTCCAGCGCGACTATGTCTTTTCGACCAGCCACTCAAGTTCGGCGGATCGAGGCTTGCATGGCGCCCACTCAGCCAAACGAGCATAAACGCCGGTTTGCCCAAGGAGTGGAGGCCAGGCTCGGTGGGCTGGCCTTGGCGGCCTATCGTCATCCGACCCCTACCTTTGCCGTGGTCGTGGTGCTGCTCCTCTTGGCTATTTTGGGGGCACGCAGGCTGGCGTTCGACGCCGACCTGGTGGAGCTGTTGCCAAAGTCATTCAAGAGCGTTCAGGACATCGACTTGCTTAAGGATCGCTTTGGGGGAATCGGCTATGTGGTGGTGGTAGGCCAAGGAGCGGAACCAGAGGTTCTGAGCCGGTTTGCCGAGGATATTGTGCCTGGACTTGAGAAACTGTCCGCGGTGCGCTACGTGGATTATCGGCGGCCACTGGAGTTCTTCAAGGACCGAGCCCTTTACTTCTTCGACCTGGCGGACTTGAAAACAGCCAAAGAGAGGTTACAGGCCCGAGAGAAGTGGGAGCGACGCCACCACAACCCCATGTACATTGACCTGGAAGAGTCCACACCTCCGCCCGTCGATTTTTCCGACTTGGATGAGAAATATGCCGGACGCGCCGACCGTGAGTGGATGGAAGCGCAGGTGGGGCAAACCTATTACCTCGACGAAAAGGAACGAATCATTGCGCTGCTGGTAAAACCCGCCAGCATGGCTTCCGACCTGGATTTCTCCCGGGAAGTTGTCGGACAAGTACAGCGTTTCGTCGATGGGTTGGATCTTGCCAAGTATGGTCCAGACATGCGGGTTGCCTTGACCGGACGCTACAAAAAGAGAATTGATATGCAGGCCGGTATCTCCCAAGATCTGGCCATTGCCTCTAGCGTTGCCCTACTTCTCATGCTGGTTTACCTTGGCATTCATTTCCGGAGGGTAAGCGCCGTTTTTCTGATCCTGCTTCCTCTGGCGGCAGGTTTGACTTGGACTTTCGGCTTCGCCGGCCTGGCATTCGGTTCACTCAACATCCTCACCGGTTTCATCGGCGCGATTCTGCTAGGGTTGGGGATCGACCACGGGATTCACCTGCTCGGCAGGTACGAACTTGAGCTGGCCGAAAATCAATCGAGAGAGCAGGCTGTTCACAGAAGCTTTGGCAATACCGGCCGGGCCGTTGCGGTTGCGGCATTGACTACCACGATTGCCTTCCTGGGCCTGGCTTTGTCCGATTTTCGCGCATTCAGAGAATTCGGCATCATCGCCGGCGTCGGCATGATCCTGGTAGTGGCGGCCTACTCTATTTGTCTACCGGCACTGCTGGGAGCAATTTCCCGCCTGGGTTGGCGGCCTCGCAAGCAGGAACAGGAAACAGCGTCCGGATTTGCCCGTGCGCTCCCCAAATGGAGCCCGGCGTTCTTTTGGCTGTTTCTTCTTGCTCTATTCGGCGCCTCCGTTTACCTGCCCATGGCCCGCTTCGACTACAATTTCTCTTCCCTGGAAAGTAGTGAGCTTCCTTCCTTCCGCCTCGATCTGGTGGTGAACAAGCTGCTGGGTTACTCGCAGACTCCGGTGGTCATTCTGGCGGCGGATGAAGACGAGGAACGCATCTTGGCAACCGCGCTTCGCAAACGAAAGGAAGCCACCGAGGCTGCTGGCACAGCCTCCACCATAGACTTCATAGCGTCCGGCGCCGACTTGATTCCATTGGATCAGAATAACAAGCACCGTGTGATCGAGGACATCGGCAGAATCATCAGAAAAGTGAAACCCAAATGGCTTCCTGCCCAGGACCGGGAAAAGCTCCAGGATCTGAAACGTATGACCTCTGTCGGCACCTTTGATCGGGGTGACCTTCCGGTTGAAGTACGAAGAATGTTTGCCGGTCCTGATGCCTCGGCGCAAGAGGGATTTGTGCTGGTTTTTCCTGCCATCAGCCTTAGTGACGGAATCTTGGTACGAGAGTTTGCCCGCGAGGTCCGAGAGGTGTCGCTACCGGGCGGCCGGATGGTTTCGGCGGCGGGCGAGGCCATGATTTTGGCGGACATCCTCGAAATGGTGTTTAGGGAAGCGCCTCCGGTGCTGTTGCTGACCCTGGCTCTGGTCTTCATGGCCTTATGGATTCTATTGGGCAGTTTGTGGCTGGCCATTCTTTGTCTGGTGCCGGCCGCGAGTACCTTGGTGCTGATGTTGGGACTACTACCGCTTTCGGGGCTGCGCCTGAACTATTTGAATATCGTCATGATTCCGGTTCTTTTTGGTATCAGTGTGGATGGAGCCGTACACCTGCTTACCCGACTGACGGACGGCCACCGGCTGGTAGAGGTGGTAAACGAGACCGGCCGGGCCATCGCCGGAGCTATATTAACGACTGGTTTGGGTTTTGGTGCTCTACTGCTCGCCGATCACCAGGGTCTCGATTCTCTGGGCGAGCTTGCCTTATTGGGTTTGAGCGCCAACCTGGTTGTTTGCCTGGTGGGTCTGCCGGCATTCCTCGCCCTGCGCAACGCCCGTGCCTCAAGAAAAGCTAGCGCAAAAACCACTAGCGGAGAAATGCTTACCGCCGATTTGGCGACGATTGGGATGGCCGGCGAGTCACCCTTG
>JAUVBB010000210.1 GCA_030591445.1 Deltaproteobacteria bacterium | reverse complement strand
GGCGACTCACCCTGGCGAAGGCTCTCCACCGTGGCAAGCCTCTCCTTCACCTCCGGATGATCCGGATACTGATCTTGCAAGTCTGCCAACTCATCCGTCGCCTCATCCAGCAAGTTCTGCTGGATAAAGAAGTCGATCTCTTCCAGAGAATCGGCCAATTCCTCGTCCGGATCTTCGCCATCCGTCTCTTCGTCGGGTAGAGGTTCTGGACTGGGGTCGGACCCGGTGACCGTAGGCATTTCCGAGCGCGGCATGCTGCCCTCGGCCTCTGGTTCAAGGGCGGAGGCATCATCCTCGCGGGCCGCGGCCAGCGTGACCTCTTCGGTGGGCGTCACCGGCTCCAGGGGCGATCCCTGCACCGGCTCCGAGAAGGAATCTTCCGGCAGGGGGACTGGATCCGTTTCTGCCGACGGTGGCAACAACACTTCTCCGGTTTTCGGTGTCGCCAAAAGAAAGTCATCGGGATCGTCAGTTTCCTGCGTCAGAATTTCTTGGTCCGATTTTCCTACCGAGTCTGAATCGACCGGGCCGGTCAAGACATCCTCTTCCGCGCCCAGGAGCAAATCTTGTTCCTCATCTGGCTCGCCCAAAATCACGGCATCGTCGGGGTCACCTAAAACTTCTCCCTCTTCCTCCACGCCCAGAATCACGACGTCGTCCGGGGCGCCAAGAATTTCGTCTGGGTCCGATCCGGCCAATATCTCGTCTTCATCCTCGGCACCCAGAATTTGTTCCTCTTCGGGGTCCTCGATAATTCCATCCGCTGGTGCCGCTAAAATCTCGCTTTCTTCCGCCTCGATTACGATTTCGGGCTCGGCCTCATCTCCCATAATTTCGGCATCTTCAAAGGCCTGCAATTCGTCCGCGTCGATCTCCTCCTCTGACAGGCCATCTTCTTCCAGGTCTCCGATTTCGGCCCCATCTTCAGATGCATCCAGGAAGAAATCTTCTTCCCCGGAAAAGTCAATCAAATCATCGGAATCCGGCCCGGAACTCTCCAAAAACTCCTCTTCGCTCTCCGGAATCTCCTCCAGTTCCATGATCTCGGGCTCGGCATCCGGCTCAGCTTCCAGCAAATCATCGCTGGCAAGCTCTGCCGACGGTTCTTCCGCAAGCAGCATCTCCTCGTCATTGGCCTGGTACATGTCCGTAGGCAGAGTCGAAGTATCGGCGGTTTCTTCCGATGATTCAAACTCCAGCTCTTCTTCCTCGAGTTCCAACTGACCCTGAAAAGGGGATTCCGTTTCACTCTGCTGGGCCTCGAGCATTTCAGCCGGCAAACCTTCAGCGATAATGGTGGGGCTTTCCTGGTAGGGGTCGTCCTCGATCAAGTCCTCCGGCGCTACGTCGATGGAGACCTCGTCTTCCAGGCCAAAACCGTCATCTTCTTCAATATCGAGATCGGAATCGTCTTCCAACTCCATCCGCTCGGAGTCTGCGCCGCTTACGTCATCGCCCTGAATCGATGCGCTCCCTAGTTGCTGGGTCAGGGCCAGGCCCTCCGGGTGCCGAGGGTACATGGTCAATAAATCCTTCAAATAAGCGCGCGCCTCATTCAATCGACCATGGTGGCGAGTGAGATGTACCAGGGTCAGCAATTCATGGGCAGCGTGATTGAGCTGGTTGGCCGCCACATAAATATCCTTGAGCTTCTCATGGGCTTCGATGTTGTTCGGATCAACCTGAAAAATCTTGCTCAAATGATCGAAGGCTTTGTTCTGCAAACCGTACTTGATATAAACCTCGGTCTCGGTCAGCAGACGAGAAATGACCTCGGTGCTATCTTCGCCCAAGCCCGGCTGCCCGGCATTCTCAGCAGCGCTGGGAGCCGCTTCCTCGGTGAGACTTTCGGCAAAATCCGAGTCGAGATCAATGGTCTCTTCATTACTGGCAGCATAGGCCTCGTCTAGAATTCCATCTTCAAAATCTAGGTCATCTTCCACCACTACTGCCTGTTCCTGGGTAGCCATTTCAGCTACCACGGGGGCCGGCGGCACCGGCGATTGCTCCACTACAGTCGGTGGAGATATCGGCGGTGGTGCCGGTGGTGCTGCTGCCGGTGCTTGCCTATCTTGTGCCAGCGCCTGGGCAGCGTCTGGGTCATCGGGTGCGATTTCGAGCACCCGTCTATAGACCCGCTCCATTTCGTCGGTGGCGCCTTGATCTTGGTAGATCTTGGCCATTTCCTTATAGACGGAGACGGTCTTCGACAATTGATTAAGATCCTCGAATGCCATGGCCAGCATGCCGAGAACTTCCAGGTCTTGGGAATCTGCTTTGAAACAAATTTGTAGCTTGCCCAAAGCGCGCTTGGTGTCACCGCGCTGCAGATAGATATTCGACAGTTCCTTGGTTAGCACCATATTCGAACTGTCGTGGTAAATAAGCCTTTCGGCCACCTTGATGTAGTCCTCGATTCGATTGGCCGCCTTCAAATCTTCTGCCGCCCGGCTAAACTCCTCCACCGCTTCTGTCGTCTGTTCCTCCCGCGAATACATCTCGGCCAATTTGATCCGGCTGGCAATATTGTCGGGATCGAGGTCAACGATTCGGCGCAGGATATCCAGCAGATCCGTGGACTGTTGCCGCTTCTCGTAGTACTCGGCAACCACCTGGAGATGAGACATAGCGTCGCCGACAATGCCCAAGTTCTGGTACTCGTCAGCCAGGCGCAGATTGACATCTATACGATCTTCATTGATCTTAAGAATCTGCTTGAAGACGGCGACCGCCTTGAGATGAAAGCCTTGTTGGGAATAAGTCGTCGCGACCTTGAGGTAGGTTTCAATGGCTTGGTCTTTGTCGCCAACCCGAACCAGAAGATCGCCCTTTTTCAACGAGGTTCTTACATCGTTGGGATCTTCATTCAGGATTTTGTCGTATTCACGTATGGCCTTCTTGATCTGACCCTTCTGGATGAACTTCAGGGCACTGTCGTTGATCTTGTTTTTGTTAATGGCCACTGTCTAACCTAAGTCCTGTTGTTTTGAGACACCCACGCCTCGGACGCTCCCCAGCTATCACCACCCAGGCACAACACAAGCCCAAGCCGGGTCCGGCTTTGCGCTCCTTGCCTAGACGGCATCAAGCCCGTTCGAGGAAAATGCTTCGCAAGTCTTTGATTTCACGAGCACTTCCCTTTAGAGCATCAACGTTTAATCTTATCTGCTTCCAAGTGTCCAGTCAATTTCTTTTTGTTTTTTCTAGAATAGCTAAAAAGACGGAGTCGTCGAGCAGGAACGCAAAGATAGAAACACAAAATGCAGAAAATCTATTTCACCCTTTCGGCGTATTGACCGGTGCGGGTGTCAATGCGAATTTTTTCGCCTTCCTTGATAAACAGAGGCACTTGAATGGTGGCCCCGGTCTCTAATTCGGCTGGTTTGGTGCCCCCGCTGGCGGTGTCACCCTTGACCCCCGGATCGGTCTTGGCAACGGTCAACTCGACAAAATTCGGCAATTCTACCGCTATGGATTTGCCATTGTGAAATAAGACCGTAACATCACAATTCTCCTGCAGAAAATCTTCTTTCCCTTGCAGGTTATCCTTGTGAATAAATTGCTGCTCATAGGAAGTACTATCCATGAAATAATAGTCGTCACCATCCAGGTATAGGTACTGCATTTCCTTCTCTTCCATATTCGGCTTATCCACTTTGTCGCCGGATTTGAAAGTGCGTTCAATCACGTTGCCGGTAAACAGGCTCTTGAGCTTGGTGCGCACAAAGGCGCCGCCTTTGCCTGGTTTGACATGCTGAAACTCAACTATAAGAAAAGGCTCGCCTGCCATCTCGATCTTTAGACCACGTCGGAAATCCGTCGTTGAATACATGCACTACTCTCCGTTGTTCGTTCAGATGTCGGTTCAGAAAAGTTCTTTTTTCAATTCGCCGCTCTGGCAACGCATGACGTATCGACCCTTGCCCAGCAAACCGCCGGGCTCGAGTAAAATGGCCAGAAAATGCTCCTCATTGAGCAGACGTATCGCCAATTGGCCCTTATCGAAAGACAAAGAAAACTCGTCCACCTGGCCGCCTTCGACCGCCGCGGCGGCCTGCACCGCCATTTTCACCGAACCGGTCAGTTCAATCAGCAAGACCTCGATATCCAGGTCATCCTCGCCCTCTTGATGCCGGGCCACTTCCATACCTTCGATATTCATGACCACGGCTGATCGGCAACCGGGAACTTGCTGGCAAATACTCTTGAGTGTTTCCTGAAAAGACATGCCTCTCCTCCTTGTTCGGGTACTGCTTTCAGCCCGAGATATCCGCGATTTTCTCCCCCAGCAGGCGAGCCAGCATGGACTGCAACAATTGCAATTTTTGCTCTAGCTTGCTCATTACCGCCACTGGTTCTTTGGCCTCAACCGCCATGGCCTCAAGCGCTATGGTCGCGACCCGCGGTTCTGGTTCGGGCTCTGCCTCAGGAAGCACTGGGCTGACTGGTTCGCCCAATAAGCGGGCCAAAAGGTCCTGTAAAATAACAAGTTTGCGCTCGGTATCCATCCCGTCTCTCGCCTCTCGGTTTTTCAACGCTAACCGACACTCAGCCAAACCTACCGCTAATGATGGATTGTCCGGATTGAGTTTCAGCAAGCGCTCGAAGATCGCAGCCGCTCTTGCCGGCGCTCCCTGCTTCAGGTACACCCGCGCCAAGGTCTCGGTTTCAATTGCCTCAGCGACCATGGCGACCCTCACTCCAGATTAACCCAAGGATAATCTTCTTGTACCCAAGTGCATCGCTCTTGTCAAGGCAACTGAATTCTCTGGAATTTTCGCGCAATCAGTAGAAAGTTAGGACAATTAGGGGCATTCATCTTCCGGTGGGGGAGAATCCTGGCCGGGCATGCATACTTGAGAACTAGTTGCGCCGCTCACCGGGTCTACACAGTAGTGAAAACCTTCCACCGACAAGCAACCAGAGCAGAAGGTTATCGGGAAAACAAAGTCGTTGGATTTGACTCCGCGACCGCCCAAAGTTGTTCCTTCGATTTTGGTGTGCACGCCGAGCACCAGCTTGTCCAACTGCGCATGGCCGTTGAGCAGAAACAATAGCTGCCCAACTTCCGGCGGAATCGCCTCTACCATCGTCACCAACTGCCCCGGATCGCCTGTTTCCGAACCGGCGGGCATAACCACCCCGATAGGCGTCACGTTTTTTATATTTTGTTCCAAAGCCAGTAGATTTGACAATGCTGGGTCGTCCTCCAGTACTTCTTGTTTTCCCTTGAGCCATTCAAAACGAACCGTGGCTTGGGAAATACTGAGTTTGTAGGATTCCAACTCCTTGATATCGAGATTGGCATTGGGATACATGTAGTTGTGGACCTGAGGATACATCCAATACGAGGGTCTTCCCGCAAAGAACGGATGGGCAAGGTCCAGCACGCCGAAGGGCAAATAGACAAAATCGTCCCCCGACTGAACCACGGCGGAGCAGTCATCCTCAAGCGGCATCATGAACTCAATCACCAGGGTGCGATCGTTATCGATGCAGCCACTGGTAAGTGCGACCAGGAACAAAATTGGTATCCAATTACGAAGCTTGTCCATCTTATTTCCTCCTACTGACCAGATTTTCATCGCTGGGTTACGGTAGACCGAAGCCTATTGACGACCCGCGGGGTGATGAAAATCAACAATTCAGTTCGGTCGTCTTGTTCTTTCTGGCCACGGAAAAACCAGCCCAAGACCGGGATTTCAGAGACAATCGGAATCCCCTTGAAGGTCTCCGAGGTCTTGCGGGTATAAATCCCACCGATGACCGTGGTGTCACCGTCGCGAACCAATACCTGCGTCTCGGCTTCTTTCTTCAAGATGGTTGGATCACCGCGGGCACCGGTACGGGAGAAATCCGGCTCGTTTTTCTTCACCTTGATCGACATCAGAATGCTACCCTCTTGGGTGATATGCGGCGACACTTCCAATTCCAGCTTCGCTTCCACAAATTGGGTATTGACCCCGGCCGCGGACACCACGGCGATGGGAATGGACACCCCCTGAGAGATTTTTGCCTTCTCGTTGTCCAGGGTAGTAATTTTCGGTGCGGAGATAATCTTGACCGCGCCCCGATTCTCCAGTGCACTCAAGCGCAGGTTCAAATGAGCATTGCCGCCGGCCGAGCCAAAGATAAATCCCAGCGCGCCACCGGAACCGGCCCCGACCGCTGCCGGCATATTGATGGCAAAATGACCCGGTGAAGCCGTACCAGACATGGCACTCATGGTCTGGGTATCATCGGCACCGCCCGACATCTGAACCGAACTGGGAAAGGGTAGCCCGGTAGGGTTGCCATAGGCCTCGGAAAAGCCGAGATCACCACCCCATTGGATACCCACCTCGCGCACGAAGTTGGTATTGGCTTCTACGATACGGGCCTCAATTAAGACCTGCGGGGTCTCGGTGTCCAGACTCCGGACCATGCCTTCGGCCTTAATCAGATTCTGCAGGATGTCCTTGACGATGATCACATTGGTGCGCGTGTCGACGTTGACCGTACCCCGCTCACTTAGGATGTCTTTGACTTTGTTCGTCATGTCCGAGGCCACTGCGTAGTTGACAGGAATCAAGCGCACCCGCAATGGCTCCAGCGTCTCCTTCTCTTTTGCCATCTTGCGCGCCATTTCCTGCTCGGCAACAATTTCAGCCAACGGCGCCACCCGGATAATGTTGCCGTGGCGTACTTTACCCAGTTTCTTGGTCTTGAGAATGATATCCAGGGCCTGGTCCCATGGAACATTGCGCATGGCGATGGTGACTTTGCCGGTAACCTCATCGCTGGTAATGATGTTGAGTTTGGCGACTTCCGCAATCAAGCGCAAAATATTGTGGATATCAGCATCTACGAAATCCAAGGAAATTCTTTTGCCCTTGTACTTTCTTCTCTTTTTCGAACCACCCTCGGCCCCGGCCGCCAACTCTGGTTGACGCACGCTATAACCGGCCACCTGTTTGGGCTGGTAAGAATAGGCGGAAGGGCTTTCGGCCGCGGGCGCCGACGCGCTGGCCGACGAGTTGTCTGATTCGGCCGGTGCCGCAAACACCCAATGCAGCTTGCCCGAACGTTTCTCCAAGCGGCTGCCCACCTTGCTGTTGGTTACCGCCACCAGCTTTACCGACTCTTTGCCCCGTACCCGGTAAGCGCTAAGGGAGCGCACGACGGTATCGAATTCCGAGGTATCCAGGGTCCGCTCCAGAATCAGCGGCATGGTACACTTTGGAATCTCCAAAATGGTAGAGCGTTTGTCGGCATGCATGACCTTGGCCATGGCCTCGCCCTGCAGGTCCAAAATTACCCGCACTTCGCCCTTGTCTTTTCTGAACTCAATGTCCTTCAGATTTGAGATCGTAGCCGGTTTCGGTGCCACCGGCGCCGGGGCTATCGGCACAACTTTGGGTTTTGCCGAGGGTGCCGGCATTGCCTTGGCCAACTTGGCCGGGGCCGGTTTCTTGACCTTGGCCTGAGCGCTTTCCTTGGCATCCTCTCCCATCACGATGCGGATTCCGCGCGGCAAACGTTTGACCTGATACGGTCGCCGCAAACCATCTTGGCTGTGCAACACCACCCGCACCTTGTCTTTGTGCTGGGCGGCACGCAGCTTCTCCAGTTTTGATCCGGAAAGATTGCGCTCGAGTTTTTTACCGCGCATAGATGCACCGAATACGTCAAGTACAATGCGAAAGGGTTTGAATACTTCGATCACTTGGTAAGCGTCTATGTGCCCATCAGCCAGTACCGTGACTCCTTTTTGATCGTCGGTCACCAGCCTTTTTATCTTCACTTTTCCGGCTCGTTTTCGGTCACCCTGGCTCTCGACCACTTCGTGATCTTTGGGAGCAAGCGCGGCAGGAGAAGCAGGCATGGTCTTGGTTTGCTCAGGCGAACTTTGCCCAGCAGCCAAGGCATGGTTTTGCAAGCTAATGACCAGCGCCGAGCCTTTCGCCTTGGCATTGAAACGCACACCCGGTTTCAAACCAATGATAAACCGGCTGACAATGTTGCCCGCCTGCCGGAACTGAGTGGTGGCAATACGCCCTATGCAAAGCCCTTGATCCCCACGCGGTGTTTCCACGCCCTCAAGGTCGGTATGCAATAGATCCACCACCAGGCGATCGGGGTTTTTTAACTTGAAGACCGTGAAGGTGGGCGTTTTCTTCCCGTGCAGCACGACCTGCGTCCCCTGACCCTGATGTTGTACTTCAAGTCCGGTGATGACATTTTCCGCCGATTTACCCGCATCTTGCCCGAGCGCCATCGACTGCGCCATCAGCAACGAGAAGAATGTCACCAAGCTGATCAGAACCTTGCGAGATCCCATGGACCTCCTCCTTCTTTACCAATTTCGGGCGGTCTAGCCCCGAATCCGATTGCCTCCCGCTCGTGCGGGAAGAATCATTTGTCGATCGACTTCTTTATTTTCATATGAATATAGTTGGTTACTTTTCTACCTACCGGATCGCGATAGTCTTCCGAGACAATCACTTCATCGTGTTTGATGCGGACTACCCGACCAAAATTCTTACCCACTCGCATACCAACCTTGATAATTACGCCTTTGCCGTCGGGAAGTTCTACCTGCGCCCGCGGGCTGCTGATACCAGAGACAATCGCGGTTAGATTCAACTGGTCAATCTCATACTTGGTCAGAATCCCGCCTAGCGCTTCTTTCTCTGGTGATTTCTCAACTTTGTAAAATGACCTAAATGGATCCCGCTTGCCCACCGGGGTGTAGATATAAGTCGGTCCGGTTTTCGCCTTTCCTTCGAGCAAACTCGCCACTGGCAGCGATGCTGCCTTCGCGACTGTCGGCTTGTCGGCCCTTGGCTTTTTCTTTTTCTTTTCAGAACATGCGCCCAGCAGCAAGGCCGCAACACAGCTGAACACGAGGGCCGTTTTGCGAATGGGACGCATTCGATTCGATCCGCTCCGGATTCTCTGCCGCCAGGATTTCTTTATCACAACGCTTCCTTCCTATTCACACCAAGAGCCACAGCGCATACGCTAGCGTCTTTTCTTCTTTTTCTTGGTCTTGCTCGTTCCTCCCGCCTTCGCCGGCGGCAGGGAGCGAAAAGTCTTGGCTAAACAACTGGCACTGAGCACGACTTTTCCGCTTTTGACTTCGGGTTTCGTCATCGAGATGTCCGAGACATTGATAATGCGGTCTTCTTTGGAGATCTTGTCCAGGAAAGTCAGTATTTCGCTATAATTACCTGAGATCTGCATGGAAACCGGGATGGCGGCGTAGAAATTTTTTCTGATTTCGGCCATGGGAGTGAAGGAGAGAATTCGAATATCAGACTTCTCCGACAATTCATTCAAGGTCTTCAACAACTGATCCATGTTGGAATCATCGGGCAAATTCTTTTTCTTCTCTTCCAGCTTCTGATTTAGATACTCTACTTTCTTTTTGAATTTCGACAAATTGCCGGCAATTTCTTGCTTCTCCTGGAGTTCCTCCTCCAAGGTGGCCAGCTTGCGGCCCAATTGGCCTACTTCTTTGTCCTGGTCAAGATAGATCAAGTAATAATGACCCCCGACCATCAAGCCCAGGATAAGACCAACAACAGCAATCTTGTTGGCTAACGGTGCTCTTTGTATGATTCCAAACAACCTGTCCATGACGTCCTCACCGAAAACAGCTGTCTTGGCTTGCTAGATCGCGTAACCTACATTCAGGGTAATTGTGAACTCTACAAACGACAGTTTGTACTTTTTATCTTCTTTCGCTACCGTCTCTTTCAGCTTAATATTTCTGAAGTAAGTCTTCTTTGTTCTTTTTGTCTTATCCGCGGATAGATTTTTCACGCCCAGTTCCTGTTCATCCACCGGCATGGCCAGGATGCTCATGAACTGTCCGACATGCTTGTTGCTAAGCGCCTCCCCGGTCAAGATTACCGTGCCATTGTTTTCTTTCCAATCGGTCAACCACACTTGCTTGGGAATGGAATGGCTCAAGCGATCGAGAACCCGCACCGGCCCGGTCTTGCCTCTGATGAGATCGTCGATGATCTTAAGTTTGCGGTTCAGGGTTTCTTCCAGGCCGTAGTATTTTTCCACTTCACCGATGGCCTTTTTATATTGCTCGATCTGCTTCTCCGCGGAAGCAATTTGTTTTTTCTTCTCTTGTATCTGACCCGCCATGGCGTTGTACCAGAGAAAGAGACCCACGCTTGCACCCACCACCAACACGGCAAACAATATCAACTGCTGCTTGACGTATTCCCGTTTGCGGGCAGCGCGGATGGGAAGCAGATTTATTCTTATCATGGCCGCTTCCTCACTTGTCGTCCGGCGTGCGCAGGGCCAATCCTACCGCCACCGCCGCGGCCGGCCCCACTTCGCGAATGTATTCAGGATCGAAACGCTTGGGATCGAATTCAATGTTCCGGAAGGGATTCAAAATTTCCACCGGCACCCCAACCTTGTTCTCGATGACCTTATAAAGAGAAGGCAGTTTGCAGGTGCCGCCGCTGAGATAAATGCGGCTGATTTGGCTGTCGGCGGCAGTGGCGGCGTAGAAATCAAGGGAACGTTGAATCTCGCCGGCCAGGTTCTCGGACACCGCCGCGATTACCCGCTCGACCTCTTGCGGAACCACCGAGTCGGCATCGGCCGCGCCACCGCCACCCAGTTTCAAGGCCTCGGCCTCGTCATGACTGACGTTGAGCTGCTTCTGGATCTCTTCGGTAAATTGATTGCCGCCCATGGAGACATCGCGGGTAAAAGAGGTAATCCCTTCGCTAATGACATTGATGTTAATCACGCTGGCGCCGATATTGACCAGCACCACCGTCTCGGTGGTCGGCTTCTCGTAATTGACTTCGAAGGAGTTCTCGACGCAGAAGGCGGCCACATCCACCACCATGGGCGTAAGCCCGGCTTCCTGCACCACCGCCAGGTAGTCGTTGATCATGTCTTTTTTGGCCGCCACCAACAAGACGTCCATCTGGCCTTGCTCGGCCGCCTCGGGGGTCAGCACTTGCACATCGATGTTGACGTCGTTGATGTCAAAAGGAATGTATTGTTCGGCTTCCCATTGGATGGATTCTTCGAGTTCCTCGTCGGTCATGGCCGGCAAGGTGATTTTCTTAATAATGACCGAGTGCCCGCTGATGGCGATGCCCACTTCCTTGCTGCGCAACCGCTGGGCCTGCATCATGTCGCGGATGGTGGCCACAATGACCGTGGAGTTCATCAGGGCGCCGTCGATGATTGCCTCTGGCGGCAGCTGGGACATGGCGAAGTTCTGCAAGGAGTAACCCCGCTTCGACTCCTTCAGCTGAACCAGCTTGATGGCATTCGAACCGATGTCCAGCCCGATTACGTTTTTCGCCTTGCCCATGAGTCACTCACCTCTCGAAGCGCAACCCGATCGCGCCCCGCTCCTAATCCTCGTCCTCGGTTTCAGTCTGGACGAACACTTCATCCTTGTCGACAAGCTGTATACCCAGCGCAAGAATGATCTTTCTCTTGGTATCCATGCGGCAATCGTAGCCCGATTCGACCCGATCGATGGTCAGCGCGCTCAAGCCAGCCTTGCGGGCCAACTCGGCCTTGCTCAGAAGCATGGATTCACGAATCTTGCGCACATGGTTGCGCACATTCTTCGCACCCTTCTTCTTCTCCGAACGGGCGACCTTCCCCTCGACTACGGCTACCTGTCTGCCTCTTTTTTTCATGGTCATGCGTCTCCTGTCCACAGAACCCACTAAATTTGGGCCTTCCTACAAACAAGGGATTCGGGAACTAACCCAGTATCCGACGACCCAAAAACATTGTCAAGAAAATGACCTAAAAATTATTATATTTTTATTTAATTAACACCTAATTATGCATAACAAACGAAAATTGCAAGCAGATAATTCGCTTATTTCTATTTGCTACCGGATGGACTCTTCCTGTTGGTGGGGTCTTTTTC
>JAUVBB010000344.1 GCA_030591445.1 Deltaproteobacteria bacterium | reverse complement strand
CTTTGGTGAAGAACCAGAGCAATCCTTTGGTGAAGAACCAGAGCAATCCTTTGGTGAAGAACCAGAACCATCCTTTGCTGAAGAGCGAGAGCCCTCCTTCGCTGAAGCTACGGAGGACGGGTCTGGCGACCCGGATTTTTTCGCGCCCCAACCTGAGCGTAGCGACTTGTCGCAAGAAATGGTGCCGAGCCTTTTGTTTCGCTTGGCCCATCAGCAGGTCACCGGCCGAGTCACTTTCCGTTCCGGCAAGGATGAAAAAGAAGTGTTTTTTGAGGTTGGTGTCGCCGTGGGTTTGCGTTCCACCCAGACTGCTGATCGGCTCGAAGAGATGCTGCTCAGAGACGGGCTCATTGATCGGGCCGCCTATGCCGAGGCGCGGATCAAGGGCATTGGGCAAACCCGGGCCCTTGCCGCCCATCTAGTGGAACGCGGCCATTTGAAGGCGGGCGAGTTTTTCCCCGTGGTTCGGCGCCAGTTTGAAGAAGGCCTGTTGGGGCTCTTCGAATGGGAGACCGGTTCGGCCGAGTATCATCGCGAGCGATTGGCCGACGCGGAAAAAATCCGCTTGGTCAAGCCGATGGCCGCCGTGGTTCTAGAGGGAATTCGCCGCAAGTTTTTGCTGGAGCGCATGGTGGGTTTTTTAGGCAGTCCCGCCAGCCTGCTGATGCCGGTGGCCGCAGAAGACCAAGCGAGTTCGGTCCCCGACCTTTTACAAATGGACTTTTCGCCCGAGGAACAGGCCATCTTGAAACTGGTCAACGGATTACGACCCATTGAGGAGATCGTGTTTCTGTCCGGGGCCAGCGCCATTGCCGTTTACCGGGTGCTGTTGGCCGGCGTGGTGGTGGGCTTGCTGGCGGTTACGGTGCGCGGTGTGGGCGGAGGCTTCGAGGCCGATGAAGAAAATCTACGCACGGCCTTGGTCATTAGTCGCAAGCGGGTGGAGTCGAAGTTCGAACAGGTAAACCGGGCTTCCTATTTTGAAATTCTGGGGGTAGGCGAGAAAGCCACCGCCTACGAAATCGAGGTAGCCTTCCAGAAGCTATCGCGAGAATTTCACCCGCTTCAATTTGCCCATGCCGAGCTTGCCGATCTCAAGGATTCGCTGATGGTCATCAACCGCAGCCTGGAAGATGCACGCGATGTCTTGGCGGATGAGACGCTACGCAAAGGCTATCGGCAGGCCCTGGCCAGCAAAAGCGAGCGAGCGAAGCCCTAGCTCAAGACTTCTGTGCCTGTTTTTCATGCCGTTGTAGAATGGTGTTGAATTCCTTCTCGACTTTTTCTTCATCGCCGCCGTTGCTCAGGATAATGGTCTTGAGCAGTAGCACGGAGTCGAGCTTGACCTGATCAATATTGAAACGGATGGCCAAAGTTTCGCCCTTTTGGCGCAGGACGGTTCCCCGCAAACGAATGTTGGTAATGGAAGACTTGCCCTCGACCATGATCGAGACCACCGTCTCGGTATTGAGTTCGATTGCCTCCGCGCCGGGAGCGGTAAACAGCATCCCGCCCAGGCCCAGGTTCTGAACAGCGCCGGTTAGGCTGGTCGCGCCCGCGTCCACTACTGCTTTGGTTTCGAACAATATTCTGGTGAACTTTCGCTCCACCATTGGTACTCCCTCCCGGTTGGGGAAGATTTTATAATGGCCCCAGCATAACGCAAGTTGTGGCCCGAGGGAAAGTTTTCCTCAACCCACAGTGCGCTTCTGTCTTGCGCTGCGCGAGGTGCGTTGTTAGGTTTCGGGTGGAACTTTGGGGAATGGAGGGAACTGCCAAGATGGCCGTACGAGATTTGAGAGTATTTCCCGACCCTGTTTTGCGGCAGCAATGTGCCGAGGTGGACGAGATCGACGAAACAGTTCTAGGCCTGCTCGACGATTTGGCCCAGAGCATGTACGCCCACAAGGGGGTCGGTTTGGCGGCGCCACAGATTGGCGAGGCGGTTCGGGTAATTACCGTTGACGTCGATCAGCGCGAGGGCGAGCCGAAACTGATCGAAATGATCAATCCCGAAATTGTGGAATTCTCCGAGGAAAAGAGTGATTACGAAGAAGGTTGCTTGTCCTTTCCCGGAGAGGCGGAAAAAGTGGTTCGGCCGGCGCGGGTGACCGTGCGTGCCATGGCGCGCGATGGCAAGAGCGTTGAGGTCATGGCCGAAGGTTTGTTGGCCACCGCTTTGCAGCATGAAATTGACCACCTCGACGGCGTGCTTCTCATCGATCACATATCGCGGCTCAAGCGGGCCATGATTAACAAGCGGATGAAAAAGAGAGCCCGGGGGATGAACTCGTGAGCGACGCGTCCTTGTCCTATGTCTTTTTGGGTACCGCCGATTTTTGCCTGCCGGCCTTGGATGTTTTGGTCAAGGCCGGGCGGGAGCCGGCGGCCGTGGTTTGCCAGCCGGATCGGGCGCAAGGTCGCGGGCGAAAAATCCAAACCTCCTTGCCCAAGACCTGGGCCGCCAACCGCGGCATTGCTGTGTTGCAGCCCGGCCAATGCCGGGAAGAGGGTTTTCTCGGCTGTTGGCGGGAGACGGATCCCGATCTGGGTCTGGTCTTTGCTTTTGGGCAATTGTTGCCGCCTGACTTGCTGTCCATCCCGCGGCTGGGTTTTATCAACATTCACCCTTCCCTCTTGCCCCGCTACCGCGGAGCGGCGCCATTGCAGTGGGCTTTGATCAACGGCGAAAGGCAGACGGGAGTCAGTATTGTCAAAGTGACCCCCCGTCTGGACGACGGTGAAATCCTGCGCCAAGTGGCCGTGGATA
This sequence comes from Deltaproteobacteria bacterium, assembly GCA_030591445.1. Taxonomy (GTDB): domain Bacteria; phylum Myxococcota; class B64-G9; order B64-G9; family B64-G9; genus JAUVBB01. Next base: position 5,179 of record JAUVBB010000344.1, on the reverse strand, counting down.
TCGATCCCGAGGAAAACGCCATCGAGCTGGGCCAAAGATTGGCGGTGCTGGGCGGCGAGCTTTGCCTAGAAGTGCTAGACCAGCTCGAGCAGGGCCGGTGTCAGCCCCGGGCCCAGGACGAAAGCGGTGTGCTTTGGGCCCGGGCTTTGCGCAAGGAAGATGGCCTTATTGACTGGACCCAGAGCGCGCAGCAGATCCACAATTTGGTTCGCGGCGTTCAGCCTTGGCCCGGCGCCGTCACCCATCTGGGCCAAAAATCGCTGAAAATTCATCGTGCCACCCGCATGGGTATTTCCCCCAAAGAGGAAACCCGCTTTGCGCCCGGTCAAATCATACGCGCCCAAGGCGACCAATTGCTAGTGGCTTGCCAAGACGGCCCCTTGCGTTTGCTGGAAGTGCAACTAGAAGGCAAACGCCGTCTGGACACCCGCGCCTTCTTGTCGGGCCGAAGCCTTCGGGTAGGTGAGACATTAACTTAGCGCCGGGCCAACACCGCTTCGGTCAGGATCAGGGCCAGGGCCAACAAGATAAATAGCATGGATCGCGAGCGGGACAGGTCATCGGCCAGACCGGCGGTGGTGATGTCGGCGCCGGCGCCTAGGCGCTCTTGCAATGCGGTCTCGGTGATGGGCGTCAAGTCGGATTCTGCCGGTGGCAAGCGCACGATGATGCCCGGGATGGTTTGGCCAGACAATTTTTGCCCGGCCTTCTGCTGATCGATGGCATACCAACCTGGGGTCCAAGTATTATCGAAACGAAGCAGCGGCGAATGACCTTCGCGTTGGCTAGCGGTATTCTGACCGTGAGGGTCTCTGGGCAATTGCCATTCATGGCCGTCGGGGGCAAGTACGCGCAGAGCGTCAGCCTGGGCCAGCAAGGGGATGCGGACCGGCTCGCCCACGGTGATTTCCAGGGCTGCTTGCCGGCTCAAATGTCCCGCCAGATAAGCTGCGGCTCGCTGCATAAAGGGCAGAAAACTGGCCCGGGCCGGCCAGGAAGTCCAGTCCCGATCCAGGCTGGCAGTGAACAAGATGACCCGACCATTGCCCACGCTTCGCTCCACCATGGCGGGTGAGCCATTGGCATAGCGCAGCAACACCCGGGTACCGGGACGGGCCTGGCCCGGCTCGAGCACGGCCGCTTTCCAGGTGCGAATGGCGGCAAAAGAATTTCGATGGGCCTGTCGAAATAATGAAAAGCAGGGATGTTCGAAATCCACGGCCGAGAAGGAGGTGCCCAGCCGGTGTTGTCCCTGCTCGTCTAGCGGACCCAAAGCCACCACATCGCGCAAGGGCCAGGGCAGTAGATCGACCAGCAAGCGGTTGCTTCGCTCGACGTCTACCTGGTTGCCCAGGGCAATAAACAAACCACCGCCGGCGCTCACGAAACTGCGCAGGGCCGAGAGCGCCGCTGGTTTGAGCTCACGCACATTGGCCAAAAAGACGACTTCCACCTGATCCAGGGAAGCCGCCTGCAAGCGGTCGGGGGTGATGCTGTTGAGTTGCATGCCGGAGCTGCCGCCCGCGGGGCTCAGTGCTTGTTCGAGATAGAAGAGCTCGTCTTTGCGCAGGACAGCGTGCAGGTCCCCGTTGACCAATAGGACCGACAACTTTGGTTGGTCAATCATAAACACCGGCCATTGGTTGTCTGCCGCCAGGCGATCCGGGACCGGAGTGCTGACCGTGACAAACTGCGCGCGTGACGGTGTTTGCAGGTGGAAGACTTTTTGGCTGGTGCCGCGGGCCGGCAAATCCACAAAACCACGGCTCAACAACTTGGCGCCTTGGCGCACTTGCAAGCGCAGACCAGAGTGGTCTCGGTCGGCGAAAGAGGACAGCTGTACCTTGATTTGCAAAAAGCGCGCTTTGTTTTTCGCTACCACCCGCCGCAAAGCAATGTTGTCCCGATCGGAATCAAGTGCCACATTTTCAATGGTGGCCTGGGGGCCCTCGGGTCCGAGCCGGTGCCCGGTTGTTTGACCAAAGGCATGGGCGGCGGCATCCGTCAGCACCCGGATGCGCAGACCGGGGTCGGTAAGGGCCGCCGCTTTTTCGATGGCGGCAATGAGATCGCTCCTGCCCCACTGGGCCTGGAGGCCGTCGATGGCATCGAGCAGCATTCCGCGCGAGTCGGTGCAAGGGGCGATCAGAGTCTCGACCGAGTGGCCGGCGGCCAGCAGGCAGATCTTGTCGCCGGGGCCCATGCCCCGTACCAATTCGCGGGCTCTTTCCTGGGCCGCGCTAAACCAGCTGCCCGACTCGTGCTGAGCGCGCATGCTCAAAGATTGATCCAGAATCAGGGCGGTGACTTGTGGGCCCGGGCCGGGCCCGATTTTCTGGGGCGTGACCACCGGCCCGGCGGCGGCCAGCACCAGGGCAATCAGCAACAAGGTGCGGGTGGCCAGCAGCAGAATGTGACGCAACAAGATGCGCCGGGCAGACTGCCGTTGGACCCGAACCAGGAAATCAAAGGCAGCAAAGGGGCGGCGCCGGGCCCGGTGCCGGTTGATCAAGTGGATGATCAGGGGTAGGCCGGCTGCGAAAAGTCCCCACAGGATCACAGGGCGACTGAAGACAAGTTGACTCATATCGACCTGGGCCTAAACCCGCGCCCCAAAGCGCCGAGACGACAATTGGCGAATGAGGGGCTGATGGGGAGGTTCGTCGGTTCGGACCAAAGCATAAGCGAGTCCACCTTCGGCCAGGGCGCGGCTGGTTTGGGCCAGAAAAGAGTTCATCTCGGCCAAATAAGCCGTGCGTAGCTGACGCGGAAATACCAACAAAGATCGATCTTCTTCCATGGATTCAAATAGGGCCGGATCTTCAAAGGGGAAGTCAATTTCATCTGGGTCCAGAACATGAAATACCCAGACCTCGTGTCCCCGCGCGGCCAACATTTTCAATGAGGCCAACATGTTTGGATCGGGATCGAACAAATCGGAAAAGAGCACCAGCAGTCCCCGCCGGCCTGCTTTCTCGCCGAACTGCCGGGTCACCTGCTGCAGATGGGTTGGTCCTTGGGCCTGGGCTTGTTCCAGGGCGCCGACCAGATCGGCCAAATGCTCTGGACGGCCAAAGGGCGGGATGTGCACGGGGTCAGACCCAGAGACCAGATGCAGGCCCACCGAGTCTCCCTGCCGCAACAAGAGCGTGGCCAAGGAAGCCGCTAGCAGCGCACTGTAGCTGGCTTTGGAGTAGGGTCCCGAGGCATAGGCCATCGAGCCGGAAAAATCCAAGGCCAAGATGGCGCGCAGGTGCGTCTCGGCCTCGTATTTCTTAACGTAGTAACGGTCCGAGCGGCCAAACAGGCGCCAGTCCAGATCTTTGGGATCGTCGCCGGCGCTGTACTCCTTGTGCTCGGCGAAGTCGACACTCTCGCCATGCCGGGTCGAGCGGTGCATGCCCGCCATCACGCCTTCCACCACGCGCCGAGCCTGAACCTTCAAGCCCTTAAGCCGAGCCAAAACCGCCGGATCAAGAGCAGACGATCGATCTGCCATCTACCAACCTCCGGATTATCCCGCTGCCAATATCAAACCCCGCCAGCCTATCACGAAAGCCCAAGGGAAGCGCCGTGAATTTGACGGGTTGGGTGGAATTGGATAAGCTTTTGCCACTTAGCTTGGTACCAGTTTTTGACGAAGTGTATCTGGGCAGGAGAGTTCTCATGGCACGGTGTCGCGGTTGTTTGTTTCTTTCCTTGGCGATGGTTTTTGCGTCTTCGGCGGTCTGGGCCCAGGTGGCCGAGGGTCTCGATAGCGAGCGTTTTCGACCAGCGCTCGACAGCCAGGGTGGTTTCTGGACGGAGGCAGGGCAGGGCGAGGAGGCCGGAAACCTCAATTTGGGGCTCTACCTGCACTATTCCAATGATCCGCTGGTCATCACTCGCGGCGACGACGTTGTTGAGCGCCTGGTCGCGCATCGGGTCGCCGGCAGTTTCTTCTTTTCCATGGGCGTGACCGATTGGTTGGCCCTGGGAGTGGATGTGCCCGCCGCCTTCTACCAGGAAGGTACGGTGGTCGATGGAGTGAGCGGTGCCCAAGACGCCTTGCAATCGGCTACCCTGGGCGATATCCGGGCGGCGGTCAAATTCACCTTGCTGCGCGAGCAAAAGTACGGCATTGCCCTGGGTTTGTTGCTGCCAGTGACCCTGCAATCGGGTGACGAATTGGCCTATATGGGCAGCAAATCCATCACCTTGAGCCCCACGCTCGCGCTTTCGCGCCATTGGTTGGGCCAGCGCCTGTTGTTTATGATGAATGTGGGTGCTTGGTTATTACCGGAAGATACCGAATACCGGGACCTGGATGTGGGCCACGAAATGTTCTATCGCCTGGGCCTGTCCTTTGAATTCAGTCCCGGCTGGTCGGCTGTGGGAGAATTGTTCGAAGCCGGCAAACTAGATAATTTGTTCAAGAACAAGCCCAATGAGACGCCCATGGAGTGGTTGTTGGGCTTGCGTTATCGCAGTGCCTCCGGGCTGAGCTATGCCATCGGCGGCGGCGGCGGTCTCTTGCCGGGCTGGGGTACGCCCAACTTTCGGGTGTTTGCCGGCTTGCTCTGGTCGCCGCGGGTTCACGACCAGGACGAGGACGGGATCGCCGACGAAGACGACGGCTGTCCGACAGTGGCCGGACCCCTGGAGAACACCGGTTGTCCCTGGGGAGATAAAGACAGCGACGGCAAGATGGACAATGTCGATCAGTGCCCCGACGATCCGGGCCCGAGCGAGAACCAAGGCTGTCCCTGGCCTGATTCCGACGGTGATGGCTTGACCGACAATGTCGACAACTGCCCCAAGCAGGCCGAGGATAAGGATGGTTTTGAAGATGACAATGGTTGTCCGGACCCAGACAATGATGCCGACGGCATTCTGGATGCCAGCGATTCTTGTCCCCTGAAGGCCGGCAAGCCGGAACACAACGGTTGCCCCTTTGTCGACACGGACCAGGACGGCCTCGAAGATGGCAAAGATCGCTGTCCCAAGGAGTCGGGACCCAAGGACAATGAGGGCTGTCCTTACCGAGACAGCGACGGCGACGGCTGGATGGATCACGAGGATCAATGTCCCAACGAAGCCGAAGACAAGGACTTCTTCTCCGATGAAGATGGCTGTCCGGATCCGGACAACGACAAGGACGGTATTCTCGACAAGGACGACAAATGTCCCAACGAAGCCG
>JAUVBB010000390.1 GCA_030591445.1 Deltaproteobacteria bacterium | reverse complement strand
GGATGCGTTGCTATCAGCGCAAACTTTCAGAGATGGACGCGCTGGTAAACTTGTTTGTTGAAAAAACCGACGAGAAAGTTGTCGACAAAGCAGTCTCGGCAACTTCTGGCTTGAGCGGACTTGGCCGATGTGCGGATGCCGAATTTCTCTCGGCCGCGATACCGCCGCCCGAAGATCCCGTGAAGGGGAAAAAGGTAGAGGCCTTAAGAAGAAGCCTGGACGAAGTAAAGGCGCTCATTAAGTTCGGCAAATACAAAAAAGGTTTACCGCTTGCAGAAAAACTCCTGGAGCGGGCCAACAAACTCGATTACCAACCAGCCGAAGCCGAGGCCATGCTCTCACTGGGCGAGCTGCAGGAGCAATTAGGCAAATTCGAAGAATCAGCAAGAACCTTGGAACAAACGGCGGCGCTTGCCGACGAAGCCAAACACGACGAAATTAGATTCGAGGCAAACAGAGAATTAATATTGGTTCTGGCCGAAGAACTCAACCGTTTTGAGCAGGTGGATTCTTTGCTGTTACGAACAAGGTCAGTCCTCAAGCGTCTTGGCGGCCGAGGAGAGATAAAGGCCAGTTGGTTCAATTGCATTGGAACTGTTCATTACCAAAAAGGGGAACTCAAGCAGGCCTTGGACTTTTTCGAAAAGTCACTGAAGATAAGGGAAAAATCATCAGGACCCGAGCCCCAGAGGGTGGCATTGTCTCACGTCAGAATTGGGAATGTTTTGTTCAAACAGGGTGAGTACCATAGGGCAATTGAGCACTATAAGCACTCTCTGGAGATCCTCAAAAATTCCTTGGGTCCCGAGCACCCTGATGTGGGAACGAGCCTGAGTAACTTGGCCGCTATGTACTATTCCCAAGGCAAGTACACCGAGGCCGAGCCGCTCTTCACGCGGGCACTGGCGATATTTGAGAATGCGCTGGGGTCTGAACATCCCCTGGTGGCCATGAGTCTGAGCAACCTGGCTTTGCTTAAAAACACCCAAGGCAAGTACGAAGAGGCCGAGCTGCTCTCCAAGCGTGCCCTAGCGATAGATGAAAATGCCTTGGGGTCTGACCATCCCAATGTGGCCATGAGCCTGATTAACCTAGCCTTGCTTTACGAGAAACAGGGAAAGTTCATCGAGGCAGAGCCGCTCTTCACGCGGGCACTGGCGATATTTGAGAAGGTGTTTGGGCCGGATTATCCTGATGTGGTATTTCCACTTAGAGGCATTGCTATGGCAGAACTTCGAAGAGGAAATCGCGCCATGGCCCAAGACTACTTCAAGCGAATCCTCTCCATCTGTGGCACCGACAAATGCCAGGGATATAAACAGGGACCTCTCTCGGAAGCGCAATTTGGTCTGGCTAAAATTCTTATCAATGCCAAGCAAGGCAAGCAAGAAGCTATCAAACTAGCCAAGCAAACCCTGGATTTTTTCAGGACTAAAAAATCTGATAGTGGCAAGAAGTTTGTTAGAGAAACGGAAGAGTTTTTGAAGAAGTATGAGAGTAAGTAATCTTGTATGGAGTGCTGACTTTTGTCATAAGACGACAAAGATACCAAATTTGACTCCCTTGTAAAACTGTCACTTAGGCATCCTCCGTCCCCGGTTTTCCTCTTAGGCATCCTCCGTCCCCGGTTTTCCCTTGGCAGGGTTCCCCCCGAATGTCCCGAGTCACAATTGGTAGGGGCGCGTCGCGCGCGCCCGGTCGACCAATGCCAACCACCCCACTCAGGATCCCCGCGCCCATTTATGATCAAACCGAATTGACCCGGGTTGTTATGGGTATCCGATGCATATGGGTGGAGGTTGGCAAATGCCGAACGGGCGCGCGCGACGCGCCCCTACAGAAACGTGATTCATTTGACCCGGGTTATTCTGTGAACGAGAATCCGGGGAGGGAGAATCCGGGGACGGGGGTTTGATAACTAACTGAATCATAAGTCAATATTCAGTTCTACCCAGACAATCTCCGCGACAGCAAATACACAACTCCGTCCCCTTGCTTTTCTCCTTGCTTTTCTTGCTACTGGGATTGGAAACGGATGGTTCCGCTGGCATCGAGGTTCGGGAGGTTATCGATCTGGCAGCGAACCACCGTGGTAAGTTGCCTACCCTGGGCGTCGACGACGTCGAAGCTGTAGTTGCCCGCGCCGTCTCCGCTCGGCGGTGACTGGATGTCTACCACCGAGGGCGGCGCATCGCAGAACCGTGCGCCGCTGACGCCGACGCCGAAGATGCCCACGGCGCCAGTCGAGTCGACCTCGACGCGGATGTCCAGCGAAGGCTGTCGGTGAAGGCCCGGATACCGTTCGGAGAGATTCAGACACACTTCGGCGCAGCTTCCGTCAGGGCCCAGCTTGCCGGTCTGGCGCCAGGCCTCCTGATAAGCAAGCCCGTCGTGATAGGACAGCACCACGCTGTCGGCAGCGGCCGGCTGGTCGCTGCCGAGGCGCAGGCAGACGACCAGTTCAGCGTCGATCGAGCTGATATCCAGCGTACGCTGCAAGGAGAAGGACCCACCATCTCCGAACACACCGGGAAGCCATCCCGTTTGGTTTGAGCATCCCGTGCTTTGGCAATTAGTCGCCCCCGAGACGGTCCAGGCGCCCAGATCGCAGCCGCCGAATTCCTCATCCAGCAGCGATACCACATCGCGCGCACAGCCGCCTCCCCAGCCGCGTACGGTAATGTTGTCCAGATAAAGGCTCTCGGCGGCTCCTTCCGAGTGGCCAATAAAGGTAAGCCGGGTGTCGGGGCTGCCCGCGGCCCAGGCCGGTAGATCCACGCAGCTGGTGTACAGGAAGTCGTCCACCTCCGCCCGGGGCATTGCATTTTGGCAATAGACTTGCTCGGCGGCGTTCTGCCCGTCTTCGACGAGAACCAGGATCCCCGAGCTGGCCAAGGCCTGATTGCCGGCCGTGTCAAAGCAAAGCCAGGGGCTGGTCAGGCCACCAAGATCGAATGACTTCTGCAGGCGCCACTGTTCCACCCCGCCACCGCAGTTGGCGTTGAGTTCGGTCCGCAGGACGGGTTGCCCGAAGGTGGCGGTGTCGCAGATTGTCGAAAAATCGTCGCAGCAAGACTTGGGCCCGCCCCCGATGGCACAGTTTTCCACCCGGTCCCGGCAATTATTGCCCGTAACCAGCGTCCAGCCGTCCAGATCACAAGCTCCGGCGCCGTCGGCAAAATCAGAAACATCCACCACACTGACCCCGACCCTGGCGGTGCAGGAAATGCAATTTTCCAGATCGGAGTTGTCGCCACCCGAGACCAGCAGACTACAGCGGGAGGTATCGCTGACCTGGAGGGAGACGGGATCCTGGCAAGACAGGCTGGCGGACTGGGGGGGCAAGCCGCAGCCGCAGCCGGTTGTTATGGGGTCATTGACACAGGCGCCGGCCTCGCAGCGGTCATCGGTGCAGGGATCGGAGTCGTCGCACTCGGCGTCTGAGCCGCAGGTTGTGCAATCGGTGTCGCCCGCGTCGGTGAACCCATCGCAATCGTTGTCCAATCCGTCGCTGCAGCTCTGGTCCCCGGCCGGACCCTCCTCCTGCCATTCGGTAACCGGGTCGTGATCGCAACGGTCCTGTTCTTCGTTGCATACGTCCACCGTGCAGGGATCGTTGTCGTCGCATTCGCGCCAGCCGGGAACGCAGATCTTGTTCACGCAGGTCTCGTCACCGGTACAGTAGAGGCCGTCGTCACAGTCGATGTCTTGATCGCAACTCTGGCCCCACAGGCGCAGGGAGATGACCACCTCGTTGGGACCGTCCCCGGTCCAGTCTATGGATTCGCAGCCCTTGAGGAAAATCTTGCCGTCCTGGTCGAAGCCCTCGGCGTAAAACAGGCGCGGCCCAGCCTCGCCGAGCGAAAGCGGGGTCGAACTCTTGGTGGCAGGCTTGCTGATACTCACTTCGTCCTCGACCGGGTATCCCTCGTCTCCGGGAACGACCGTCCCGGACATCAGGGCCAAGCACTCGGAGCCTTCGGCCGGCAGCAAGGAATAGATGGTGACGGTTTGGGCGGCTTCTTTCGCGGAATCATCGGGAAACTGGATGGACAAAGAGAAGCGTTCCGTGCCCTTGCATCCCCATACCGTCAACAATCCGCACAGCGCGAGCCAACTGACACGTTTCATAGCGTCGCCTCACCAGTTCAGGTGAATGTCGTAAGCCGAAGACCGATCCGAGTCTCCCGCCGTTACCCCTACCGCCACGCCGGTGGCCACTCCGGCGACTACGACTCCGGCAGCGGTCCAGAACCACCAGGTCTGATACCAAACGCCTTCTTCGCGCTTTTTATCGACGTCGGAGGCACGGCTTTCGGGAGGCACCACGGGTGTGCTCTCCACGACTTGCTTGGGAACCTCGGCCATTTTTTCCTCCTTGGCCGTGGTCTCGAAGTCGAGGAGATCGGCGGTTTTGGCGGTTTTCTCCTTCGGGCCTTTTTCCGCTTTGGCCGGCTCGGGCGGCGCGGCCTTCACTTCGGATGCTTTGGCCGGCTCGGCCGGCGCGGCCGCCACCTCAGGCGCCTTGGAAGACCTGCCCGGAATGAAGGGATGGTCCTTGCTTCCGGCCCGGGCCAGCACCCCACCTTTCCTGTTGACCGCTTCGAAGAAATACCGGATCTTGGATACCCGGAGTTTCTTCGGCAAAACGAGAGTCACCCGGCCCGCTCTTTTTACCTTTACCTTCAATGTACGCCATTTCCGTCGGTTCTCGATCTTGAACCTGAGCCGGATCGCGTGGATCATACCGAAGGGGTTGGACTCGACCATCAAGTGCAATTTGCGGCCGGCCAGCTGCCGGGCAAGCTCGGGAACTTTGTGGGAGAGGGCGATGGGCTTCATGCCGCCCATGCTCTGCGCCTTGTAAAATGGCGCCTTGGTACTCGGCGAGGCTTCCATGGGCATGCGATAGCTGGGCTGAATGGCCAGAAGCTTTCGGAAAGACTCGATGGCCTTCTTGGTCTTGCCCAGGCCGATCATGCACATGGCCTGAAGCCGATAGGCGGCGGCCAGGTCTTGCGGCTGGCTCCGGGGGGACTTCATGATGCGACCGACCACATTGAGCGCTTTCTTGTACTCCATTTTGGCCAGCAGCTGCTCGGCTACCTCGATTGTTTTGGCCGCCTTGACCACCGCCGGGGCAAGAAGAAACAATACAAGAACTAAGCGAAATGCCATGTAAAGCTCCGATTAAGAGAATAATTTAATTTTATCCGAAGGCGGGTATCCTAGCAAGCGAATTTGGTAGTTCACTGAAACGTCAAGTTGATCAGGTGTAGCTGTTATTCTATACTTGACACTTATCATTACAAACGCGAGCGGGCTTTGCCTGAAAACGGAAAAGAAAGAAGAGATCACCTGCGCAAGGAAGTCAACCTGAGCGTTTGCGTTCGGTCCGACAGCCTTGACGATTTCGTCGAGAAGTTCGCCAAAAACATAAGCAAGGGCGGTTTTTTCATCCGAAGTGACAAGCCTTACCCCATCGATACGGAGATCCAGTTCAAGATCCAGCTCAAGGACGGCAGCTGCGTTTTGCGAGGCAAGGGCCGGGTCACCTGGAGCCAGGCGCCTGCCGGCCCTGGCCAGAAGAGTCGAATCGCCGGAATGGGCGTGACTTTCACCGGACTGGACGCCTCTTCCCTGGCCATGATCCGCCGAATCATCGACTACAAGGGGGAGTCGAGTATCTCTTCGAAATTCGACCCCGAACCGTTTGCGGAGTTGAGCCAGGACGAGGAGGAAGAAGCCATCACCATCGAGGAGGAAGCCACGCCCGAGGACGAGCCCCCGGAGGAAGAAGCCGAGGAGCGGGAGTCCGGTGCGCTGCCTTCGCCTGCGACGCCGGGCCTCGCCTTCTGGCATCGCCTGTCGCTTCGCCATTGGCTGGTTTTCGGCGGATCGGCCCTTGGAGCCCTGATCCTGATGTTGGTCCTGCTCCCGCCGGGCAAAAGCGCAGAGGAAGCCCCGGCCGACAAGACAGCCGAGACCAAGGACACTCCGGCCGCGGCGGCACCGCTCACCCAAAGCAAACCAAAGAAAACAGATACCAGGACCCCGCCACCAGCTAACCAGGATCCACTCCCGGCGGAGCCGGCTAGCGACGAAGTTGAAACCGCGGAGAAAGAGCCCGGATTGACTGCCCCGCCCAGCCAAACACCTCGCCCCAACCGGCACAAAGCTGGGTATCTGAGCCTGAACACCAGTCCCTGGGTCGAGGTGTACCTGGGACCAAGGAAACTCGGAGTCACGCCCCTGGTACGGGTCAAGCTGCAGCCCGGAAAACATCGGCTCAAGCTGGTAAACTGGGAGGAAGGGATCAATATTCCCCTAGTGGTCAAGATCAGGCCCAGAGCGACAACCAAACTAGTGAGACGCTTCTCGCCCTGATCGGGCGACAGAAGGCGGGGCAGATCAAGGGCAGATCAAGGGACGGAGGTATGCATTTCCATGGTTCCACCGCCGGTGGAGACAGTGGAACTATATTGACGTCATTCAGGAAACCAGAAAATGAATCACCAGGAAAATCCGGGGACGGGGGTTTGAGGAGGAAAATCCGGGGAGGAAAATCCGGGGACGGGGGTTTGATAACTAACTGAATCATAAGTTGATATTCAGTTCTGCCCAAACAATCTCCGCGATAGCAAATACACACCTCCGTCCCCTTGCTTTTCCGTCCCCTTGCTTTTCCCTTGCTTTTCCTCCCCCTCAGGATCCCCGCGCCCATTTATGATCAAACCGAATTGACCCGGGTTGCTATGGGTATCCGATGCATATGGGTGGAGGTTGGCAAATGCCGAACGGGCGCGCGCGACGCGCCCCTGATATGGAACGATCTGTCAACTGGTTTATAACTCAGGGCATAGCAGACAGCCTTTCTGCCGGACAAGAACAGACAAGGAAGCAGTCAGGAGTACATAAACGACG
>JAUVBB010000168.1 GCA_030591445.1 Deltaproteobacteria bacterium | reverse complement strand
TGGGCGTAATCATGGTGGTGCAGGACAAATTCCAAGAAGCATCGCGTTACTTCCGCTTGAGCCTGGAACAAAAAGAACGTGCCTTGGGAAAAAATCATTTGGAACTGGCCAGCGCCTTGCACAACCTGGGTTTGACCCTGTCGAGCCAAGGCAAGTACCAAGAGGCCCAAGACATCCACCAGCGCACCCTGGCCCTCAAGAAAGCCACTCTGGGACCCCACCATCCCCAGGTTGCCCGCTCGCTCAATGCCCTGGCCAGCGTGCAGCTACGCATGGGCCAACATGCCCAAGCTCGGGATACCTATTTGCGCGCCGTCGCCTTGTACGAAAAGACCCTTGGCAAGCAAAGCCTCGAACTGGCCATCACGGTAAGCAACCTGGGCGAACTCATGATGGACTGGGGCAAACCCGAAAAAGCCGAAGCGTTTTTCCTCCGCGGCCTGGCCATCCGGGAAAAATCATTGGCTCCCGATCACCCAAAAATTGCCTCCTCGCTACACAACCTGGGCGTATTACAGGCGGAACTAAAACAGTTCCCCAAAGCCCTGCGCCACCACCAGCATGCGCTGCGCATTTTGGAGAAAAAACTGGGCGCCAAGCACCCGGCCCTGGCTTCGGTCTTGACCGACCTGGGCGTGTGCTTGGTAGATATGGGTAGGCCCCAGAAAGCCATCAAGATTCTCCGCCGCGCCCTGGCCATTCGCCAATCCGGATCGGGTATCTCCCATCTGGTAGCCAATGCCCGCTTCCACCTGGCCCGCGCCCTCTGGAACGCCAAGCGCAATCGCAAGCAGGCCCTGGCCTATGTCCGTCAAGCGCAACAGACCTGCGCCCAAGCCGGCAAATCCGGCGAACGCGGCTTGGCTTTGACCAAGCGCTGGCTGGCGCGCCATGCGGGTCGCTAAAAACAATGGCTTCCAAACGCACGATAGCCGAGGATTTTGAACTAGACGGCGATACCCTCGCTTCGCGCGATGGGACGAGTTCGCCGGAGTCAGATCCAGGGCTGGCGCCGGGGACCCAGGCGGGTCGCTACCTGATTCTCGATCAGTTAGGCCACGGGGGCATGGGCATCGTCTACAAAGCCTACGACCCGGAGCTAGACCGGCGTATTGCGCTCAAGCTCTTGCGGGTCAAGACCGGCAGCCAGAGCCAGGCCGACCGGGCCCGGGATCGACTGCTGCGCGAGGCCAAGGCACTGGCCCAGCTATCGCACCCCAATGTGGTCTCGGCCTACGATGTGGGCACCCTGGATCAAGATGTTTTCGTGGCCATGGAACTGGTCGAGGGCAAAACGCTCAAGGAGTGGGTGCAAGAAGACCAGCCCAGCGTCTATGCCCGGGTAGAAGCCTTGGTGGCGGCCGGCCGCGGCATTGCCGCCGCCCATCAGGCGGGCTTGATTCACCGCGATATCAAACCGGACAACATCATTGTCGGCGACGATGGCCGAGTCCGGGTGCTGGATTTTGGCCTGGCCAGAGCAGCCTTGAGTGAAGAACCACCGGCCCGGGGCGAGGCCAACCGGCCGGTGCCCGTCCTCAGTGGCGAGCTGACCTCCGGCGGCAGTTTCCTCTCCAGCCCCATGACCCAGGCCGGCACCATCGTGGGCACACCGGGCTACATGGCCCCCGAGCAATACCTGGGTGGGCAGGTGGACGAACAGTCTGATCAATACAGCTTCTGTGTCACCCTGTATGAAGTGCTCTACGGACAGCGACCCCACGGCGCCAAACGCTATGGCGAACTGAAAGAAAAGGTGCTGACCGGAAAAATCGATCCGACCCCGGCCGATCGAAAAGTTCCCGCGCGCTACCGCAAGATCGCGTTGCGGGGGCTCTCGGTGGCGCGCGAAAATCGTTTTCCCTCGCTGGCAGAACTCCTGGCCGACCTGGCCAAAGACCCGCGCACGCGCCGCCGTCGTTGGCTGGCCTTTGCCGCCGTCACCCTGCTGGTGGCCGCCAGTTTCACCGGGGCATATGCCCTACAAGCACAAAAGCAGCAACTATGCGCCGGCGCCACCAGCCAGCTTGCCGACATCTGGAATGACGACCGAAAAGATCAGATCAAAAAAGCCTTCACGGCCACCGCCCGTCTTTACGCGGCCGATACTTACGCCCGCGTCGAACGGATCGTCTCTCGCTACGCCGGCGATTGGGCAGCCATGCACACCGACGCCTGTGAGGCCACCCATCTACGCGGAGAACAGTCGGAGAGCTTGCTCGACAAACGAATGGCGTGTTTACAACGCCGGCGTTCAGAGCTGAAAGCCTTGCTGGAACTGTACGCCCAGAAAGCAGACGCTGAAGTGGTAGACAAGGCGGTACCCGCCGCGACCGGCCTATCGCGACTATCTGCCTGTGCCGATACCGAAAGCCTGCTGGCCGCTGTTCCCCCGCCCGCCGGCGCCGAGACCAAAAACCAAGTAAACAAGCTGCGGGAAAAGCTCGATGAAGCCCTCGCCCTGGAGAAAGCCGGCAAATACCAACTGGCCCTGCCCCTGGCCAAAGATGCCAGTAAAGCCGCCCAGCAAATCGACTACCCGCCCATCCGGGCCGAGTCCCTCTTTAGGCTAGGCGTCTTGCAATCCATGATTGGCAAGCCCAGCGAAGCCGAAAACACGCTGTACCAGGCAGCCCGCGCCGCCGCCTTGGCCAAGGACGTAGCCTTGCTGGCCCGCGTCTCAACCGGTCTGGTCTCGGTACTAGGCGACAAACAAGCCCGTCTCGGCGAAGCCCTGGCCATCAGCCGCCTGGCCGAAGCCAACGTGGCCCAGGCCGGCGACGACCCGCTCTTGCTGGCCGGGGCACTATACAACCTGGCGGTGGTCTACGCCCGCCAAGGAAAGTACCCCGAAGCCAAAACCCGCTTCGAACGCGTTTTGGCCTTGCGTAAAAAAGTGCTGCCCGACGATCACCTACAGATGGCCGGCGCTCATCACGCCCTCGGGGTAGCCAACGAGGAATTGGGCAACAAAGATCAAGCCCAAAAGCACTACCAACGCGCCCTATCCATCTGGGAAAACACCCTGGGCCCCGATCACCCCGACGTCGCCCGCGCCTTGAACGGCCTGGGCACCCGCGCCCACCTGGAACGCGCCCTGACCATTTGGCAAAACACCCTGGGCCATCAACACGTCAATGTCGGCGCCGTGCTCAACAATCTGGCCGGCGTCCTGTACGCCGAAAAAGAATACCGCCTGGCCTCCCAGCGATACCAACAAGCCGTAGAAGTTTTAGAAAAAGCACTCGGCCCCGATCACCCCTATCTGTGTTTTGCCTTGAGCGGTCTAGGTCGAAGCCTTACCAAACAAAAAAAGGCAAGCCAGGCCCTCGCTCCCCTCGAACGCGCCCTGGCCCTGCACCAAGCCCACCCCAGTGATCCGGCCGAACTGGCCCAAACCCAGTTCGACCTGGCCCGCGCCCTGCACCAATGCCGACAAGATCGCAAACGCAGCCTACACCTGGCCCACCAAGCGCGCGAAATAATGAAAAAGGCAGGCACGCGCAAGGCCGCGCTACGAGAAGAAATCGAAACTTGGTTCAAAATGAGGGATCGTGCCGTAAACGAAATGAAACGATAACGCTAGCCGCGGCGGCGGGGTTTGCTGCTGCGGGGGGGACGGCTGGAGCGGGATTTGCCCGAGTGGGGGCGCCGGCTTTTGTCGGAGTCGCGGCGGGGGGGACCGTGTTGGGGGCGGTTGGCGGACGAGCGTTGTTCGTCGTGAACCTGGTCGCCGTTGCGCTTGAGTAGATAGGCTACGATCTGCACCGCGGATTCGTGATCGAGCACGGCCCGGGATTGATCTAGAAAACCGTCGCAGATGGCTAGCTCGGCGGCTTTGATCAGGGATTCGATATTGCCCGCGGAACGGTCTTTGCGCATTTGGGCAGGCGGGGGGAATTTTCGTTCTTCAAAGGCCACGCCAAACTCTCTTTCTAGTACCCCCAGGGTACGTAGTCGTAGGCCACTGACCAGGCTGATGGCCGTGCCTTCTCGATCGACTCGGCCGGTGCGGCCGACCCGGTGCAAGAAAATGGCCGGATCCTCGGGCAGGGAGAAATTGATTACGTGGGTCAAATCGCTGATGTCGATACCACGGGCAGCCACATCGGTGGCCACCAGGTAGCGCAGCTTGCCGGCGCGGATGGCGCCCATGACCCGCTCGCGTTCTTTTTGGGGAAGCTCACCCGAAAGCATCTCGGCCTGCAGACCTTCGCGGGCCATCAATGTGGCCACCACCGAGGCGTCTTTGCGGGTGTTGACAAAGACGATGGCCGAATTGGGTTTTTCTTGGGCCAGCACATATAGCAAATAGTGATGTCGGGGCAGTTCATCGCCAATGACGTAATAAATATTGCGGATGCCCTCCACCGAAAGCCGATCGGAGGACAAATCGATGCGCACTACGTCAGAGGTGTAGGTATCGATCAGGCGGGTGGTGTCGCCCTCCAGGCTGGCCGAGAGAATGACCACTTGCTCACAGGCGGTACAGCCATCCATGATCAGGCTGACGTCTTCGAAAAAGCCCATCGACAGCATTTCGTCAGCTTCGTCGAGCACCACCGACTGGAAGTTCTTCCAGTTGAGTTCCTTGCGTGAGGCTAAGTCCATCAGGCGACCAGGGGTGCCCACCACCACCTGAACCCCGTCGCGCAAGGCCTGGATTTGACCTTGTATCGAGGCGCCGCCATAGACCGCCACCACTTTGATGCCCTTTTTCTTGCCAATGCCGGTTAGCTCGGCGGTAATCTGGGATGCCAACTCGCGGGTCGGCGCCAGCACCAACAAGCTGGGCGCGGTGTTGGCCGGATCTAGCCGTTGCAACATGGGGATGCCGAAAGCGGCGGTCTTGCCACTGCCGGTCTTGGCCCGCATGCTGAGGTGGCGCCCGGCCAAAAGCGGCGGAATGGTGGCTTGTTGGACTTCGAGAACCTTGTCATAGCCCATTTCGTCGAGGGCGGCCACAATGTCTGGCTCAATACCAAATTGGGCAAAGCTCATAGGCAGATCGGTAGGGTCTTTTTCGGCTGAATTTTCCATGGCCGCAGAGCATAGGGGACTTGGGCGAAACTTGCAATACAAAGCTGTGGCCAAGGGTCCGTTTCCGTTGGGACTAAAATGATTTAATCATTTGACATACCAGGGCTTTTGGAATAAAAAAAAGTGGCTGAAAGTCAGTATCTTAGAGCAGAAATAAAACAAAAGGGGCAGGCGTGAGCCGTATCACAGCCGGTCAGAAAAATATCAGGTAGCCAGGGAAACGAAAAATAAACTCAAACGGGAGTAAAAACCCATGTGGCATCGGAAACTACTTGAAATGAAATGGAAACCAGGAAAATCGATCTGGGCCTGCCTACTGGCAATACTCTGCCTCTCGGCCTGCGCTTCAACCCCGGACGGAAAACCGCCCTCTACTGACTGGCCTTTCGAGCCCATGGCGATCAAGCTCAAGTTCAAAGCCGACACCATGCTCAACCTCGACGAAGGCAAGCAGCATACCTTGGCGCTGTGCGTCTATCAGCTCAAAAATGGCGACGCCTTCACCGATCTGGCCAAAGACGCCGAGGGGGTGGCGCGGCTGCTGTCCTGTACTTCTTTCTCCGATACCGTCACTGGTTTGCAGCGCATCTTCGTCCATCCCGGCGAGATGAAAATCATGACCATGGACCGGGCCAAGCACACCCAGTTCGTGGGGGTGGTGCTCGGCTATGCCAGTTACCTGGACACAGAGCCGCAAAAGGCAGCCCTGGTCTACGAAATTCCCCTGCGCTACTACCAGGAGGGCTTCTTGTGGTGGAAGGAGAATTACCGCTGGCCCCAGCCGCTCTTGATCGACTTGTTCCTGGGGCCGAAAGAAGCCAAGGATTTAGAAAAAGAGCGCAAAGATCAGCAAGCAGCAAAAAAGAAAGCGAGCCCGGGCGACCAGGCAGAGAAAAAAGAGAAGATCGAAGTCAAGATCGAAGACGCCACGCCGGACGACGACAGAAAGTAAACCAGATCATGTCCCGTTGCCGTTGCCCAGGCTGAGAGGGGTAGTAAGTTGAGCGAAATAAAACCGTTGTATTGGCACCAGGGGCTGTTTTTACAGCCGCAACACTTCCAGATCATGGATCAGTACCAGAGCTCCATGGTTCAGTATCTGCAGCAATACGGTCAACCCTATTTCTGGGGCGTAGCCAAACTGCAGGTGCAAGAAGCGGCCCTGAGCAACCGCCAATTCGAAATCCTGGGCGGGGAGTTCATTTTTCCCGACGGCACCCACACCGTCTATCCAGGCAACGCCATTATCAAACCGCGCTCCTTCGAAGACGCCTGGGTAGAGGGCGAAAAACCCTTCAGTGTCTACCTGGGTCTGCGCAAGTGGAATCCGGCCGCCGGCAATGTCTCGGTGGTCGAAAGCGGCGATGCCAGTTCCCGGGTCAGCACCCGCTATATGACCTCGGCCGAGCCCGAGGAGGTCAACGACCTGCACGGAGAAGGACCCCGCGCCCAGGTCAAACGGCTCACCCAGGCGGTACGCATATTCTGGGAGACCGAGATGGAGCAGTCGGACAACTATCTGTTCCTGCCCATCGCCCAACTCGAACGCAATGGCGAAGAAATCCGCATATCTCGTCGCCACATCCCGCCCTGCGTGGCCATCGACTCTTCCGATTTGCTGGTCCGCATCATCAAGGACGTGCGCGACCAGGTGGCCTCGCGCTGCCGCCAATTGGAAGAGTACAAAAACCCCAAAGAGATGCACACCATGAAATTCGACATCAAGTACATGGTGATGCTCTTGGCCCTGCATTCGCTCAACCGTTACGTACCCATGTTGATGCAGCTTAACGAAACCCGCAATGTCCACCCTTGGGGAGTATACCTGGCCCTGCGCCAGTTGGTGGGCGAGCTGTCAACTTTCTCGGAAAAGCTCAGCGCCACCGGCGTGCGCCATGACGGTCGTCTGGTGGTGCCGCCCTACGATCACACCCGGCTCTTTTTGTGTTTCGCCTCGGTCCATGCCCTGATTGGCAAACTACTCGATGACATCATCGTCGGGCCCGAATACCAGGTGCGCCTCGAACACGATGGCAACTTCTACACCGCGCCCATCCCCCACAGCGTCTTCGATCGCTCCAATATGTACTGGCTGATGGTCGAGACCCGGTCCGACCCGAGTGCCGCCGTCTCCGACATCACCAACGTGGCCAAACTGGGCACCGCCGACAACCTGACTACGCTCATCGCCCGGGCTATTCCTGGCCTTCCGCTCATTCACCATCCGACCACTCCGCCGGGTTTGCCCCAGCGCGTCGACACCTTGTATTTCCAGATTGACACCACCAACCGGCTATGGCCCGAGGTAGAAAAGAACGAAAGCATCTCCCTTCACTGGGACAACGCGCCCCAGGACATGAACGCCGAGATCATCGTACTGGGAGGCTAAAGCGATGCGTGTGATCGACTGTTTTCTGGAAATCTTCGCCTATGTGTCCTACCTAGTCGACGGGCGCGACAGCACCGGGGCTCCGTCCTTCGAATTGGTGCAGCAGGATCTCGGCCAATTGATGCAGGGGGCCGATGAGACCAGCGCCGCGGCCAAGCTGGCCCCCGAAGACTTCCAGAGCGCCAAGTTCGCCGTCTGCGCCTGGGTTGACGAGGTCATTCTCACCTCGACCTGGGCCGGCCGCAATGCCTGGCTGCGCGAACCGCTACAACGCCGATACTTCGAGACCGCCAACGCTGGCGAAGAGTTTTTGGCCCGGCTCCAGCAGATGGGCCCCGACAAGAAAGAGGTACGCGAAGTCTACCTTATGTGCCTGGCCCTGGGTTTTACCGGCCCCTATTATCAGGATCCGCAGGGGCAACTCGAGAAAATAAAACAAGACAACCTGCGCCTCATGCTCGGTGAGAACTTCGAAAGCCGAGATCTATCCAAAGAGCGCCTCTTTCCCGGCTCTTATCCCTCGGTGGGCAAGTTGACCAAGCGCAACCAACAATGGGGCAAGCGCTCGGTGCTCATTATGGGCCTGGCGGCTGCCTCGCCGATTTTCGTGGCGGTGCTCTACTTCATGTATCGCCTGACTCTGAACCAAGCCGTAGCCGATTTCTTCAAATCGGCAACTTGAAGCTACGAAGGAAGTAAAGATGCTGCTCATATCCCTGCTCAAACCCATCCTGTTGCTCCTGCTGCTGGCCGGGATCAATGTCGGGATCTACTTCCTGGTCAAGTTCCAGAACTGGCCCTGGTGGGCCGGGCTGGCCATCGGCCTGGGTGTGCTGGGCCTTATCCTGATCATATTCTTTGTCAAGAAATGGATGTTTCGGCGGCGCGAAGACCAGTTCGTCAAGCACATCATGGAGCACGAGGATAACGCCAGTGCCACCGCCAGCCGTGATACCGGTTTGCTTTCGGCCATGCGCTCGCATTTTCAACGTTCCATCGACGCCCTGCGGTCCTCGCACCTGCGCCAAAAAGGGGATCCGCTTTATGTTCTGCCCTGGTATCTGAGCCTGGGCGCGCCCGGCGCGGGCAAAACCGAAGCCCTGCGCTCTAGCCGCTTGCAATCCTCGGTGACCGACGCCCAGCCGGTGCCGGACGGCTCGGCCACCCAATCATGTGATTGGTGGTTTTTTGAAAAAGCCATCGTGCTCGACACCGCCGGCCGCTACACCCTGCCCACGGCCGAGGGCAGCGATCAGCAAGAATGGCAAGAGCTACTCATGCTCTTTGCCAAGCACCGGCGCAAAGAACCCATCAACGGGGTGATCGTCACGGTTTCGGCCAACCAACTGATGAACTTGGATGCCGACGCCTTGGCCGACCAAGGCCGCTCGATTCGCCGCCGGCTTGACGAGCTCATGCGTACTTTCGGCGCCCGTTTTCCGGTTTACGTGATGGTCAGCAAGATGGACCAGGTCTTGGGCTTGACTGGATTGGCCGAGCGCTTGCCTCCCCAAGTGCTGGCCCAGGCCATGGGCCATGCCAATGCCTCGACCGAAGGCAGCCACGAGGGCCTGGTGGCAGAATGCTTTGCCCTGGTCTCCGGCCGGCTTAAGGACCTGCGACTCGAATTGCTGCGCGGAGAGGAAAAACCAGATCCGGGCTTGCTGCTTTTTGCCGAAGAGTTCGCCGGTCTGCAACCAATGCTGGCCCACTTCGTCGACGCCACCTTCGAGGCCAACCCTTACCAAGAAGCCCCAGCCTTGCGCGGCATTTATTTCAGCAGTGCGCGGCAAGAAGGCACCACCCAATCCCGCGCCCTGGGTCCCTTGGCCGCTTTCCAAGAGCACCAAGAAACCTTGCCCGGCACCACCAACGGCTTGTTCCTGCGCGATTTCTTCGACGGCATCCTGCCGGCCGACCGCAACCTGTTTACCCCCATCAAAGAATTTTTGCGTTGGCGCATGGTCACCCGCAGCCTGGGATTTCTGGCCATCTTGGCCATCATGGTCTTTGTCTGCGGCCTGTTGTCGCTGTCGTTTTTCAAGAACCTGGGCACCATCAACACCTTTAAAGAAGGTTTTTCCCGCTCGCCCACCATGACCGGAGATTTGGTCAAAGATGTGCTGATCATCAAGGGCTTTCGCGAAAAGCTCACTGAGCTCGAAGCGCTCAACGAAGGTTGGTGGCTACCGCGCCTGGGCTTGACCCATTCCGAAGGCATGGAAGAGAAACTCAAGCGGGAGTATTGTCGTCTGTTCCAAGAAGGTTTCTTGCAGCGGCTCGATCTAACCCTGATGGAGAAAATCGGCAAGTTCGCCGACGACACGCCGGAAGAGATCGTGGTTGCCTACGTCGAGCACCTGGGCACCCGCATCGGTCTGCTCGACAGCCGCCTGGAAGACGAGCTGCCCGAAGACAGCCAGCAACTACCCCAAAGCACTTTCAGCGGGCTGGTGGCGGCCGACCCGCTCATGCCCGAAATGACGGCCAAGTATCTATTGCCGCTGTATGTCATCTACCTGCAGTGGACCGCCAACGCAGAAACCATCACGGCCGAACGCACCCAATTGATGAACGGCTTGCGCCAACTGGCCATGACCCGGCGGGGCCGCAACCTGCAATGGTTGGTTAAATGGGCCAATGTTCAACCCAGCCTACCGCCGGTAACCATGGGCGACTTCTGGGGCCGAGATCGCATCGTCGAACCGGACCGGCTCCGGGTACCGCCAGCCTTTACCACGCTGGGCCGGGCCAAGATCGAAAAATTTATCGGCCAATACGAAACCGCGGTCGAAGATCCCACTATCCTGCAAGGGCCCAAAATCGAGTTCCAGCCATATTACCGGCGCGAGTATGTCAAAGCCTGGAAACGCTTCCTGGAAAAGTTCGACTCCAGCCAAATTCGCTTTGTCGGCGAGACCGAGCGGCGGGAAGTCACCCAGCAAATGGCCGAACCATCCAACCCCTACTTCGCCATGATCGAGCGCATGGGCAAGGAAATGTCCTTTCTGGCCGACGGCGACGATGCCCCCCCCTGGGCGCGCAATGCCATGGACTTCCAGGTGGTGATGGCCTGGGCCGAGCGGGAAGAGCGTGCCAAAAAGGGCGGCTCCGGCGCCATCCCCTCGATCCCGGATATGCCCGCCGTGGGCTCGGTCGAAGACTTGGCCAAAATCGCCAAAGAGGGCGAACAACTCATCGCCTATAAAACCGCCTTGACCAAGGTGGTGCCCATGACCACCTCGTCGAACATGGCCTTTCGCATGGCCTCGATGTTCTATACCGGCGGTGCCGACCAAAAATCACCCATGCATGCCGCCCACGGCGCTTTCACCCGGCTCAAGGCTGTGCTGCGCAAACACCACAAAGACAATAAATTATTTCTGCGCCTAGCCGAGGGCCCATTGGCCTTCCTGACCGATTACATGATCCACGAGGCGGCCGTCGAGTTACAAAATCGCTGGGATGGCAACGTCCTGGCCGAGATTCGGCACGTGCCTGATTCCAAGCGCCGGGAAGCCATGTTCGACAAGTCCAGCGGCGTGGTCTGGAAATTCGTCAAGGGCCCGGCGGTAGCCTTTGTCACCCGCGGTCGGGCCAGCTACCGGGCGGCCTCTTCCCTGGGTCACCGTTTCCCGCTGCGCAAGCAGTTCTTCGATTTTCTGGATAAGGGCTCCGTGCAACAGCAATCGCTGCTGCCCGAATACAAGGTCAACATCAAGACCCGGCCCACCAACGTCAACCAGGGCGCCATCATCGAGCCCCATTCGACCTTGTTGTCTTTGCGCTGTAATGAAAAGACCCAGAACCTGAAAAATCTTAATTACCCGATCAAGCGCGACTTCATCTGGAAACCCGACAACTGCGGCGACGTCACCTTAGAGATTCACTTCAAGGATTTTACCCTGACCAAAAAATACGAAGGCCCCGGCGGCTTTCAGGCCTTTCTGCGAGAATTTCGCCGTGGCACCCGTAGCTTCACGCCTGGCGACTTCCCGCCGGCCTCGGCCCGTCGCTTAGCCCAGATGCGGGTCAGCAACATTGGGGTCGGCTATACCATTCGCGGAGCCAAGGCTTTGCTAGACATCAAGGGTCCGGCCGGCTCATTGCCGGTCCCCAAGGCCATCGTTTCCGTGTCGGCCGACTCAGAAAGGTAGGCGCAGGCACCATGGAACTTACCGAGCTCGGCATCCAGCCCATCTCCGCGGACAAACCTTCCGGAGAAGACGTCCGCTATGATGAAGACTTCGAAAAACTGCAGGATGAAATCGACAAGCTCTCCATCGCCTCGGCATCCGGGGCCGGCATCAACTGGGAACAGGTGGTCAAGCAGGCCACCGCCATCTTGGCGGAGAAATCGAAGAATATCCTGGTGGCCTGTTACCTGGCCGGGGGGCTATGCGAGACCCGGGGCTTCGACGGCTTATTCGACGGCTCGGCCCTGCTGAAGAACCTGGTGGAGAATTTCTGGGAAACGCTTTATCCGGCCAAGAAACGCATGCGCGGCCGAGTCAACGCGGTCGAATGGTGGTCGGCACGCATCGAAAAGTTCCTCGATAGCGCCGACAACCCAGCGCCTCAAACCAAAGAACGCATCGGCGAACTTACCGCCAATATCAAAGCCCTCGATGCCATGCTGCGCGAACACATCGAAGAGGCGCCGGTACTCAACCGCATCATCGAAATAGCTGGGCGCTGGCCCATCGACGAGCCCAAACCAGAGCCAAAACCGGCACCAGCGTCTGCCGAGGCTGCCCCCGCCCAGGCTCCCGCGGGCGCAGCCGCGGCTGTGCCCGCCGCGGCCCTACCGGCCGCCGGTGCGCCCGCCTCCTCTCGCGAGGTGGAACAATTCATCAAGGCCGGTCAAGAACACTTAATCAAGACCGCTGATTACCTGCTCCAAGCCGAACCCACCAATGCGCTGGCCTATCGCATGATACGCATCGGCGCTTGGCTCAACCTAGACAAAATACCCATGGCCGACGGGGGCCAAACCATGTTGCCCGCCCCCGACAGTATGGTTCGCGGCGGCATCGAAGGCCTGATCCAAGCCGGGGACTTCGAGCAGGCCGTAGTCAGTGCCGAAGGCCGGGTGCGTGAGTTCCTTTTTTGGTTGGATTTAAGCCGCCTGAGTGCCGATG
Organism: Deltaproteobacteria bacterium; assembly: GCA_030591445.1. Classification (GTDB taxonomy): domain Bacteria; phylum Myxococcota; class B64-G9; order B64-G9; family B64-G9; genus JAUVBB01. Next base: position 1,140 of record JAUVBB010000168.1, on the reverse strand, counting down.
CTCTGGAAAAATTGGGCGGCACCCACCAGGCCGCCTATGACGCGGTTTGTGAGCAAACCGCTTTGTTCGTCCGCCGCTTGCCGGGACTCGATCGCCTGAGCTTCAATGACGGCACACCCTTTGCCGACAAAGAAACCCGCGCCTGGCTCAAAAGCATCGCTTTGGGCGGAGGCGGGCAAGACGACCTAGCCGTCGGCGGCGACAGCGGACTGCCGGTGGCCGAAAAACTGGGCGAGGCCAAGAAACTGGCCAAGAAGAAAAAACTGGCCGAGGCCATCGGCCTCTTGCACGAAGAACTCACGGCGGTAAGCGCGGGCAAAGATCGGCTCGCCTGGCGCCTGGCCCTGGCCCAGTTGCTACTCGACATCGGCCAAACCACGCTGGCCCGGCCGCACTTGCAAGAGATCCTGAATCAAATCGATGAAGTGAAACTTGAAGAATGGGACCCGGACCTGGCGCTATCAGCCTTGCTGGTTGTGCACCGGGGTCTGGACGACGAGGACGACGATCGCAGCCGGGTCGCAGCCGGACAAACCCTGGATCGCATCGCCCGCATTCATCCGGCGGCGGCCTTGAAAATATTGAAAGGATAATTTTTTAGTTTTTTTCTAAAAGCGTGATTTTGATCACTGCAAGAAACGTCTAAGTTCGGTCTAGTTGGCGCTAGACCAGGAGGGAGAAGCACAATGGGAAAAGAAGGATCGGTTGCCCCAAAAGAAAGAGTCAACATTGTCTACAAGCCGGCTACGGGCGATGCCCAGGAGCAGGTAGAACTACCCTTGCGGGTATTGGTGATGGGAGACTTCACCCAAGCGGAAGACGAGCGGGTGGTGGAAGATCGCGCACCTATCAACATCGACAAGGACAACTTCAACGAAGTGCTCAAGGCCCAGAACTTAGGGCTCAAGCTCACCGTTGCCGACAAGCTCTCCGAAGAAAAAGGCGGCGAGATGGCGGTAGACTTGAAATTCAACAACATTCGCTCTTTTGAGCCTGACCAGATTATCGAACAGGTTCCAGAGTTGGCCAAACTGCTCGAATTACGCGATGCGCTCAAGGCTCTCAAGGGCCCCCTGGGTAACGTGCCGGCTTTCCGCAAACAGCTCCAGAGTATGATCAGCGACGATAGCGTGCGCGAGC